>NZ_JACSQE010000005.1:33044-67387 GCF_014836745.1 Oerskovia gallyi
CCCCCCCCCCCCCCCCCCCCCCCCCCCCCCCACGGACGGTCGCGAGCCCGTCGCGTACCCTCGGACGCGTGGACGAGGCGCGACCGAGGGACCTGATCGACACCCCGGCGGACCCGCCGACCGTGGTGCGCGACGCCGTCGGGCAGGACGCCGCCCGGCGCGGCTTCTCGCTCGACCCCGGCCAGGAACCCGCGGTCCTGGCCCTCGACGCCCTGGCGGGACGGCTCGACGCCCCGGCACCCGACGCGCTGAGCGGCCTCTACCTGTGGGGGCCCGTGGGGCGCGGCAAGACCTGGCTCATGGACGTGTTCCTCGCGACCGTCGCGGGGTCCGGCGGCAGCGCCTGCGTCCGTGTCCACTTCCACGACTTCCTGCGCCGCCTGCACGGCGAGCGTTTCCACCGCGGGTCGATCGACGCCGCGCTCGACGCGATCCTCGGCGAGGCCCGGCTCGTGTGCTTCGACGAGTTCCACGTGCACGACGCGGGCGACGCCATGCTCGTCGCCCGCGCCGTCCGCGTCCTCGACGAGCGCGGGGTGCGCGTGGTCCTGACGTCGAACTACCCGCCGTCGGGCCTCATGCCGAGCCCTGCCTACCACCACCTGTTCGTCCCGACGATCGACCTGCTGACCGCGCGCCTCGACGTCGTCGAGATCGGCGGCGACCGCGACCACCGGCGCTCGCCGAGCGAGGACCTGCGCGGATTCCGTGGCGGTGCGTTCGTGTGGCCCGCGACGGACGCCCGGCTCGCGGCCGCCGGCCTCGCACGCCCCGAGCCCGCCGAGGCGACGACCGTGCGCGTCGGGTCGCGCGAGCACCCTGTCCTCGCCCTTCGGGACGCGATCGTGTGGCTCGCTTTCGAGCACTGGTGCGCGGGACGCACCGCGGTCTCGGACGTCCTGCACCTCGCCGACCGGTACGGGTCCGTGGTGCTCGACGGCGTACCGGCCCTGGGCGCGCAGGCCCCCGACACGGGGCAGCGGTTCGCGAACCTCGTCGACGTGCTGTGCGACCGCGACGTGCCGCTGCACGTCCTGGCCCACCAGGACCCCGACGAGACGCTGCGCCGCCACGGCGAGGAGGGCGTCGCGCTCGACGTCGGGCGCACGGCGAGCCGCCTGGCGCTGCTGCGACGGCTGGGGCCGGTGCCGGTCGGTCGCTGAGGCAGCGCCGCCCGGTGCGGCACCCAGCACTCCCGCACCTCCCGGTCCTCCCGCGCCCCCGCGCCCGGCGCGCGTGGGCGGTCTGCGCGATGATCGGGAGGGCGGCGTCGCTCCCCGGCGCCCGTGACGCGAAGGAGCCCCCATGGCCGAGGTACTGCTCTTCCACCACTCGCTCGGGCTGACGCCCGGGGTCCGCGCGTTCGCCGAGACGCTGCGCGAGGCCGGGCACGTCGTGCACCTGCCGGACCTCTACGAGGGCAGGACGTTCCCCGACATCGAGAGCGGCATGGGATACGTCGAGCAGATCGGGTTCGACACGATCCTGGCCCGCGGCGCGACGGTCGCGGACGGGCTGCCCGAGGAGCTGGTCCTCGCCGGGTTCTCGCTCGGGGTGGTGCCCGCACAGATGCTCGCCCAGACCCGCGAGGGCGCACAGGGAGCCCTGCTCTTCTCCTCGTGCATCCCGACGTCGGAGTTCGGCGACGGCTGGCCGCTCGGGGTCCCCGTGCAGATCCACGGCATGGACGCCGACCCGATCTTCGTCGACGAGGGAGACCTCGACGCCGCCCGAGCCCTGGTCGAGGCTGCGCCCGGCGAGGCCGAGCTGTTCCTCTACCCGGGGGACGCGCACCTGTTCGCGGACGCGAGCCTGCCCTCGTACGACGAGCACGCGGCTCGCCTGCTCACCGAGCGGGTCGTCCGCTTCCTCGACGGGATCGGGCGCTGAGGACCGACGGGCGCGGGCGACACAGCAGGCCGCGCCTGGTCCCCAGGGTGGGTCGATGAGCCTCCCCACGCCCCGCGTGCCCCTGCTCGACCTCGTCGCCCGGGCGATCGCTGCCGGGACGTCGGTGTCGGTGGTCGGGCTGCCGGGCTCCGGCCGGTCGACGCTCCTCGACCAGGTCCGCGATGCTGCGGACGACGACGGGTGGCACGTGGTCCGGGTTCCCGGCGCCGGTGGGATGGGGGACCGTCCGCTCGAGGGGCTCGTCCTCGCGGGTCTCGTCACGGGGCCCACCGGCTCGCTGGGCGCGTTGGCGACCGCGGTGGAGGACGTGGCCCGGGCCGCAGGGACCGGCCGGACGCTCTTCGTGCTCGACGACGTGGACGCCCTGGACGACGCGTCGGCAGCGGTGGTCGCTGCCGTCGTCCGGCGCGTCGGTGCGAGCGTCGTGGCGACCGTGCGGCCGCCGTTCCCGGGGGAGCGATCGGTCGAGCGGGTGCTCCTGGGACGCGACGCGACCGTGCTGTGGATGCCGGTGCTGCCGTTCGAGGAGGTGCACCGGATGGCGTCCGAGGTCCTCGGGGGCCAGGTGGACTCCGACGTGGCCGGTCGGGTCTACTCCCTGTCGGGCGGGCTGCCGGGAATCGCCCGGTCGATCGTGCTCGAGGCCCGTCGTGCGGGGCACCTGACGGAGTTCGAGGGACGGTGGATCGCTCGGCGCGACCTCTGGACGCCGGCTCTCACGGTGGCCGTCGGGCGCCTGCTCGGGGATCTCGGCGAGGAGGCTCGCGACGGGCTGGGCATCTTGTCGACGCTCGGCCCGGCCGAGGTCGCGACCGTGCGCCGACTCGTCCCGTGGCCCGTGGTCGTCACCCTCGACGACCACGGGCTCGTGCGGCTCGTCGAGGAGGAGGACCGCTCGCTCGTCGTCGTCTTCCCACCGCTGCTCGCCGAGCACCTTCGGCACACCGGGCACGGGGCGAGGGGGCTCCATGCGCTCGAGGCGATCAGCGCCACGCTCGCGGTGGACGACGACGAGGCGACGGCCCTTCGACGGCCTCTGCTGGGCTCGCCCATGGGCTGGTCGTCGTCCCCTGAGTCCGCGGCGATCCTCGGCCGCATCCTGCGGGAGCGGGCCGCGACCCAGCTCCTGGTCCACCGGGAGGCGTGGCGGCGCGAGCCGACCAGCCGCAACACGGTGCTCTACCTGGACGCCCTGCTCGTCGACGGGGCCCCGGCGGAACGGATCAGCGAGGTGCTCGCCGAGACGCGCAGGCACGAGGCGGTCGAACCACCCGGGTACGTGGCGTTCGTGCGGGCCTGGGAAGCGGGCTACCGAGCGCTCGTGCTCCACGACGCGCGGGGGGCCCTGACCGGGCTGTCGGACCTCGCAGCCCACGACGTGGCCGGCGAGGCCCCGCTCTTCGACGCCATCGCGCAGCACGTCCGCCTCGTCGTGGAGGTCGGCGGGCACGCCGAGCAGGCGGCGGCCTGGTCCGAGCGTGGACAGGACGCTCCCACGGCACCTCGTGCGGACGACATGCCCTCGCGAGCGGAGGACGACGGCCTCGTCCGCGCCCAGGGCGGGATCCTGATCCAGTCCGACGACGTCGTGCGGCTCGTGCGCGGCGAGTCGCTCCTCGCGCAGGGTCGCGTCGTCGACGCCTGGCACGAGCTCGCCGAGGTGACCCTTCCCGAGACGTCGCCGAGACAGGACGCGGCGTCGCTCGTGCCCCAGGCGCAGATGCTCTCCGGGCAGATCGTCGCCGCGACCGACCGGTCCATGCGGCTCCTCGACGAGGCCCGCGGCACGCTCGAACGGGACATGATCGAGCCGCACGGCTACGTGGTAGCCCTGGGCCTGTTCCTGCAGGGTCGGTTCACGAGCCTGCGAGACCACCTGACGAGCATCTTCGCGATCAGTGCGCCCGCCCCCCTGCGGCCGACCACCCGCGCGGGACTGCTGACGCTCGCGGCGGCCCTGTCCTTCCTGGAGGGCAACGTCCGCAGCGCCAGGTCGCTGGTCTCGCAGCTCGAGTCGATGCGTCTGGTGGGAGCGTTCACCCCGCTCGCACGCCCCGCCGTACCCCGCGCGGTCCTGGCCCTCTCGTCCGGGGAGGGCCCCCGCGAGGCCACCCGGGAGGCATGGGACGACGTCTCCTCGCTCATGGACCGGGGGCATGTCCTGGCGGCTGTCTTCGACGGCGCGCTGCTCGTCGACCTCTGGCCGGACCAGGACCGTGCACCCCGGCTCGCCGCCCTCGCGCTCGGCGCGCAGGGCACCGTGCTCCCGGCCCTCGGCCGCTACCTCCTCGCCGCGGCGGAGCGCGATCCCGAGGCGCTGCTCCGGTGTGTGGACGACCTGAAGGACCGACGGCTCGTCGTCTACGCCACGCGCGCCCACACGGCGGCCGTCAGGCTCCTGCGCGAGGACGGCCAGAGCGCACGGGCGACGGCCGAGTCCGCGCGGCTGCGCACCGCCGCGGAGCAGGTCGGGGACGAGCTGGGCCTGCTCGTCGCGACGTCCGACACGTCGGGGCTCACCCCTCGGGAGGCCGAGGTGGCCAGGCTCGTCGCCGACGGGCTGAGCAACCGGGAGGTGGCCGCGCGTCTCGTGCTCAGCGAGAGGACGGTCGACAACCACGTCTACCGGATCTTCCGCAAGCTCGGTGTCGGCTCGCGCGACGAGATCGGACGGTGGCTCTAGCCGGGTCGTCGACCCAGGCCACCCCGGCAGGTACCCAGAGGGCCCGCCCCCCGGGCACCGGGCGCCGGACCGTGGTGCTCACGTGCCCCCTGCCAGGGTGCTTATGTCCTGCCATGCCCCGGCTGAGTGCCGCCCGCGTCGCGGCACGGTGGTTCCACCGACGAGGGAAAGGTGGAACCGTGTACCAGCTGGGTACGACTCAGGCAGGAGCAGCACTGGCCACGACAGGTGCCGTGGCGACGGGATTCTCCGTGGTGGCTGCGTGGACGCTGCTCGTGGTGGGTCTCGCGCTCGTCACGACGGCGCGCGTGCTGCGCAGGCGGCACGCCGTCCAGCGATGACGGCCGCGGCTGCGCCTCGGGTCGTCGCCGTGGTCCCCGCGCACGACGAGGCCGAGGCGCTGCCCGGCACGCTGGCGTCGCTGCGGGCCCAGACGCGTCCGGTCGACCGGGTGCTGGTCGTGTCCGACAACAGCACCGACCGCACGGTCGAGGTCTCACGCGCGCTGGGCGCCGACGTCGTGGAGACCGTGGGCAACACTGGCCGCAAGGCCGGTGCGCTCAACCAGGCCCTGGCGGTCGTGGACGCGGAGAACGTCCTGGTCCTCGACGCCGACACGTCGATCGCCCCGACCTTCGTCGAGGAGGGCCTGGCCCTTCTCGACGAGGATCCCGCGCTCGGAGCCGTGGGTGGCGTCTTCCGCGGCACCCCGCCCCGTTCGGTGCTCGAGCAGATGCAGTCCAACGAGTACGCGAGATACGCGGTGCAGATCGACGTGACCGGACGGACCGCGGTCCTGACGGGCACCGCTGCGCTGATCCGGACCGAGGCGCTCGCGGACGTCGCACGCCACCGCGGCGGGCGGCTCCCGGGACCGCCGGGTGCGGTGTACGACCCGGGGGCCATCACCGAGGACTCCGAGCTGACGCTCGCGCTGCGCACGCTCGGGTACGGGCTCGCGTCGCCGCTGAGCATGTCCTGCACGACCGAGCTCATGCCGACTGCCCGGGACCTCCACCGTCAGAGGGTGCGCTGGTACAAGGGGATGCTCGACAACCTCCGCAGCTACGGGTTGACCCGGGTCACGGCGCGCTACGTCGGGCAGCAGGTCATGCTCGCGCTCAGCGCGTTCATGCTCATGTCCCTCGTGCTCCTCACCGCGCTCAGCGTCGCGACGGGTTCCTTCCGGATCGTGCCTGCGTGGATCGCGGTGGGTGCAGTGCTCGTCGCCGAGCGACTGGTGACGGTGTTGGACAACGGACCCAGGGCGCGGTTGCTCGCCGCGCTCGTGCTGCCGGAGCTCACGTACGACATGTTCCTGCAGGTCGCCTACCTGCGTGCCTGCCTTCTGGCGGTCGCTGTCCGAGACGTGGGATGGCACCACGTGCAGCACGCTCGGGGGGCTCCCGCAGCGGCCTGAGCCCCCTCCACGTGCCCGGTGCCCCGGCACTACCCCATGACCCCTGACGAACTCAGAAGAAGAGGAGTGGACCATGAACAACCCGACCATGCCGGCGGCAGCCCTGGCGCTGCTGCTCACCACGGTGCCCGTGGCTTCGCAGGCGTCGGCGGAGGGCGCGACGTCCCCCACCGCGGCCGCCGTCGACATCCCCACCGCGTCGGTGATCGACGCGATCCCGGACGCGGCGCAGGACTCGGCGCAGGCCACGACGACCGAGACCGAGTCCGGCGCCGAACAGGAGGTCCCGGACGTGGCAGAGGTCGCCGACGGCGATACCGACGAGGCGCCCGCCGAAGACTCGCCGGTCCCCACGGACCTCGTCGATACCGTCGATCCCGCTGCCGGCGAGGCGACCGTCCCGACCGAGGAAGCAACAGAGACCGAGGCGGCCCCGGAGAGCGTCGCCCAGGACTGTGCCGACTGCGAGGCGAACGGCGACCGGATCGTCGTGACCCCGGGGTACCAGGACGACGGCATCTACCGGCCGTTCTGGTGGGAGGCCGACGGACTGCACTTCGACGACCAGATTCCCGCGAGCGGCTACGTCAACATCAACGTGCCCGGCGCGCAGAACGTGAGCATCGACAGTCACCGCGAGCTCATCGGTGCGACCTTCATCCCCTGGTCGTACTTCGGGCTGGAGCCAGGGATGTGCATCAGGTGGACCGAGTCCAACGGTTACGACTATCACTTCGGTGAGGACAACTCGGGTCGAGGAGGGGTCGACGAGAAGGACTGGGAGTTCTGCGTGCCCAGCGCCCCGGAGCCGGACCCCGAGCCGGAGCCGACCCCCGAGCCGACTCCCGAGCCGGAGCCCGAGCCAAAGCCGGAGCCGGAGCCCGAGCCGGAGCAGATTCCCGAGCCCGCCGTCCCGGCGGTCCCGCTCGCGCCGACGGTCCTGGAGACCCCGTCCTTCCCGACCGTGACACTGGTCGAGCGGCCGTCCGAACAGGCCACGCCGACCTCTCTCCGTGCCGTGGAGCACGCCACGACGGCGCAAGTCCCCACCGGCTCCCTGGCGACGACCGGTGCGAGCACGGTCGCGGCGGCCCTCGCCGCGGGCGCCTTCGGCGCCGGGGCAGGGCTCGTGGGCATCGCTCGGCGTCGGCGAGGCCGATAGCCAGAGGCCGAGGCGGAGCGGAGCGACCTGACGCCGCCGGGTCGCTCCCTCCGCCCGCAACCGCAACCGCACCCGTACCCCCGCACGACCTGGCAGGTACCTGCCGGAACAGGAGAGACGTCATGACCATCGCACCGGTCGTCGTCGGCATCGACGGTTCGAGCACGAGCCGTCAGGCGCTGACGTGGGCCGCGCAGGAGGCCCGCCTGCGAGGAGCGCCTCTGCGCGTGATCCACGCCCGCCGCCGTCCCGCGTCCGACCCGGTCTTCGAGGGAGGCTTCTGCCTCCCGCCGATCGTTCCCGAGCCGGGCCCCGACGTTCCCCTCGACACTGCCCGCGACCTGGTGCACGAGACGGCTCCCGGGGTCCCCGTCGAGGCGTGGGTTCTCGAGGGAGCAGCGGCATCGGTCCTCCGGGAGGAGGCCGAGAACGGCGCCACGCTCCTCGTCGTGGGTTCACGCGGCCACGGGGCGCTCGGCTCGCTCTTCCTCGGTTCGGTGAGCGCTCGGCTCGCTGCGGACGCAGCGGCTCCCGTGGTCGTGGTCCCGCCCGGGGTGTCGCCTCGGAGCGACGGTCCGGTCGTGATCGGCGTGGACGGATCCACGCACTCGACGGCGGCGGTGCGGGCGGCTGCGCTGGAGGCGTCGGTCCGCGGGGTGCCGCTCGATCTCGTCTGCGCGTACACCGTCGCGGCGGACCTGCTGACCAGCCCCCTCGTCGCGCGGTCGGACGCGTTGCGGACCGAGTCCACAGATCGGGCGCGGCGCGTCGTCGAGGCGGCCGCGCAGACGGCGCACGAGGCGCACGAGGGCGTCGAGGTGCGGACGTTCGTCGTCGAGGGGACTCCCTCGGACGCGATCGCCCAGGTCGCGGGCGACACGGCCTCGCTCGTCGCGGTCGGTTCGAGGGGGCATGGGAGAGTGCTCGGCCCCGTCCTGGGCTCGGTCAGCCAGTCGGTCCTGCACCACGCGCGGTGGCCTGTCCTGGTGGCCCACGGCGACGTGCCCGACGGCGAGCGCTGACCCGTCCGCCGACGTGGCCTCTGCGCGCGACGCGAGCCGCGCGAGCGGTCAGACGGAGAGGTGCGTGAGCATCTTCCGGGCGCCTGTACCGTGCGGAAAGCGCGGCAGGCCGCTGCCCGCGACCGCCGCCACCAGGTCGACCGGGCAACCTCCGTGCCCGGTCGCACGTGTTTCCGGTGTGACGACATGGACAAGTGAGGGGGCGCTCGTGACGGGCGACAACGCCGAGGACCACCGGCTCCCTGTGGAACACAGCGAACGCCGGACCCGCGACGCGGAGTTCTCGGCCTTCATGGCAGAGGCAGAGCCGCTGCTCGTGCGGACGGCATGGTTGCTGTGCGGCGACGGGCACAGGGCGGAGGAGCTCGTGCAGACGGCGCTCGTGCGCACGTACGTGGCGTGGCCTCGGGCCAAGGCGACCGACCCGCTCGCCTACGCGAGACGGGTCATCGCGAACGCGCGGATCGACTCGTGGCGCAAGCACCGCCGTGAGCAGCTCCTCCCACCCGAGGACCTGCCCCCGCTGCAGGTGTCCTCCAGCGAGCATGCGCACGCCGAACGCGAGGAGCTCGTGCAGGCGCTCCTCCAGCTGAGCGTGCGTCGTCGTCGGGTGATCGTCCTGCGCTACCTGCTCGACCTGCCCGAGCGGCAGGTCGCGGACGACCTCGGCATCAGCCTGGGAACCGTGAAGTCCACCGCTTCGCGCGGCCTCGCTCAGCTTCGCGTCCTGCTCACGACGACGGACGCCCCGACCACCTCGAAGGAGACGACACGATGAACGACGACGAGCTGCTCGTCAGCAGGCTGCGGACCATGGCGGGGAACGTCCCGCCCGTGCCGATCGACCGGGCAGAGGTGCTCAGACGCGGGCGACGGCGTCGGGTGCTGCGGGCGAGCGGCACCACGATGGGTGTCGGCGTGCTGTGCGCGGGCCTGTACCTGGGCGCCGGCGGGGCCGGTGACGCGCCGGTGACGACGCTCGCGCCGGCCGCGAGCGGCCCGAGCCCGACCGCACCGGTCAGTCCTGCCGGCCCGGGGACGGTCGAGGCGCAGGGGGCCGTGGTCGACGAGGCGAGCGGGACGATCACGCTGCCTCTCGACTCCGTCCTCCTGGGGCGGCACGAGCACGCGACGATCACGTCCGCGCGCGAGGTGTATCTCGCGAGCTGCCTGACCGAGGCCGGGTTCGGGGACACCCTCGAGCTGGTCGGTCCGGTGCGCGTGCCGCCCGGGAACGGGAACGCGGAGAGGTACGGCGCGTGGCGGCTCGAGACGCTCGAGCAGACGGGGTACGGGGTCCAGGAGGAGGTCGACCCCAACGTCTTCCGGTCGTCCGGCCCCGCGGAGGCGCGTCGGGCCGAGTGCTTGGGCGAGATCCGGGCCCAGGGACTGGACTGGGACCCGAGCCAGTTCGAGGAGTCCGCTCCCACGGGGTGGACGCAGTACGACACCACGGGCGAGGGACGCGCCGTGCTCGCGGAGTGGCGGCAGTGCCTGACGGACGCGGGCGTCGAGCCGCCGGCAGAGGGCCAGGGCATGGTGCCCCCTGCCGCGGTGGGCGCCTCGCTCGACGAGCAGGTGCGGATCGGCAGGATCGACGTCGCGTGCAAGGACGAGCTCGACGTCGTCCAGCGCCTCGCGGACGTCGACGCGGCGGGGCAGTCCGAGTACATCGCGCGTGCCGGGGACCAGCTCGAGCAGCGCCGCTCGGTCGAGCAGGCGGCGCTCGCGGCGTCGCAGGCCTACCTCACGTCGCAGGGTCTCTCGATGGACGACCCGGCCTGGTGACCTCGGGGCTCTCGTGGCGCACCCTCGGGGGTGCGCCACGAGACGCCGGTAGCCTGGGTCTCATGACCGGCACGGCCCACGGGGGGCCTGGCCACGGCCGGTCGGCCGACGACCAGGAGGACCCCTGTGAGCACCCCCCGATCCGTCCTGTTCGTCTGCGTCAAGAACGGCGGCAAGTCGCAGATGGCCGCCGGGCTGGCCCGGAAGATCGCGCCCGACGTCCGGGTCGACTCGGCCGGGACCTCCCCGGGGTCGAGCCTCAACGCGCTCTCGGTCGCCTCGCTCGAGGAGGTCGGCGTCGACCTGTCGGGCGAGCACCCCAAGCCCCTGACCCCCGAGCTGGTCGCGGCCGCGGACGTCGTGGTCGTCCTCGGCCGGGAGGCGCAGGTGACCACCGACGACGGGACGCCCGTCGTGGTCTGGGACACCGACGAGCCCTCGCTCCGGGGGATCGAGGGCATGGAGCGCATGCGGCTCGTACGTGACGACATCGCGGCGCACGTCCGGGACCTGCTGGCTCCCTGACGGACGGAGAGGACCGTCAGGCGGTCGGGGCCGCGCCGCCCGTCGGGTGCCCCGGCCCGTCGCCGTCGGTCGGCTTGCCCAGCACGTTCTCGCGGACGACGCGGCGCAGCACCTTGCCGATCTGCGAGCGGGGCAGGTCGGGCACGACGAACAGGTGCTTGGGCAGGGCGTAGCGGGCGAGCTTCTGCTCGCCCCACTCGCGCACGGCCGCGAGGTCGATCGGGAGCCCGCTCGCGGTGCTCTGGTCCTCGTCGAGCACGACGGCCGCGGCCACCCGCTCGTCCGAGCCCTCGCCGGGCAGTCCCACGACGGCGACGTCCCGGATCCCGGGCATGAGGCGCAGGTGGTCCTCGACCTGCGACGGGTAGATCTTGAACCCGCCGGTGATGATCATCTCCTTGATGCGGTCGACGAGCGTGACGACGCCGTCCGCGTCCACGGTCACGACGTCGCCCGTGCGCAGCCAGCCGCCGTCGAGGAGCTGGTGAGCCGTCTCCTCGGGGCGGTTCCAGTAGCCCTGGAAGACCTGCGGCCCGTGGATGAGCAGCTCGCCGCGGACCGTGCCGGTCTCGTCCGGTTCGACGTCCTTGGTCGGGTCGTCCTGGTCGACGACCCGGATGTCGGTGCTCGGGAACGGCAGGCCGAGCGTGCCGGGGCGGCGGTCGGCCGAGACCGGGTTGCCGAGCGCGACGGGGGACGTCTCGGTCATGCCGTAGCCCTCGATGAGCAGGCCGCCGGTCGCCTCCTCCCAGGTGCGCGCCGTCGTCGGGCTGATGGGCATGGCCCCCGCGAACGCGAGCCGGATCGAGTGCAGGTCGACAGGCTTGCCCGCCGCGCGGGCCTTGGCGGCCGCGGCGGCGATGCGGTCGAACATGGGCGCGACGCCCGGGAGGAAGGTCGCGGGGCGACGCTTCTGCGCGGCCAGGAACGACTCGGCGTCGAACTTGGGGAACGCGACGAGCGTCGCGCCGATGCGCGCGGGCAGGGTCAGGCAGAACATGAGGCCGAACGCGTGGAAGAACGGCAGGACGCCGTAGACGGTCTCCTCGCCCTCGCGGAACGACGCCCACGCCTGGCCCTGCACGGTGTTCGCGACGAGGTTGCGGTGCGTCAGGACCGCGCCCTTGGGCGTGCCCGTCGTGCCGCCCGTGTACTGGAGGAGGGCGACGTCGTCGGCCTCGGGCTGGGGGGTCGACGGGTCGAGCGGACCTGCGCTCGCGACGAGCCGGTGCCAGTCGGGGACGCCTGCCGTCGCCGGGCCTCGCAGCGCGGCCTTCTGCGTGCGCGCCGCCGTGACGGGCAGGTGCAGCGCGATGCGCTTGACGAGGGGCAGGTCACGGGCGATGTCGACCGACACGACCGTGCGCAGCCCGGTGCCCGGCTTCGCGGCGAGGACCGTCGGGACGGCCTTCTGCCAGACGAGCGCGACGGTCGCACCCGAGTCGGCGAGCTGGTGGGCCAGCTCGTCGGACGAGTAGGTGGGGTTGTGCTCGACGACCGTCGCACCCAGGCGCAGCGCGGCGTAGAACGCGACGAGGTGCGAGGAGCTGTTGGGCATGACGAGCGCGATCCGGTCGCCACGCCCCACGCCGAGCGTGGACAGGGCGCTCGCGGCGCGGTCCACCTTCTCGGCCAGGTGCGCGTACGTGACGGTCGCACCGAAGAAGTCGACCGCGACCCGGTCGGGCCAGCGGGCAGCCGCTCGGGCGAGCGCCGCGGTCACGGGCTCGTCGGGGACGTCGACGGTCGCGGGAACCCCTGGGGAGTACCGACTCAGCCAGGGCTGCTTTGCCAAGGTGTTCACTACTACACCGTAACCTACGGATGCGTAGGTTATGTGTGCGGCGCGTGCGAGGAACCTCGGCGGAGCCTGTGAGCACCCGGGAGAAGAACTGGGACCCGGCCGGGTGGAACCTTCGTGCCCTCGGCTGCGTGTACTGGTCGTGAGGACAACGTACCGACCCCCGCCGAGAGGTTCCGGCGCACGGGGGGCAGGGGGCACCAACGCGTCGTCCGGACCCGTGACAGCGAGGTCTCGAGCCGTCAGGGGGCGGCTCCGGGACAGGCTGGGCAGCGGGCCGGCGGGGTCGGTCGTCGTCGTCGCGAGCGTCGGGGGCTCGCTCCTCGCGGTCGGCCTGACCTGGCCCTCACCACAACCCGTCCTCAGCGTGGTCCTCCTCGCTCTCGCGCTGCCCGTGTGCGCGATCATCGTCCGGTGGTCGCTCGTGTCGCACCGCGTGACGGTACGCGGCGCCCGGGTCGTGACGACCGACGACGACAGGGGGTGGCTGGTCGTGCGCAGACCGCTGGGCACGGTGCTGCTGGACGGCTCGCGCTTCGGCGTCCTCGATGCGCAGCGGGCGCTCGCGGACCGGGTCGTGGCCGTGCACCTGTCCGGCCGGGCCGAACGGGCCGAGATCCTCGGACTGCTCGACCGCATCGTGGCCCTGGACCGGCTGGAGCACGGGACGGCAGGACCCGTGGCAGGCGACCGGAGCAGGTTCACGCCCGAGCAGAGATCGCTCCTGGGCAGGCACGTCCGCGACGGCCTGACACGGGACGTCGAGCTGCTCGAGTCCCGGCGGACGGGCCCCTCGACCGGAGACCTCCGGCCCTCGGTGCCCGGGGCGCTGCCGTGACGGCGGTCATGCCGCTCGTGGGCGGCGGCGACCTGCAGGGCGGTCCGCGACGAGTGCCCGACGACGCCGCACCGGACCTCTTCGACCAGCAGTTCGACGAGGGGTTCCCTGCCGAGGACGGCGAGGGCGGCGGCGTGATCCTGCGTGCGAGCCGGAACGCCGAGTTCACGGCGTTCATGGAGCAGGCCGTCGGCCCGCTGCACCGCATGGCCTACCTCCTGTGCGGCGACCAGCACCGCGCCGAGGAGCTCACGCAGCAGACGTTCGAACGCACGTACCGGGCATGGTCCAGGGCCCGCGACGGTGACCCGCTCGTCTACGCGCGCAGGATCCTCGCGAACCTGCGGGTCGACACGTGGCGGCGTACCCGCCGCGAGGTGCTGTCCGGCCCGGACGACCTCCGCGACCACTCCGAGGGCACGACCGACGCGCCGCGCGCCGGCTCCTCGGTGGGTGCGGCGCCCGCCACCGTGGACGACCGCGACCTGGTGGTCCGCGCCCTCCTGCAGCTCCCCCTCAAGCAACGCCGTGTCGTGGTGATGCGGCACATGCTCGACCTCTCGGAGACCGAGGTCTCCACAGAGCTCGGCATCCCGGTCGGCACCGTGAAGTCGACCGCGTCCCGGGCGCTCGCCCGGCTCCGCGCGATCCTCGACGACTCCTCCCGGAAGGGCAGCTCCTCATGACCGGACCGCACGACGACCTCTTCGACCGTCTGCACGCTGCGGCCGACTCCGTCCCGCCCTCGACGCTCGACCTGCCCGTCGTGCTCGTCACGAGCCGACGCAAGGCCACAGCCCGGCGGGCCGTCACCGGGACCGCGGTGCTCACGGCGTTCGCCGTCCTGGGCGTCGGGGTCGCGAGCGGCCTCCCCAGCCAGGTGGCTCACGAGCTCGACCCCGCGGCGGCCTACGAGACCTTGAGCACCGAGATCGTGCATCGAGAGATCGCTCCCGGGATCACGGCCGTGGCGGAGGCGGCGGCCTACGAGCTGCCGGACGAGACCGTCGTGCTCGACACGGGCATCGAGACCGGTGCGCACGGCGACCGGTTCCTCATCATCTCGACGGTCGAGTTCTCGGCCGGTGGTCCGTTCGAGGACGCGACCGTCTCGAACGACCCGCGGACCGGGCAGATCCTCGATGCCGCGGTGGCAGAGGGGGCCGAGCCGTCGCAGGACCCCAAGGATCCTGCCTACATCCAGCAGATGGCAGATCTCGGCTACGCACCGCGAGAGACACAGCGCTTCCAGGTGGTCGCCGGGGACGAGGCCGAGCTCCGACGGCTCCGAGCAGGCGCCGAACCGACGACGGTCCTCGTGCCGGTCCTTTCTTCCGCCGCAGTCGTCGAAACCGAGGGGGGCGAGTTCGTCTTCGGCGCCGCGACGAACGAGCTGTTCGACGACGAGCCGAGCGCGTTCGTCTCGTCCTGGGAGCCCATCACACAGGCCGACGGGAAGACCGGCACGTTGCTGCTCGTCCCCACGCTGACGATCCCCGAGCGGGCGCAGGCCCCCTTTGCTCTCGCGCTGACGGGGGAGACCGCGTTCGAACCCCGGATGACGGCCTCGTTCGGGGACGGCCCCCGGACGACGGGGGCTTGCACGGAGCTGGTCGACGGGTGCGCGGTGTCCTACGACGCGCAGAGCCGGGTCGCGATCCAGAGCCAGGAGCAGGATCCCCGGTGGGCGGCGCTCCTTGCGACCGGGCCGTACGAGGACGTCGCCGTCCTGGACGCGGGCGGCAACCAGGTCCTGTTCCGGTGCCGCGCGGCTGACGACACCACCGAGGGGTCCTTCCGGGAGGGCCTCACGACCGAGCAGGAGGACCGCATCATCACCAGCACCGCTGACCTGACCTACTGCAAGGTGGAGAGGAGCCCCTCGGACGACGGAGGCCTGCGCGTGGGCTCGTGACTCACGTCCCGCCGCGCCGCTCCAGGTCGGCCAGCTCGGCCGCCGCACGGTCCGCGTCGAGGTAGAGCCCGCCGCGGTGCACGGGCACGAGGTGGCCTCCGGCCGCCTGAGCACCCGGCTGCGCACCCGGGTGGGGCTCCCCGCCCGGGTGTGCGGCGTCGTCGGGCACCTGGCGCTCGAAGCGGTAGACGAGCGGGAGGCCCGTGGGGACGTTGAGGACCTGGACCTCGGGGGCCGTGAGCCGGTCGACGAGCATCACGAACGCGCGCAGCGAGTTGCCGTGCGCCACGACGAGGAGGTTCTCGCCGCGGTCGAGGGCCCGGCGCACCGTCGCCCACAGCGGCGCGAGGCGGTCGACGACGTCCGCGAGCGACTCGGTGTCGCGACGCATGCCGACCCGGGCGGCGTCGGGCAGGCGGGAGAAGGTGTCCGCGACGGCCGCCGCGGCCTCGCTGCCCTCCTCGACGGGCGGCGGCCGGTGGTCGAACGAGCGCCGGTACTCCCAGTACGCGGTCTCGCCGAACTCGGCCCGGACGGACTCGCGCAGGTCGTCGGTGAACGCGCCGTAGTGCCGCTCGACCAGACGCCACTCGGGGACCAGGGGAGGCGGCCCCGGGAGTCGCGCCGCGACGATCGCCGCGGTCGCCGAGGCACGCACGAGCGGCGAGGTCAGCACGCGGCGCGGGACGAGCGTCGGGTCCTGCGCGCAGGCCGCGGCGAGTTCCGAGCCCGCCCGCTCGGCCTCGCGGACGCCGTGGTCGGAGAGGTCGACGTCGAGCAGGCCCGTGAACCGGTTCTCCGCGTTGTAGACGCTCTGCCCGTGACGCAGCAGGACGAGGGTGCCAGGGGCCGGGGCGCTCATGGCGACCAGCGAACCACACGCGCCGCCGTCAGACCTCGATCAGCCCCCGGTGGTGCGCGATCGAGACGGCTTCCGTGCGGCCCGAGGCGCCCAGCTTGGCCAGGACGTTCGAGACGTGGACGCTCACGGTCTTGCCGCTGATGAACAGGCGCTCGCCGATCTGCCGGTTGGTCAGGCCCTGCGCGACGAGCAGCAGGACCTCCTCCTCGCGGTCCGTCAGCACGGTCGTGGCGCCGCGGCGCAGGCCCGGCAGGTCCAGGCGCCCGCGGCGCGCGAGGTCCCGCAGCGCGCTCGCGAGGGGCGCGGCGCCCATGTCGTCGGCCTCCTCGAGAGCCTCGCCCGCCTGGGCGGCGGCGCCCTCGCGGTCCCCGACGCCCAGCAGCGACTGGGCCCAGCGCCAGCGGGACCGCGCGATCTCGTAGCGGTAGCCGTAGTCGAACGCTGCCGTGGCCTCCTGCCACAGGAGCGGGTCGTTCGTCCCCGTGAGGCGGCTGTGCTCGGCGCGGGCCCGCACGAGCCACGCGATGCCCTCGGGGCCGAGCCGGCCACCGCGAGGACGTCCCCGCTGGGCCGTGGTCTCCGCCGCCGTGAGGAGGGCGTCGCCCTGCGCGACCAGGTCGTCCACGGGGGCGCCCACGAGGCGGCGCTCCTCGGTCGCGTCGGCCAGCGCCGTCAGGGCGAGCGCCGAGATCCAGATCCGGCCCAGGAAGTAGTCGCTCCACGTGCGGCCCAGGTAGACGATGAGCTCCTGCGCGAGCGCCAGGGCCTCCTCGCGCTGGCCCGTCCAGACGAGCGCGTCGATCATGCACCCGCCCGCGATGAGCGCGATCTGCCCGTCGCGCCGCCACTCGGGACGCAGCGCGCGGGCGCGCTCGATCACGCCCTCGTCGCCGCGCGCGACGGCCGCGTAGAGCTGGGCGGCCGAGAGCGCGGCGACCGCGCTCGGGGGCATGGGGTCGGGGGACGTGGGCGGCGGGCGGAGGTCGCCCGTCGCGTACCGGACGAGCTCGCCGAAGAGGCGGAGCTCGACCCCGTACCCGTTCCAGCCGAGCCCCGCCGCGACCGCGTGCTCGAGCCCCGTGTGCGCCTCGACGAGCGCCTGCTCGAGGTCCCCCGAGTAGTAGCGGTTGGCCGCGATGTTGTACCAGCAGCGCATCTCCGTGAGGAGGTCGCCCGCGGCCTGGGCGCGCTCGCGCGCGTTGGCGAGGAGCTGGGCGGCGCGGTCCGCGTCGTCGACCTCGAGCACCGCGAGCGTGGTCAGGGCGTCGGCCTCGACGTCGGGGGCGTCGATCGCGCGGGCCACCGCGATGGCCTCTTCGGCGGTCTCCTGGGCGACCACGTCCATGTCTGCCCGGTCGAGGTTCATCGCGGCGCGGGCGCGGGTCGCGAGGGTCCACGCCCGGTCCTTCGACGGGGGCTCGGTGGGCAGCACCGCGAGGGCCGCGGCCGTGTGCTCGATGACCTCCTCGACGTGCTCGATCCCGAGCAGGTGCAGGGACAGCACGTGACGCAGCGACGCCTGCCGCAGCGGGTTCTCCGCGGTCATCTCGACGACCTTGCGCGCGATCGCGACCGCGCGGTCCGGCTCGCCCGCGCGGCTCGCCGCGGACGCCGCCGCGACGGCCACGTCGACGCGGTCCTCGCCGAGCAGGTCCGCGGCCTCGGGCACGACGTCCCACAGACGCAGGACCTGCTCCAGGTGCCGCAGCTCCTCGGCGGGCGCGAGGACCCGCCCGGCACGGCGCGCAGCCTCGCGGGACGCGACGAGCGCCGTCGTCGTCTCGTGCGCCGACAGTGCGTGGTGGGCCCGCTGCGCGGGCGAGCCGAGCGCCGGGTCCTCGGTGAGCGCGGCCAGGTACGCGCGGTGCAGCGCGACCTGCTCGCCGGGCAGGAGGTCGGCCGAGATGGCCTCGGCGAGCAGGGCGTGGCGGAACGCGATCCTGCCGCCGTCGACGGTCAGCACGTGGTGGGCCACGGCCTCGCGCAGCGTCGCGTCGAACGCCTGGTCGAGCGCGCCCCGGGTCGGGGGCCCGCCGGGGGAGCGCAGGCCGCCGAGCGAGAACACGCCCAGGTCCTGCCCGACGACGGCGCGCAGCAAGGGCTCGGCGACCACGCGTCCCGCGAGCGACGCGATGCGGGCGAGCTGCTGGACGTCGGGCTCGAGCTGTTCGAGGCGTGCGTGCAGGACGTCCGCGAGCGACCAGGGCAGGGCGTCGGCCTGCGGGCCGGCCTCGACCAGCTCCTCGGCGAAGTACGCGTTGCCCTCCGAGCGCTTCATGACGCGCTCGAAGTCGTTCTTGGGCAGCGACCTGCCCGCGACGGCGGTCGTGAACTGCTTGAGCTCGCCCGGCGTGAACGGGTCCAGGGCCAGGTGGTCGACGCGCGGGTGGCGGCGCAGCTCCGCGAGCACGGGGCGCAGCGGGTGGCGACGGTGGAGGTCGTCCGTGCGGTAGCTCGCGATGACGAGCAGGTGGTCGGCCCGCAGCCGCGCGAGGAGGAAGCGCAGGACGTCGCGCGTGGACGGGTCGGCCCAGTGCAGGTCCTCGATGACGAGGACGAGCGGGGCCCCGGGCTTCCCGGGGGCCGTGAGCGCGGCCGTGATGCTCTCGAAGAGCTGGAGACGTCCGGCCTGGTCCTCGCCGTTGCCGTCGAGGGACGAGGGGCCGGCGTCGAGGAGGCGGCCCAGCGCGGGCCGCGCGTCGATGGTCTCGTCGACGACCTCGTGGCTCGACCGGAGCTCGGACAGCGCCTCGGTGAACGGCAGGTAGGGCAGGCCGACGTCGCCGAGGTCGACGCAGTGGCTCACGACGACGGTGGCCCCCGTGCCCCGGGCGAGCTCTGCGGCTCGGACCAGGAGGCGCGACTTGCCGACCCCGGCGTCGGCGCCGAGGAGGATCGCACCGGGGTCCCCGGCGGCAGCGCGGCCCACCGCTGCGGCGATCACGTCGAGCTGGTGCTGTCGTGCGACGAAGTG
Source organism: Oerskovia gallyi (assembly GCF_014836745.1). Classification (NCBI taxonomy): domain Bacteria; kingdom Bacillati; phylum Actinomycetota; class Actinomycetes; order Micrococcales; family Cellulomonadaceae; genus Oerskovia; species Oerskovia gallyi. The sequence continues at coordinate 51,946 of NZ_JACSQE010000005.1, forward strand.
GGCCTGGGAGGGGCGCGGCATACTGCCCATCCTCGCAGCGGCCTGTGACGTCTGCCACGACGTTTCCTGATACTCGCCGACCGGTGTGACGAACCCCTCCTCCGGTCCGGCCGGGAACCGGTAGCCCGGTGGCGCCGAGGGCGATGGTCGACCTCGGCCCACCCGACCGGAGGAGGGCTCCGTCATCCGGTCTGACCTGTGGTGCTCGCGTGGGTACTGTGCGTCTTGTGCCCCAGGCGGTGGCTGCGGAGCCAGTGCATCAGCACGTTCTCGTGGTGGTCGTAGTCCGCGCGGACCTGCTGCTGGCGGTAGGCCACCTCGGTCTCGAAGCCCATCACGTACATCTCGTTCATGGTCGTCCCCGTTCGTGCTCGTCGGCCGCGGACGTGGTGCCCGCTGTGATCCTCACTCTCGTGCTGAGTGGGCGCGTGGTGCATCGGTCGAGCGGGTAGGTTCTGGGCGGCTACCACCTCAGGCCCGACGGCGTATCTCGCCTGAGGTGGTCTGAGGTGCCTTAGGGGTGAGGTCGCCGGGTGACGTCCACCGGGACGACGCGACGGACGGGCCCTGTGTGCGGCCGAGGACCGCCCTGCGATCAACGTCATGGCCATGGCGCTCCCGGCCGGGTCCGGCCGGCGGGTAGGCCCCCACCCGTTGCCAACAACGGGTGCCGGTCGCAGACTGGAATGGACCGGACCCCTTGATGGAGGTGCCCTCGTGACATCGACGTACGACGTGCTACCCATGCTAGGACGCGGCAAGCACCGCAACCCGAAGAAGGGCGCGTGCTTCATGGAGCTCGCGTCGTACCTGGCCGGCGAGCGCTGGAGCGACCATCCCCAGTGCACGCACCCGCTGGTCGCGATGCTCGCGCGAGCGGTCAACGACCTCACGAGCGATGCGGCCAGGCCACGCCTGGCGATCCTCATCCCGTCCGTGATCGGGCTGCGGTCCGACGACCCGCGGTGGAGCGTGTGGATCTCGCTGCGCGCGGCCCAGACGGCGCTGCCCGTCTCGCCGAGCGACCGGCAGGACGTCCTCGCGGTCGCGATCATCGCGGGTGAGCGCATGCTCGACCAGCTCGAGGGCCGTGAGCCCGGCACCCGGACGCAGGAGTCGCAGGACGCCCTGAACATGGTGCCCCGCACGGCGGCGTGGGCCGAGTCGTTCTGCAAGGGGTCGCGGCTGCGTCCCGCACGGTTCGCGCGCGACGCCGCTCCGAGCATCGTCGCGGCCGCGGTCCAGGGCATCTCGGAGGCGGGCTCACGTGACGCCGACGACGCGCTCTACGAGCTGCTCTCGTCGACGATCGAGGCGGCCCGCGGCTGGGCCGCGGCCGAGCCCGCCGAGCCGCTCGAGCCCAAGGACTGGGAGCCGGTCGTCCGCAGCGTCGGGGCACAGGTTTGACGGCGGCCGACGACGGCGGCACCCCGGGCCTCGAGGAGTCCCTCGACCTGACGGTGCCGCCGAGCGGTCCCGGCTGCGCCGAGTGCGAGTCCTCCGGCGGCTGGTGGGTGCACCTGCGTCGGTGCGCGCAGTGCGGCCACGTGGGCTGCTGCGACACGTCGCCCTCGCAGCACGCCACGGCGCACTACCAGGAGACCGGCCACCGGCTCATGCGCACGTACGAGCCGGGCGAGGACTGGTACTGGGACTACGTCTCGGAGCAGTCGTTCGAGGGGCCGGACCTCGCTCCGCCGATCGCGCACCCGAAGGACCAGGCGACGCCCGGGCCTGCCCAACGGGTCCCCGAGAACTGGCGAGAGCTCATCCACTGACCGCTTCCGCCGAGAAGTGAGTTGATGCCCCGGATCTGCGCGGATCAGGGGCATCAACTCACTTCTCGGCGGGCGACACGACCCGGGCGAGTGCGTCGAGTCCTGCGAACGGGTCGTCCTGGCGTCCGGGGTCGGGGCTCGTCGGCACGACGACGACGCTGCTGACGCCGTTCGACTCGAGCGCGGCGAGCCGGGCGCGGACCACGTCGGGCGGGCCGACGATCGCGAGCTGGTCGACCCACTCGTCGGGCAGGGCCCGGGAGAACTCCTGCGGTGTCGACGTCGAGTCGCGCAGCGCCCGGAACTCGGTCGCGAACGGCAGCGGGTCGATCTGCGCGGTCCAGTCCGCGGCGCCGAACGTGGCCAGCGCGGGCCGGACGATCTCGCGGGCCGTCGCGACGTCGTCGTGCACCACGGCGAGGGCGAACGCGACGAGCGTGTGCTCGGGCGGGGCGCTCGGTCCGGCTGCGGCGCGGCCGCGCTCGACGGCCGCGCGGACCACGCCCAGGTACTCGGGGGTCACGGGCATGTCGAGGATCGTGCCGTCGGCGACGCGGCCCGAGACCTCCAGCGAACTGGGCCCACGCACCCCGTTGAGGACGGGAGGGGCGACAGCCGGAGGGCTGTACAACGCGACGTCATCGAGTTGTACGTAGCGTCCGTCGGTGCTGAGCCGCTCCCCGTGCAGCAGCGAGCGGACGGCGCTCGTGGTCTCCTCCAGCAGCGTCAGGGGGCTCGCCGGCCACACCCCGATCTGCCGCATCCACGCGGGCATCCCGTGCCCGATCCCCAGCAGCAGGCGGCCCGGGTGGAGCTCGGCCAGCGTCCCGGCCTCGAGGGCCGTCATGGCGGGGCTGCGGACCGCGGCCGGCAGGATCCCGATACCGACGCGGATCGACTCCGTGCGCGCAAGGATCGTCGCCGCCTGCGCGATCCCACCCCGGAAGAAGCAGTCCTCGACCACCCAGACCTCGTCGAGGCCGATCTCCTCGGCGCGCGACACGAACGGCAGCAGGTCGGTGATCGGCAGGTCGCGCGGCACGATCACGCCGAGACGAGGACGGGGCACGGTGGTTCTCCTTCGGGTAGGGCGGCGCGCGGACGTCAGCCGAGCGACGCGTCGAAACCGGTGGGGCGCAGGACCTTCGCAGGGACCCCGGCGACGATCGTGTCGGCCGGGACGTCCTTGGTCACGACCGCTCCGGCACCGACGATCGCACCGTCGCCGATGGTCACGCCCGGGACCACCGTGACCGATGCCCCCAGCCAGACCTTGCGTCCGATCCTGATCGGTGCGGGGATCATGTCCGCTCGGCGGGCGGGGTCGACGGCGTGGTTCAGGGTCGTCAGGGTGCTCCCGTGCCCGATGAGGGTCCCGTCCCCGATCGTGATGCCACCGGTGTCCTGGAAGCGGCAGCCACTGTTGATGAAGACGTCCCTGCCCAGGGTCAGGTTCTTGCCGAACTCGCAGTAGAACGGCGGGAAGACCGTGACCGACTCGTCCACGACGACTCCCGTCAGCCGCGACAGCAGACCGCGCACCTCGTCCGGCGTGCGGTACCCGGAGTTGAGATCGGCGACGCACCGCAGCGCCTCCTGGGCCGCTCCGTGCATGAACTCGTGCCGTGCGGACCCGCCCTCGATGAGTTCGCCGCGGTTCACGTGCTCCAGAAAGTCCTCGAGGTCCATCCTGCGATCCTGCCACTCCCACAATGCCCTGGCTCGACACGTCCCGTGAGGCCTACCGTCGAAGGCATGAGCCTCACGACAGGATCCTTCGCGGCGTTCGACGACCACCTCCGGCGGGCTGCCGCGGGGGACGACTTCTCGGGGGTCGTGCTCGTCTCCCGCGAGGGCGAGAAGCTGTTCGAGGGGGCCTACGGCCTGGCCTCGCGGCGTTGGGGTGTGCCGGTCAAGACCTCGACGCGCTTCGACGTCGCGTCGGTGACCAAGCTCTTCACCTCGGTCGCGGTCCTCCAGCAGGTCGCGGCCGGAACCCTCGACCTGGACGCCTCGATCCACGACCACGTCGACCTCGAGGGGACCCGCATCCCCCGGGAGGCGACCTTGCGCCACCTGCTGTCGCACACCTCGGGCATCGCGGACGACGCCGACGAGGAGGCCGGCGAGTCCTACGAGGCCCTGTGGGTCGACAAGCCGAACTACTCGGTCACGCAGACCGCGGACTTCCTGCCCCAGTTCGTCCACAAGACCCCGACGTTCCCTGTGGGCGAGGGCTGCCGGTACTGCAACGTCGGATACGTCCTGGCCGGGCTGGCGCTGGAGCGTGCCACGGGCCTCACCTACCGCGACTACGTCCGCGAGCACGTGTTCGCGCGCGCGGGCATGGCGTCGTCGGGCTTCTTCGACATGCGCGAGGCGGTCCCGGACGTCGCGGAGGGCTGGGAGCCCGTCCGCGCGGACGCGCCCGACGGCGACGCGGGCGACGGCGCGGCTCCCGTCGCGGACGGCGACGCGCCCATCGTGGGGTGGCGGCAGAACATCTACAGCTACCCGCCCATCGGCTCGCCCGACGGCGGTGCGCACGTGACGGCGGCAGACCTGGTCCGCTTCCTCGACGCCGTCCGGGCGGGCGAGCTCCTGCCGCCGGACCTCACGGACGCGTTCCTGAGCCCGCAGGCGCTGCACCACGAGATCCCGGACGCCCCGCCGGGCAAGGCGACCGCGGTGCACTTCGCGTTCGGCCTCGAGATCGAGGTCACCGCGGACGGGAGCGTCCGGTCGCTGTCCAAGGACGGGATCAACACGGGGTCGAGCGCGATCGTGAAGCACTACCCCGGGCAGGGCGGCGAGCCCGGTGTGACGATCGCGGTCGTGTCCAACAGCGAGGACGGCGCCTGGGACCCGATCAGATGGCTCGACGCCCTGGTCACCGGGGCGTAGCCGCGGGCGCGGCGTCGGTCGGGTGAAGCCTGGTTCCAGCCGGCGTCTCCATTTTTCGGGAACATCAGGCATCCGCTACCGTGACGCCGCCAGCCGCTGCTCAGGGAGAACATGTGCCGACCGATCCGGTCAACCGCAACCTCGTCTACGTCTTCGACATCTCGGGAGGGGACCCCGCTCTCCTCGACGACGAGACCACCGTCCGCACCTGCCTCTCCCAGGTCGTCGACCGGGCCGGGCTGACCCCGCTCGGCGAGACCTCGCACCGCTTCGCGCCCCAGGGCTTCAGCATGGCGACCCTCCTGGCCGAGTCCCACCTCGCGGTCCACACGTGGCCCGAGGACGGCACGGCCTACGTGACCCTGACGACCTGCCGCGCACCGTCGTCGGGCAGCTTCGAGGAGGACACGCGCAGCCTGCTGCGCGAGACCTTCGCCGCGGCCGACGTCGCCGTCCGGACCCTCCTGTGAGGGCGCGCCGACCCCGGGCGCGCATGTCGCTCGGCAAGCACCTGATCGGTGCGCCGCCGTGGCGCTCGCTGCCGCAGGGAGTCGTCGTCTACGGCGAGCAGGACCCGAGCGACGGCGTCACGTACTACTGGGAGGAGTGGGAGGTCCTCGGGTACGAGAACCTCGACTTCTGGGTCGAGTACGACCACGACACGAAGGCCGTCACGCTCTACCGCCCTGCGGAGTCCGAGGAGGCCCTCGACCCGACGCGGATGCGCACGGGCCAGGTCGTCACCGTGACGCTCAGCGGGAAGAAGTACCGCACGAAGGTCACGGAGGTCGGGGTCGGGACCATCGCGTCGCTCGACGGGTCGTTCACCTACGACCTGACGGTGGGCCAGCGCGTCGCCTACGCCGAGCTCCGCACCCAGGACATGGTCCTGTCGCTCGAGAAGTTCGACGACCGCGTCATCGACCTCTACCACGGCACCGTCCTGGACGTCGCGGGGCAGAAGGCCCACTTCGGCAGGCGCGTCGCGCCGCGCGACACCAAGGTCAACCCCGTGGTCGCGTTCGTCCTGGTCCTCGCGGCGGGCATCGGCCTGTTCTCCGCGTGCGGGGACCGCGACGTCGACGACGACGACTGCACGCCCCGCACGGTCGAGCAGCAGTACGACGCGAGCGGCGACCCGCTCACGACCGACCAGACCTGCTACCGCCGATCCGTGTACGGCGGCGGTGGCGGCGGCCTCGGCAAGTAGCCGGCGCCAGGCACGACCCGAGCACGACCCGAGCACGACCCCTCGCACAGCGTCCGTCCCCACCACCCTTGGAGCCACCATGAGCCTCGCCGAGCTGCGCCTCGACGCCTTCCTGTCCACGATCGTCTACTCGGTGCTGGGCATCGTCCTGCTCGTCCTGACGATCGTCGTCGTCAACTACCTCTTCAAGCTCAACCTGCACCGCGAGCTCGTCGACGAGCACAACACGGCCTTCGGGATCATGATCGCCGGGCTGGCCGTCGCCATCGGCATCATCATCGCGGGGACGATCCTCTCCTGACCGTGGCCGGCGAGACACAGACGCAGGCCGCGCAGACCGCGCCGCCTGCAGGGGACGCGCCGCCCGCAGGAGGCGAGCCGCCCGCAGGGGACGCGCCGCCCGCGGCGGGTGCGCCGCCGTCGGGCCGTGGCATGGACAAGCCGACCGTGTTCGCGGCCGCGCTGCTCGTCGCGGTCGGCGGGATCATCTACGAGCTGATCCTCGGGACGGCCGCGTCCTACCTGTTCGGCGACTCGGTCGTCGCGTTCTCGGTCGCGACGGGCCTGACGCTGTTCGGCATGGGGATCGGATCCCTCCTCGCGACGCGCCTGGCCACGAACCCGGGCCTGAACTTCGTGCGCAACGAGGTCTCGCTCGCCCTGCTGGGCGGCAGCTCGGTCCTGATCCTCTACGCGGCGTTCAGCCTGACCGAGGTCTACTGGCTCGTCTTCGTGCTGCTGTCCCTCGCGCTCGGCGTGGGGATCGGCGTCGAGATCCCGCTGCTCGTCGCGCTGCTCAAGGAGCACGGGCGCGACGAGTCGGTCGGGCTGCTGTCGAAGGTCCTCGCGGTCGACTACTTCGGGGCGCTCGCCGCGTCGCTGCTCTTCCCGTTCGTCATGCTCCCGTACCTGGGGCTCATGCGGACGGCGTACGCGGTCGCGCTGCTCAACGTGCTGGTCGCGGTGTTCATGCTGCGGCGCATGGGGCGGCGCACGCGCTGGACGTGGCTCGCGCGGCTCACGGTCGTGTTCCTCGTGGTGTGCTTCGCGGCGTCGAGCGCGATCGAGGGCGCGATCAACACGCGCCTCTACCAGGACCCGGTGGTCCGCTACGAGTCGACTGCCTACCAGAAGCTCGTCCTGACGAGCTTCGGCGACGACGTCCGGCTCTACCTGAGCGACCAGCTCCAGTTCTCCTCGCTCGACGAGGCGAGGTACCACGAGACGCTCGCGCACGCGACGCTCACCTCGGTCGCGGCGCCCGCGTCGGTGGCGATCCTCGGAGGAGGGGACGGGCTGCTCGCGCGCGAGGTGCTGCGGTACCCGAGCGTCCGTGAGGTCACCGTCGTGGACCTCGACCCGGCCGTGACCGAGCTCGCCCGGACCGACCGGCTGGTGAGCGAACTCAACGAGCACTCGTTCGACGACCCGCGCGTGCGCGTCGTCAACGGCGACGCGTTCCGTTTCATGGACACCACGGACCAGACGTTCGACGCGGTCCTGATCGACCTGGTCGACCCGTCGAACGAGCGCATCGCCAAGCTGTACTCGACCGAGTTCTACGCCATGGTCGCGAACCACCTGCGGCCCGGGGGCGTGTACGCGACCCAGGCGACGTCGTCGTACTTCACGCCGCACGCGTTCTGGCAGGTCGCCTCGACCGTGCGTGCGGGCTCGCCCGGGCGGACCGTGGTCCCGCTGTCGGTCAACGTGCCGTCGTTCGGCGAGTGGGGCTTCGTGCTGTCGCTCCCTCCCGCCGGGCAGGGCGAGGCCACGGCGGACGGGACCCTCGGGCCCGACGGCGGGGCGCGCCTCTTCGCCGCGACACCGCTTCCCGAGGGGCTGCGCTTCCACACGCTCGACTCGCTGCGGGCCACCGCGACGCTCGCGGGCGACCACCCGGGACCCGAGGTCGACATGCAGGCCTCGACGCTGCTGTCACCCGTGGTCTACCGGACCTATCAGCAGGACATGTCGCGCTGGCGGTACTGACGACCGGCCCCACCGGGTGTGCGCTCCGGGCCGTCCGGCGACGCACGCGCGTGAACAGGCCGTGAAGGTGCTCGGGTGAGACCTCGCCGAGGTCGAAATGTCCGGTCCAGGGCACATAGGGTCTGCGTATGCCCTTCGCGAACCTCCCTGTCGACCTCGTGCACGTGGCCGCCGCGGGCGATCCCGACCTGGGTGGTGTCGCGGGCTGGGCCGTGTCCCTCATGGAGACGCTCGGCGTGTTCGGTGCGGCCCTGGCCATCGCGCTCGAGAACCTGTTCCCGCCGCTGCCGAGCGAGGTCATCCTGCCGCTCGCGGGCTTCACCGCGAGCCGCGGCAGCTTCAACGTGTTCGCCGCCGTCGCCGCGACGACGGTCGGGTCGCTCGTGGGTGCGGTCGCGCTGTACTACGTGGGCGCGCTCGTCGGGCGTGAGCGCACGCGCCGGATCATCGGCTGGTTGCCGCTCGTCAAGCTCGAGGACGTCGACCGCACCGAGGCCTGGTTCCACAAGCACGGCAGCATGGCCGTGTTCTTCGGCCGCATGATCCCGATCTTCCGGAGCCTCATCTCGCTGCCCGCCGGGGTGGACCGCATGCCCCTGCCCAAGTTCGTCCTCCTGACGACCGCGGGCAGCCTCATCTGGAACAGCATCTTCGTCGGTGCGGGCTTCGCGCTGGGCGAGAGCTGGCACCTGGTCGAGGAGTACGCGGGCGTCCTGCAGAAGGTCGTCATCGGGGTCGTGGCGCTCGCGGTCGTCGCGTTCGTCGTGATGAGGGTCTCCCGGTCCGTGCTCGCGGGTGCGCCCCCGGCGCACGGTCGTCGTGCGCGCACCGCCCAGCCCGACGACGACGAGCAGGCTCCCGAGTCGGGCACGGCCGAGCGGACCAAGACCCCCACGACCACGCTCGCGCTGCCCAAGGGCGTGTTCGAGCGGTCCGGGGTCCGGGCCGGGCCGTCCACCGACTGAGGCCCGAGCCATCCGGAGTGCGCCCGCCCCCCGGTAGCAGCCGTCGTAGGCTCGGTCCCGTGACCACCTCACCCTTCGCGACCGACAACCCGCTCGACGCCCTCACCCCGGACGCGCTGCGCCGTCGGACCAGCCTCAAGTGGCGGGCCTACGCCCCCGACGTGCTACCCCTGTGGGTCGCCGAGATGGACGTCGAGCTCGCGCCGCCCGTCGTGGAGGCCGTGACCGAGGCCATGCGGTCGGGCGACACCGGGTACGACTACGGCGACACGTACGCCGAGGCCCTCGCGGGGTTCGCGAAGCGCCGCTGGGACTGGTCGTTCGACCCGGCAGGCACGCGCATGATGCCCGACGTGATGCTCGGGCTCATGGAGATCCTCAAGGTCCTCACCGGGCCGGGCGACGCGGTCGTGGTCAGCCCGCCCGTCTACCCGCCGTTCTTCGGCTTCACGCAGAACGAGGGGCGCCGGATCGTCACCGCGCCGCTCACCTCGGACTTCCGCCTCGACCTCGACACGCTCGACGCGGCCTTCGCCGACGCGACCGGGGCCACGCTCAACGGGACCGGACCGGGCAGCGGACGGCGCGCCGTCTACCTGCTGTGCAACCCGCACAACCCCACGGGCACCGTCCACACGCGCGCGGAGCTCGAGGCGCTCGCCGCCCTCGCGCGCCGCCACGGCGTGCGCATCGTGTCCGACGAGATCCACGCGCCCGTCACCGCACCCGGCGTCGCCTACACGCCGATCGTCACGGTCGCGGGGGCCGAGAACGCGATCGCGGTCCTCTCGGCCTCCAAGGCGTGGAACCTTGCCGGCCTCAAGGCGGCCGTCGCGGTCGGCGGACCCGAGGCGGCCGACGACCTGCGACGCATCCCCGAGGAGGTGGTGCACGGCGTCGGGCACGTCTCCGTGATCGCGCACGCCGCCGCGCTCACGCACGGCACCCCGTGGCTCGACGCGGTCCTGCGCGGCGTCCGGCGCAACAAGCTGCTCCTCGCGGACCTGCTCGACGAGCACCTTCCGCAGGTCCGCTACCAGCCGACGCAGGGCACCTACCTCGCGTGGCTCGACGCGTCGTCGGTCTCGGACGACCCGTACCGCTTCTTCCTCGACCGGGCCAAGGTCGCCCTCAACGACGGTCGGCACTTCGGGCCGGGTGGAGCCGGGCACGTGCGGCTCAACCTGGCGACGAGCCAGGAGGTGCTGACGGAGGCCGTCCGCCGGATGGGCGAGGCGGCGCGGACGGCGTCGGCCTAGCGGACCCTACGGGGCCCGGCCGTCCTTCCCGGCCCCCTCGTCCGTCCGGCCGGCCCTGCGCCGCCCGGCCAACCGGGTCAACGGCCCGGACAGGAAGAGGAGGAAGAGCCAGAACATCCCGATCCCCGGCGCGACCACCGCGAGCACGAGGATCACCACCAGCAGCAGCACCGCGACGAGCGCGCCCTTCACCTCGAGCTCGCCCCGGACCTCGGGACGCTGGAGGTCGGGGTCGCGGACCGCCAGCCACTCCACGAGCGCCAGGCTGCCCGTCGTCACGATCATCACCGAGATGTACAGGGCGTTGACCGCCGGGTCGTCGGTGCCCTCGTCCGCCAGGAGCTGGGTCGTGAAGGGGATGAACACGATGCTCGCGAGCCACAGGAAGTTGGCCCAGAGCATCGCGTTCGAGTAGTCCCGCAGGTGCTCGAACACCCGGTGGTGACCCACCCAGAAGTTCGCGATGACCACGAAGCTGATCCCGAACGCGAGGAAGGTCCCGCGCTCGTCGGAGAACAGGGACGCGACCGAGTGCTCCTCGCCGTCGGTGACGAGGTCGATCAGGGGGAGCACGAGCAGCGTGATCGCGATCGCGACCGACGCGTCGGTGAAGTTGACGAGGCGGTCGAGCCCCCGGTCCGTGCGGATCCTCGGCATCCGTGCCTCCTCCGGTCGTCTCCACTGTAGGAAGGGCCCGGCGTCCCGGCGCGGCGAACCGCATCGCGGCGAACCGCGTACGCGGAGAACCTGTGATGCTCCGGGGAAGACGTGCGCGCCGTGGCCACGCTCCCGCGTGGGGGTGGGCTAGCCTCGCAGGCGGGCGAGGACGCCCGGGTCAACTCTTCCGCCGACCCGTCGGCGGACCGTCTGCCGCAGGGCACCGAGGGGGAGCACGTGGTTCGCACGCAGCTGGTCGACAGGCGCATCGGGGCGCGACGCCTCGCTGCCAGGGCGCTCGGCCCGACCGCACTGGCGGTGCTCGCCCTGACGCTCACCGCGTGCAGCGAGGACGCACCCAGCCCCGACGGCGCAGCCGACGACCTCGCGGCCGCGATCGCCGAGGGGGACTTCGCGGACGTCGCGTTCACCCAGCCGAACCTCGACGTCGCGGCGCACCGTGACGCGGTGCTCGAGCCGCTGGCCGCGACCGACCACACGGTCACGGTCGCCAAGGTCGACGTCGCCACCGAGGGCGAGGACAAGGGCAAGCAGGCGACCGCCACGCTCGCCTACACCTGGAACGTCACGGACACCACGCCCTGGACCTACGAGACCACGGTCGACCTCCTGCTCCAGGACTCGCCGGACGGTGGAGCCCAGGAGTGGGCCGTGGCGTGGGAACCCGACGTGCTGGTCCCCGACCTCAAGGACGGTGACCGCCTGGCCGTCACCCGCGTGCGCGCCGAGCGCGCCCAGATCCTGGGAGCCGACGGCGGACCCATCGTCGAGTCGCGACCCGTCTACCGGATCGGCGTCGACAAGATGAACCTCGATCCCGCGCGCCAGGAGGCCGTCGCGCGCGAGGTGGGCGCCGCCGTCGGGATCGACGCCGAGGCGTACGCGAAGAAGGTCGCCGGGGCCGGAGAGAAGGCGTTCGTCGAGGCGATCGTGGTCCGTACCGACGACACCGCGGGCATCGACGTCGGGGCGGTGCGCGCGATCGACGGCGCCGCGGTCGTCGACGGTCAGCTCGACCTCGCGCCGACCCGTACCTTCGCCCGGGCCATCCTGGGCCGCGTGGGCGACGCGACCGCCGAGGCCGTCGAGGAGTCCGAGGGGCAGGTCGTCGCGGGCGACACGATCGGCCTGTCGGGGCTCCAGCGGCAGTACGACGTCCAGCTCCGCGGGACGCCCGGGATCACGGTGAGCGTCGTCGCCGACGGCAGCGCCGGCCAGGACACCGGCGTGGACCTGGACGGCGACGGCGAGCCCGACCCGGTCGAGAACGTCACCGACGTCTTCACGGTCGAACCGGTCGCGGGCGTGCCGCTCGCGACGACGCTGCGCACCGACATGCAGATCGCGGCCGAGTCCGTGCTGGCCGGCGTCCCGTCGGCGAGCGCGATCGTCGCGATCCAGCCCTCGACCGGGGACGTGCTCGCCGCGGCGAGCGGCCCGGGTGGTGACGGGACGTCGACCGCGACGACCGGCAAGTACGCCCCCGGCTCCACGTTCAAGGTCGCGTCGGCGCTCGCGATGCTGCGCTCGGGCATGACCCCCGAGACGGTCGTGTCCTGCACCCCCACCATCACGGTCGACGGCCGAGAGTTCCAGAACGTCCCCGGCTTCCCGAAGGCCGCGATCGGCGACGTGCCGTTCCGCACCGCGTTCGCCAACTCGTGCAACACCGCGATGATCGCCCAGCGCGACGCGGTCTCGCAGCAGGCTCTGCACGACGCCGGCGCGGACCTCGGCCTGGGCGTCGAAGCCGCTCTCGGGGCTCCCGGGTTCTTCGGTTCCGTCCCGGCCGAGGCAGGGGGCACCGAGCACGCCGCGTCGATGATCGGGCAGGGCAAGGTCGAGGTCTCGCCGCTGGGCATGGCGACCCTCGCGGCGAGCGTGGCCAAGGGGGAGCGGGTCTCGCCCGTCCTGGTGCGGCCCGAGGTCACACCCGCCGCGGCCGAGACCCCGACACCGTCGGCGCTCACGGCCGACGAGGCCGCGACGCTGCGCAGCCTCATGCGCTCGGTCGTCACCGACGGCAGCGCGAAGCTGCTCGCGGACCTGCCCGGCGAGGTCGGGGCGAAGACCGGGACGGCGCAGTACGGAGACGGCAACCAGGCGCACGCGTGGATGATCGCGATCCAGGGGGACCTGGCCGTGGCCGTGTTCGTCGAGACCGGGGACAGCGGGTCGGGCACGGCAGGTCCGCTCCTGAAGGCCTTCCTCGACGCGCCGAACACCGGTGAGTAGCGGCGGACGAGCGACCGCACGACGGCGCAGGACCGTCCCCGGCCTCACCGTCTGCCGCCTGTGCGTGGGAGAGACGCTCGGGACCTCGGACCCGCTGCCCGGTGGCCAGCTCGCGCGCGTCGAGGCCATCGCCGCGTCGGGCGACGCCGGGCTCACGCTCGTCGACTGTCTCGACGCGTGCGAGCGCGGTGACGTGGTCGTGGTGCGTCCCGCCCCGGCAGCGCGCGCCGAGCACGGGCCCGTCTGGTTCGAGCGTCTGGCCGGCGACGCGTCGAGCGCGTCCCTCCACCGGTGGGTACGGGCCGGGGGCCCGGGACGTTCGCCCGTCCCGGAGGACCTCGCCCCGCTGCGGATCGACGCGCCCTGACGGGACGCGCGACGCGCCCTGCACGGAGGGACGCGCCGTCCCGGGGCGTCCCAGGGAATAGCGCCGTGGCCCGACGACGTTCCCTCCTCGGCTACCATCGGTAGCCGTGGGCGACGATCGCCTGCACCGCCGGCCCCCGGGCCGGCCCGAACGGGAGTCGAATCCTTGCTGAACCGGTGGAACTTCACCGCGCGCCGTGACGTCGATCTGCGACGAGTCGCCAGCGCGCTCTGTTGTTGACCCACTGAACCGCTGGGCCCCAGGCCCGCACAGCAGTCCTCCCCACCCTCCTGACGTCGGCACGCCGCCGCGCCCTGCCTCGCAGAGCGCGGGGATCTGCGCCGTGGAGCGCGTGCGCCCGTCCGCGGGGCACGGTCGTCGCGTCGGGGCTTCCCTCACCTCCCGGGCCGGGACGACTGCACTCCCTCCCTCTCGCGATCCTCGCGATCCCTGGGCACCCCACGTGCCCGTGACGAAGAAAGCAGAACCGTGCCCTCCTCCTCCTCTTCGCAGGCCGCGGCCACCACCGCGCCGGAGAAGTCCGCGAACGGTGCCCCCGCACCCAAGCGCCGCGTCAAGCTCCCCTCCTTCACCGTCCAGATCCTCGTCGCGCTCGTCCTCGGCGTCGTGCTGGGTTGGGTCGCCCTGTCGATGGGCCCCGTGTCCGGCGCAGGTACCCCCGACGAGGTCCCGAACTGGCTGACCACGACGCTCGACACGATCGGCTCGTCGTTCGTGACGCTGCTCAAGGCGATCGTGCCGCCGCTGGTGTTCACCGCGATCGTCGCGTCGATCGCGAACCTGCGGAACGTCACCAACGCCGCGCGCCTCGCAGGTCAGACCATCCTGTGGTTCGCGATCACGGCGCTGATCTCCGTCGTGATCGGCATCGGCCTGGGCCTCGTGCTCCAGCCGGGCGCCAACACGACGCTGTCGACGGCCGACGGGAGCGAGCCCTCGGGCTCCGGCTCGTGGCTCGACTTCCTCAACGGCTTCATCCCGAGCAACTTCCTGGGCATCCAGGCGCGCACGCAGCTGCAGGGTGAGGGAGCCTCGACCTCGATCTCCTTCAACGTCCTCCAGATCGTCGTGATCTCGCTGATCATCGGCATCGCGGCGCTGAAGTCGGGCAAGAAGGCCGACCCGTTCCTCGCGTTCAACCGCTCGGCGCTCTCGATCATCCAGACCGTCCTGTGGTGGATCATCCGCCTCGCGCCGCTCGGCACGCTGGGCCTCATCGGCTACGCCGTCGCGGAGTACGGCTGGGACCTCCTGTCCCCGCTCGCGACGTTCGCCGCCGCGATCTACATCGGCCTCGCGCTCGTCCTGTTCGTCGTCTACCCCGTGATCCTGCGGACCAACGGGCTGAAGATCACGAGCTACTTCAAGGGCGCGTGGCCCGCGATCCAGCTCGCGTTCGTCTCGCGCTCCTCGATCGGCACGCTGCCCGTCACGCAGCGTGTGACGGAGCGGAACCTGGGTGTCCCGCGCGAGTACGCGTCGTTCGCCGTGCCGCTCGCCGCGACGACCAAGATGGACGGTTGCGCCTCGATCTACCCGGCGATCTCCGCGATCTTCATCGCCCAGCTCTTCGGGATCGACCTGTCCTTCACGGATTACCTGCTCATCGCGTTCGTGTCCGTCGTGGGTTCGGCGGCGACCGCGGGCCTGACCGGCGCGATCGTGATGCTCACGCTGACGCTCTCGACGCTGGGCCTGCCGCTCGCGGGCGTGGGCCTGCTGCTCGCGATCGACCCGATCCTCGACATGGGCCGCACCGCGGTCAACGTCGCGGGCCAGGTGCTCGTGCCGACGGTCGTGGCCAAGCGTGAGGGCATCCTCGACGTCGAGCAGTACGACGGCGTGAACGTCGAGGACCTGTTCACGGACGACGAGGACGAGTCGAACGAGTCCGCGCTCGCGTCCGACGTCGACCCGTCGACCGCGAACGCGTCCGACAAGCCTGCGGCCTCGGCCGCCGACGAGGAGCTGGTCGGGACGCGCTGACGCCACGTCCCACCCGCCTCCCGCTGAGTGCGGAGCAGTTGTCGTCG
>NZ_JACSQE010000005.1:67397-120525 GCF_014836745.1 Oerskovia gallyi
AAAACTACTCCGCACTCAGCGTCTTCCGGAGGGCGCACCATCGATGCAACGCTGCGCCGTAGCTGTTCGACCCGTGTCGGACGCGCCTGTGATCATGGCTCCATGAGCTACCCAGCGGTCTACCGCAGCGTGCGACAGAGCGAGTCCGAGTTCCTCGCCGACTACGACCTGTCCCTGGCGAACTGGGCCGACGGGCAGGGCACGACGCTGCTCATGTACGCCCTGCGCAACCCCGAGCCCGCCTCCCGCGCTGCGATCGCCGGCCGCCTGCTGGACGACGGCGCCGACCCGGCCGCGACCTCTGGCGGCACCAACGCGCTGCACGTGTTGCTCAGCGCGACGTCGCACGACTTCGCTGCCGAGCCCGCGCTGCTCACACGCCTGCTCGAGGGAGGCGCCGACATCAACGCCGACACCGGCGACCGGTGGGGAACCCCGCTGCAGACGCTCGCCCGGACGTTCAAGTTCTCCGACGAGGAACTCGCCCCGTTCTACGACGTCCTGTTCGCCCGGCCCGAGCTCGACGTCACCACGCCCAGCCACAAGGGCCGGAGCATCACCGAGAGCGCCCGGGCGGCCGGCGAGGCCCGCGCTGGTCTCCTGGAGCGGTGCCTTGCGCACGCCCAGGCGAACACCGCCCCGCTGGACGGTCGATGACGCTCGAGCAGGACGAGCTGTTCGCGTCCTGGCTCGAGGCGATGCACCCGCGTCTGGCGCGGTTCGAGGACTTCATCACCCCGCGGGAGTGGAGCGGCGGGTACACCCGGGAGTCCCTCGTCTCGCTCGAGCGGTACATCCTCGACAGGTGGCCCGACAAGAAGGCGTTCATCGACGAGAACGACACGGACTTCATCGACGGTTCGACGCGGTACATCGGGGAGACGTTCCTGCGCCTCGCGGGTGGCGGATGGTCGATCGACCACGACCCGGCGTTCATCTACACCGGGCGACCCGTGGTCCGGTTCGACACCGGGAGCCCGATGCCGGTCTCCCCGGTGCACCTCATGACGACGATCCTCGCCCGGCGCACAGGTAACGTCCTGACCCGGATCTGGGACGGCCAGGCTGCCGCCGTGGAGCGGCGGCGCGAGGCAGAGGGGCCGGGCTGGGAGCCCGTGCGCGAGCCTGTGCCGGGCCTCGTCGCGGACCGCCTGGGGTCACCCGAGCTCGACGCGTGGGTGCAGCGTGTCCCCGCGCTCGTCGACGTCGTCCGGTCTCGCGCGGGGGTGAAGCGGTCCCCGTCGCTCGATCTGTCGCCGCGGTCGCTCGAGGTCCTCGCCCAGGTCGCGCTCGAGGACGCCGACGCCGGACACCTGGCGCGGGGAACGCAGGGCGCGGTGCGGGCCGCGTACGTCGCGTACCTCGGGAGGGTCCTCATCGGCGCCGCGGGAGGTGCGTGGGTGCTGATGCCCGGTCCGGACGACCACCAGAACCCGTTCGTGGGCCGGCCGTTCGTCGAGCGCACCGACTCCGACGGCGACCGACGGGCCGCCCTCTTGGACGGCGCCGTCGAGGCTCTGCTCACGACGCGGTCGACCGGAACCTTCACGCGGACGTTCGGTGCCTACACCATGTGAGGTCTGCCGGACGTCAGGGTGGATCGGCTACCGCCCGGCCGGCGACCCCTCGGCGTCGAGCCGGGCCACGAGCCGAGGGCCTGCGACCTCGCGGTAGGACATGTCGAGGAGCTCCGCGACCTCCTGCCAGTCGACCGTGGCGGCGTCGAGATCGAGGCCGAGCCAGCCCGCCGGGCCGTAGTACGCGGGCACGTAGAACCGTGGGTCCTGCGACAGGGCCGCGTGCTCCGCGGGGTCGACCTTCACGAGCACCGAGCGCGGGTAGTGCCGGACCGGCGCGGAAGCAGTCGCCTTCGTCATGCCGCTGAAGACCGCGAAGATGAGCCGCGCGCGGAACGTCACGCGCCCGTGCGACATCCGCTCCTGCGCACCGGGGAACGCGAGCGCGAGGCGACGTACCTCGACGAGGAGAGCGGCGTCGTCGGGCACTGCGGGGCGGGGCGGCATGACACCCAGCGAACCACGCCCCACCCACGCGCGCCTCGGGCGCCCCCAGGGAGGGTCAGACCTCCAGGACGACCTTGCCGCGCACGTGGCCGCCCGCGACCTGCTCGACGGCGCGCGCCGCCTCCGCCAGCGGGAAGCGTGCCGAGATCTCGGACGTGAGCAGCTCGGCCTCCGCGAGCGCGAGGACCTCCGCGAGCGCGCCCTTCTGCGACACCTTGGACGCGATGCCCGCGGCGATCGACGCCTGCGACTCGACCAGGGTTACGGCGCGCGGCTTCCCGTCACGCTCCAGCCCGTCGGCGCCCAGGAGCTCGACCGTCTGCGCGACGGTCTCCGAGGAGCCGACCGTGTCGACGACCGCCGTCACGTCCGCGAGGCCGTCCGGGAGCGCGCGGACCGCGTCCACGAGGCCCGGTCCGTATGCCACGGGCGTCGCGCCGAGCCCCCGCACGTAGCCGTGGTTGCGCTCGGACGCCGTGCCGACGACGCGCGCACCGAGCGCCTTCGCGATCTGCACCGCGGCCGAACCCACGCCACCCGACGCGCCGTGCACCAGCACGACGTCCTTGTCCCCGACGCCCGCCTGGACCAGCGCCGAGAACGCCGCGGACGCAGCGACCGGGAGCACCGCGGCCTGCTCGAACGGCACGTTCGCGGGCTTGACCCGCGCCTTGGCCGCCTTGACGACCGACCTCTCGCGCTGCGCGCCCGTGCCGCTCCACACGACCTCGTCGCCCACCGCGAAGCCCTCGACCCCCTCGCCGACCGCCTCGACGACCCCCGCGGCCTCGAACCCGAGCACCTGTGGTAGCTCGTCGCTGCCACCGAACTCCCCGGCGAGCTTCTTGACGTCTGCCGGGTTGACCCCGACCACGCGGTTCGCGACGACGAGCTCGCCCTCACCGGGGGCCGGCACGGGCTCGTCGCCGACGCGCAGGACGTCGACCCCGCCGTGGCGGTCGTAGAAGATCGCGGTGCTCATGGGAATACCTCTTCGAGATGCGGGGGCGCTGGGGGGAAACTGTGCGGTTCGCGCGAAACCGCACTTTCACTCTTCCATCCCGGAGCGAGTCCTGTCATGCGCGATGCCGGACCGTGACCTCGGCCGTGACCTGCGGATTCAGGTGCCGGGCAGGGCGTTGCCGGGGGCCGGTGCGGTCCGTCCGGAGGGTGTGCGACCGGGGTCCGGGGACGGTGGCGACGCGGGCCCACGGGCGGCTGCGACGACCACGGGGTCCGCACAACCACGCGCGAAACCGTCGATCCTGCGGCGGACGTCGCGGTCCAGGAGCCACGAGCCCACGCGCTCGGCCACGGGCGCGAGCCACGCGGGACGACACGTGAAGCCGTAGCGCCGCACCGCCCGGGTCGCGGCCGGGTCGGGGTGTCCGACGTCACGGCCCGGTGCGGGCGAGAACCCGCGCAGACGGACGTCTCCCGTGGTCTGCGAGACCGCGAAAGCGGTCGCGGGATCCACGGGCACGACCACGGAGGACTCGAAGACGGGCACGCGCCGATCGTCGCACGGGGGACCGACAGGCCGCGCGGCGGACGGGCACCGGGTTCGCCGCCCCCAGCACTCACCGGGAAGCGTGGGCACGGTTCCCGCGTTGGACCTGACGATGACCGACACCGGCAACCCCGGCTCCGGGGAGACGAGCAGATCGCCGGCCGCGACCCGCGCGCACGAGGCGCGCGACGCCGTCGTGCGGGCGCGGTTGCTCGCCCTGCGCGACGAGGCCCAGGCGCGGCGTGAGGCGCTGCGCGGCGAGGTTGCCGGGATCGTCGAGGCGTCCAAGGACTCGAACGCCGACGACGAGCACGACCCCGACGGCGCGACGATCGCGTTCGAGCGCGCGCAGGTCGGTGCGCTGCAGCGCCTGGCCGAGCAGCAGTCGGCCGAGGCCGAGGCGGCGCTCGCCCGGCTCGACGCCGGGACGTACGGGACCTGCGGGACGTGCGGCCGGCCGGTCGGGGACGCGCGTCTCGCGGCGCGCCCGACGGCCCGGCAGTGCATCGCCTGCGCGTCGGCGCGCCGCGCGGCGAGGTAGACCCGCAGGTCTTCCTCGCCGCGTCCGGCCGCGCCGTGCTGCCCTACTTGTGCGGCACGCCCGCGATGAGGCCGCCGTCGACGATGAACTCCGAACCGGTCGAGTAGCTCGACTCGTCGCTCGCGAGGAACAGCACGAGCTGCGAGACCTCCTCGGGCTCGGCCGCGCGACCCAGGGGGATGTGGAGGTCGTCCGAGCTGATCTTCTCCGTCATGGGCGTCTTGATGAAGCCCGGGTGGACCGAGTTCACGCGCACGCCTGACGGCCCGAGGTCCAGGGCCACCGACTTGGTGAGGCCGCGCACGCCGAACTTCGACGCGACGTACCCGTGCAGGCCCGCGCTGCCGCGCATGCCCTCGACCGACGAGATGTTGATGATCGACCCGCGCCCGGCACGGGCCATGACGGGCGAGACCGCGTGGATCCCCAGGAACGTGCCCGTGAGGTTGATGTCGATGATCTGGCGCCACATGGCGGGCGTGAACTCGGTGATGCCGGCGGCGTTCGCGATGCCCGCGTTGTTCACGAGGACGTCGATGCGCCCGAACTTCTCGAGCGTGAACGCGACGGCCGCAGCCCAGTCCTCCTCCTGGGTGACGTCGAGGTGGACGTAGGCGGCGTTCTCGCCGAGCTCGGCGACGAGCGCCTCGCCCTTGGCGTCGTCGAGGTCCGCGACGACGACCTTCGCGCCCTCGGCGACGAGCGCCTTGGCGTGGGTGACGCCCATGCCTCCGGTTCCTCCGGTGACGATGGCGACCTTGTTGTAGACACGGCCCATGGTGGGGCCTCCTTTCGGTGTGCCCGGGGTCGGGGAACCCTCGTGGGGTGCCCGACGGCGGAGCGTGCGGTGTGCGGTGCGGCTCGCCGGGGCGGGTGGTCGCGTCGGGTCAGTTCGGCGCGGTCCACCAGGGGGCGAGCGAGGTGCGGGTGATCCGGGGGAAGAAGTCCGGGTCACGGGGGGACGGGGTGGCGAGCCACGCCTCGAGGGCGCCGACCGAGCCGAGCGCGACGTAGCAGGCGTACGCGCGGGCGGCCTGCTCGACCTCGGTCTGCTCGGCGTCGCACGGCACGGGCATGAGGTGCGGCTGGTCCAGGAGGAACGTGCGCAGGGTGTCGGAGAAGTGCTCCGCGAGCAGGCGGAACAGGGGGGCGCTCAGTCCTCCCTCGAGGGCGCGCTCGTAGATCGAGGTGTGCGTGTCGACGTGGCCGACGATCGCCTGCGTGATGGTGTCGACGAGCTGGCGGGGGTCGGTGCGCTGGCGAGCCTCGGGGCCGGCGTCAGGGTCGGGGGTCAGGCCGCGGGCGGCCGCGAGGAAGTCGCTGCGGATCGCGTCGAGCTCGGTGCGCAGGATGGTCGTGAGCAGGTCCGCGGGGTTGCTCGCGTAGTCGTAGAACGTGGCGCGGTTGATCCCGGCGTGGGCAGAGACCTGCGAGACCGTGAGCTCGTCGATGTCCTGCTCGGCGGCGAGCTCGAGGACTGCGGTGCGCAGGGCTGCGGTGGTGCGTTCGGTGCGGGGGTCCATGTCGCCTCCTTCGGGGGCCTGGTGGCTGTGCCCGGCACGGGGTGCCTGGCGGGTGGTGCGGCCGCTCGTCGGGACGACGGAACGTGCTGACATTTTGACGGTACGCCCGTGCCATTAGTTTGGCAACACGTGTCGCTTAGGCTCGTCGGCGGTCGGCCGGGTGTGCACCTCGGGTCGTCCGTGGGCCCCAGGGGCGACCCGAGCTGCACACTCTGCGTGCGGGGCTCCCCAGGCGCTCGGCCGACTGCCGACCTACCGTGGAGGGAGCGGGCTGGGAGCGGCGGCACGACGGCGTCGGCCCACCCGGTGGGCGTGCCGACCGACCCGCCCCCGCCCTGCCAGAGGAACGAACATGTCCGGATCGAACCGCGGTGCAGAGTCCGAGGAGCGCGACGTCGTCGCCATGAACCCGTTGTTCTCCCGGCCGGGGGAGGCGACCGAGCTCCCGCGCAACGTCCTGCCGCCGGGGGAGTCCTTCCCCGAGACGGCCTACCAGATCGTGCACGACGAGGCGATGCTCGACGGCAACGCCCGGCTGAACCTGGCGACGTTCGTCGGCACCTGGATGGACCCGTACGCGCAGCGGCTCAACGCGGAGACCGCCGACAAGAACATGATCGACAAGGACGAGTACCCGGCCACGGCGGCGATCGAGACGCGGTGCTGGAAGATCCTGGCGGACCTGTGGAACGCCCCGGACCCGGCGAACGCGATCGGGACCTCGACCATCGGGTCCTCCGAGGCCGCCATGCTGGGCGGGCTCGCGCTCAAGCGACGCTGGCAGCACGCGCGCCGGGCCGCGGGGAAGTCGACCGAGAAGCCCAACCTCGTGCTGTCGAGCGCGGTCCAGGTCTGCTGGGAGAAGTTCTGCAACTACTGGGACGTCGAGGCCCGCTACGTCCCCATCTCGCTCGAGCACAAGGTGCTCGACGGGTTCGAGCTCGAGAAGTACGTCGACGAGAACACGATCGGGGTCGTCGCGATCCTCGGGGTCACCTACACGGGGGCCTACGAGCCGGTCGAGAAGATCGCGGCCGTGCTCGACGAGATCCAGGCCGCGACCGGGCTCGACGTCCCGATCCACGTCGACGGCGCGTCGGGGGCCATGATCGCGCCGTTCCTCCAGCCGGACCTCGTCTGGGACTTCCAGGTCGACCGTGTGGCGTCCATCAACACCTCGGCCCACAAGTACGGGCTCGTCTACCCGGGGCTCGGGTGGGTCGTCTGGCGGGACACGGCGGCGTTGCCCGAGGACCTCGTCTTCTCGGTGAGCTACCTGGGCGGCGACATGCCGACGTTCGCGCTGAACTTCTCCCGGCCCGGCTCGCAGGTCCTGCTCCAGTACTACCTGTTCCTGCGCCTCGGCTACGACGGCTACTACAAGGTGCAGAAGGCCTCGCAGGACGTCGCGCTCTACCTCTCGGGCGAGATCGCGAAGATGCCGCCGTTCGACCTGTGGAACGACGGGAGCGACATCCCGGTCTTCGCGTGGAGCCTCAAGGAGGGCTACACCGACAAGTGGACGCTCTACCACCTGTCCGAGCGGCTGCGGACCAAGGGGTGGCTGCTGCCGTCGTACCCCATGCCCGTGGACCTGCAGGACCTGACGGTCCAGCGCATCGTGGTGCGCAACGGGCTGAGCCGCGACCTGGCGGCCAGCCTGCTCGGCGACATCCGGACCGAGGTCGCGTTCCTCGACGCGCTCGAGTCGCCCATGCCCGTCGAGGCCGTGAGCAAGGGGTTCCACCACTGACGTGCGGGTGGGTAGGTCCTTGCGGGACGTGAGGTAGAACGTGCTGCGCGACGTAGTGCTCGGCGGGCTCTACCTCGCGCAGCACGTTCTACCTCGGGCCTGGCACCCCGCGGGTCAGTCCGCGAAGCGCTCGCCGCGCTCGACGACCGTGCCCGCACCGCGACCGCCGGCCGCCGCGCGGTCCCACGTGTAGACCTCGGTGCCGGTCACGAACACGTTCTCGGCGCGCGAGGTCACCTCCAGCGGGTCGCCCGACCAGATCACGACGTCGCCGTCGAGGCCCGGGCGCAGCGAGCCGACCCGGTCGTCGAGGCCCAGGAACGCGGCCGGGTTCGTCGTGAGCGCCTCGATCGCGACGTCGCGGTCCAGGCCCTCCTTGACCGCGAGCGACGCCTGGTGCACCAGGAAGTTGATGGGCACCACGGGGTGGTCGGTCGTGATCGCGACGCGCACCCCGGCGCGGGCGAGCGCCCCGAGGTTGGCGATGTCGCGGTTGCGCAGCTCGATCTTGGTCCGCGACGTGAACAGCGGGCCGAAGATGACCGGCACGTCGCGCTCGGCCAGGACGTCGGCGACCGCGGCGCCGTCGGTCCCGTGGTTGATGACGAGCTTGTAGCCGAACTCGTCCGCGAGGCGCAGCGCGGTCGCGATGTCGTCGGCTCGGTGCGTGTGCTGGTCCCAGTAGAGCTCGCCCGCGAGCACGCGGCCCAGGGTCTCCTTGGCGAGGTCGCGGTCGAACGGTTCGCCCTTGGCCTGCGCCGCATCACGCTTGGCGACGTAGTTCTGCGCGTCGACGAACGCCTTGCGGATCACGTTCGCCACGCCCAGGCGCGTGGACGGGAGCTTCTTCTGGTCGCCGTAGACGCGCTTGGGGTTCTCGCCCAGCGCCGACTTCACGGACACGGCCTCGCGGATGACCTGCTCGTCGACGGTCCGACCGCCCCAGGTCTTGATCGCGACGGTCTGCCCGCCGATCGGGTTGCCCGAGCCGGGCTTGATGACGGCCGAGGTCACGCCGCCCACGAGCGCGTCGCGGAAGCCCTCGTCCTCGATGTTGATGGCGTCGAGCGCGCGCAGCGCGGCGCCGTTGGGGTCGGTCATCTCGTTGGTGTCGTTGCCGGCCCAGCCCTCGGCCTCCTCCATGACGCCCATGTGGCCGTGGGCCTCGACGAACCCGGGCAGGACCCAGCGGCCCCCGGCGTCGACCGTGCGGACACCGTCGGGCACGACGACGTCGTGGCCGACGGCCGTGATGACGCCGTCCTCGACGAGGACGGTCGCGTTCTCCAGGGGTGCGGAGGCGACGGGGACGACGTAGCCGTTCGTGATGGCGATGCTGTTGCGTGTGGTCATGCGTCCATCCTCTCAGCGGGGTGCCGGGCGGGAGGGGCGTCGGGCGACCGACCGCCCTGCGCCCCTCGGATCCGACGTCGCGTCATGTCCCGCTAGGGTGGTCCCCGTGCTCACCCAGGTCGCCGGTCCGTTGCGCGTCGCGCGCGCCGGTCTCGTCGCGGCCCTGGTGCTCGCCCTCGCGGCGCTCGCGCACCGCGTGGGCGGTGGCACGCTCCCGCACCCGCTGATCCTGCTCGCCCTGGCGTCGTTCACGATGGCCGGCGCGACGTTCGCGGCCCGCTTCCGTCTCACGTTCGGTCGGCTGGTCGCGATCCTCGGCACGGGCCAGGTGGCGCTGCACTACGGTCTGAGCTTCTCCGCGCCCGCGTCGTGCGCGCCGGTCGGCGGCGCTCACGCGGGCCACGCCGTGGCGGGCACGCTCGCGGCCTGCACGGCGAGCACCCCCGTGCCCGACGGCGTCGCGCACCTCCCGCACGAGACCCCCGCGGGAGCGTGGATGGTCCTGGCGCACGTGCTCGCGACCGTGGTCGTGGCCGTGGTGGTCGCGCACGGCGAGCGCGCACTGGGCCTGCTGCTGACGTGGCTCGCGCCCCGTGGCCCGCTGGCGGACCTCCTGCCGGCCCTGCCCGTCGCGCTCCGGCTCCTCGCTCCGGCTCCCGCACCGTCCCGTGCGGCGACGGTCCACCTGCGGACCCCGACGACGCGCGGACCGCCGCTGCTCGCCCGGCCCGTCGCCCTTCCTTCCTGACCCTGGTCCGCGTTCGCGCGCTGACCGTCGACGAGGCCGGCCGTCCCCCGGGTGCCCCCCGTGCGCGAGCTCGTGCCGCGCCTCATCGAGAGCGTCTTCCATGTCTTCGCAGACCAACCAGTCCCACCTGTCCACCCTGTCCACGGTCGCCGACCGCGGCGGGCGAGCGGTCGCCCTCGCGCGCCCGACCTCCCGCTCTGCCCGCCTCCTGGTCGCCCTGCTCGCGGCCCTCGCCACGCTGGCAGCGGCCCTGCTGCTCGGCATCGGCGGGGCCGTCCCGGCCCAGGCGCACGACCGCATCATCAGCTCCGACCCGGCGGACGGCGCGCAGCTTGACGCCGCGCCCGCCGCGCTCACCATGACGTTCAGCACCGAGCCCCTCGCGGTCGAGCCGCAGGTCGTCGTGACCGACACGGCTGGGACCGTGGTCGCGCAGGGCAGCCCCACGATCGAGGGGACCGCGGCGACGTTCCCGTGGCCCGCCGAGCTGACCGGTGACACGTACACGGTCGCGTGGCGCGTCGTCTCCTCGGACGGTCACCCGATCGAGGGCACGTTCTCGTTCGCGGTCGCGGCGGCTCCCGAGCCGGCCGCGCCCGTGGCGACCGACGAGCCCGCCGTCGTGACGCCGTCGGCCACCGAGGGCACGACCGAGGCGACCACGGCGGCAACGTCCGACGCGTCCGACGAGACCGGCGACGAGGCGCGCTCGGTCGTGCCGCTGCTCGTCGGGCTCGCGGTGCTCGCGGCCGCGGTCGTGGTCGTCGCCGTGCTGATCGTCCGTCGCCGCCAGCAGCAGCAGGACTGACCCTCCCCACCTCTTTCCCGGCGACGAAGTCGCCCGGGCGTCCCCGCGACCCCGCGGCGCCCCTGGTCCTGCCTGGATCTCGGGGCGCCGCGGCGCGGGCTGCTCCCGCGCGCCCCGACGCCGGGTCCCTGACCGAAGGACCCACCATGTCTGCACGCACCACCACCCGCCGCGCGACCCTGCTCGGCGCGACCGTCACGACGCTCGCCCTCCTCGCGGTCGCGGGCTGCTCGGGCACCCCGTCCGGAACCTCGTCCGGCACCTCTTCGGGCACGGCGTCGCCGAGCGCGTCGGCTGACGCCGCGTCGAGCACCGCGGCCGACCGGCTGACCGCGACCGACCCCTGGATCAAGGCCGCCGAGTCGGGCATGACCGCGGCCTTCGCCGTCCTGCACAACGACGGCGACCAGGACGTCACGGTCGTCGGCGCGACGTCCGACCTGTCTCGCGTCGAGATCCACGAGATGGCGACCGACGCCTCGGGCACCATGGTCATGCGCCAGAAGGAGGGCGGCCTGACGATCCCTGCGGGCGGCGAGCACGCGCTCGAGCCCGGCGGCGACCACCTCATGCTCATGGAGCTGTCCGCGCCGGTCCAGGCCGGGGCCGAGTACGAGGTCACGCTCGAGCTGAGCGACGGTTCCACGCTCGTCGTCACCGCCCCGGCGCGCACGTTCGCGGGCGCCAAGGAGAGCTACGACGAGGGCCACGGCGAGGATCACGACATGAGTCACGATGGCTGACGTCGGCCCCGGGCCCGGCCCCGCTAGCCCGGATGGCAGGACCTCCCCGGTCCCGCAGGCCAGGGTCTCGCGGCGTGCGTTCCTGGTCGGCGGGGCCGCCGCCGGGGCGGTCGCGGTCGCCGGTGCGGGAGGTGCGTGGGCCGGGAGGGCCACGGCTCCCGCGACGGGAGCGGCGTCGTCGGGCACGGGGGAGACCTCGCTGCACGGCGACGCGCGCGTCCCGTTCCACGGCCTGCGGCAGGCGGGCGTCGAGACACCTCCTCAGGCGTACCTGACGCTCGTCGCGCTGACGCTCGCACCCGGTACGGACCGGGACGCGCTGGTGCGGCTCATGCGGATCTGGACCGACGACGTCGCGCGCCTCACGCAGGGACGGCCCGGTCTGACCGACACCGAGCCCGAGCTCGCCGAGGTGCCCGCGCGCCTCACCGTCACGGTCGGCTACGGGCCTGCGGTCTTCACGGCCGCGGGGCTCGACGACCGGCGCCCGTCGTGGCTCCGCCCCCTGCCCGCGTTCGGCGTGGACCGGCTCGAGGACCGCTGGAACGACGGCGACCTGGTGCTCCAGGTCTGCGCCGACGACGAGGTGACCGTCTCCCACACGGTCCGGATGCTGTTGCGCGAGGCGCGCGACTTCGCGTCGGTGCGGTGGCTGCAGAAGGGCTTCCGGCGGTCGGTCGGGAGCGAGCCCGCGGGGCGGACCATGCGCAACCTCATGGGGCAGATCGACGGGACCCGGAACGTGGATCCCGTCGCGGACGCCCCGCTCGTGTGGTCGGACGGCACGGACGGGTGGCTCGCGGGCGGCACGTCGATGGTCGTGCGGCGCATCCGCATGGAGCTCGACACGTGGGACGAGGTCGACCGTTCCACGCGCGAGGCCGTCATGGGGCGCCGCCTCGTGGACGGGGCTCCGCTCACGGGCGTCCGCGAGCACGACGAGCCGGACCTCGACGCGGTCGGGCCGCACGGGCTGACCGTGATCGGGCCGGCCGCGCACGTGCGGCGGGCCCGGACCGACGACCCGACCGAGCGTTTCCTCCGCCGCGCGTACAGCTACGACGACGCTCCGGACGTCGCGGCCGACCCGGGCGCGCTCAGCAGCTCGGGCCTGGTGTTCGTGACGTTCCAGGCCGACGTCGACCGCCAGTTCGTGCCGGTCCAGCGTCGGCTCGACGAGGTGGACCTGCTCAACGAGTGGACCACGCCCATCGGGTCGGCGGTGTTCGCGGTGCCGCCGGGGTGCGCCGAGGGCGAGTTCCTGGGGCAGGCGCTGCTGGGCTGACGGGTGCGCGGACGGACGGCTCGTGCGGGGTGCTCGTGGCGCCCCGGGCGGGCCGTCCTGCTGCGGCCGGTGACACTCGATGTCAGAATGTGACGGGGGTCACGTCGACAGCATGTATCAAACGGGTGCCACCCCCCTCTGCTCAGGTGAACGCTCGGTCGTCGATGGGGGTCGTGACGGGCGTGAGGGTCGGAGGCGGCCCGTGGCGTGAGCCCTGCAGGGGGGTGCTCACGCGACGGGCCGCCTCCGGCGCGTCCGGGGCAGGTCGAGGGCGCTCTTCCTCTGATCCCTGACCAAGACCCCTCGCTGCCAAGCAATGTCAAAAGGGTGCCACTAGCGGTACCCTTTTGACATGCCGCACACCCGCGACCGCCTGCTCGAAGAGGCCTTCGACCGCCACGGGTTCATCCGCCGCGCCGACGCCCTGCGTGAAGGTCACAGTCCGCACGCACTCAAGCAGCTCGTCGCGCGCGGCTACCTGGAGAAGGTCGCTCACGGCGTCTACCGCGTGAACGTCGTCCCCGTCAGTGAGTACGACGATCTTCACCTGGCAGTGCTGTGGACCGGTGTCGACGAGGCCGCTCTGTCCCACGAGACCGCCCTGGCTCTCTACGGGCTCGGCGACGTCAACCCCGACCGGATCCACGTCACCGTTCCCCGACGCCACCGAATCCGCCGTGCCGGCGCCAACGGGATCGAGGTCCACCACCAAGACCTCGATCCCCGCCATATCGGGTGGTTCGAACAGATCCCGACAGTGAAACCCGCGACCGCGATCGCGCAGTGCATCGAGACCGGCACCCCGACCTATCTTCTCCGCCAGGCCCTCACGACGGCTCGTGAGACCGGGCGCATCACCGCGAGCGAGAGCGCCGCCCTGCAGAGGAAGTTGACGAACCGTGACACCCCCGCACGCTGATGTGCCCCTTGGCCTGGCCGACCTGCCCGAGAAGACCAAGGAACCGGCGTCGGTCGCCATGCTCAACTCTTGGCTCCAGCAAGCCGAGAGACGCTTGGGCAGCCGCGGCGGACGCTTGGCATGGCTCGTTGCGTCCACGATTGTCATCGCTGCACTGCAGCGAGCGCTCGACGCCACCGGTCAGCCGCACTTCCTGCTCAAGGGTGGAACCCTGCTGCAACACCGGCTCCCCAGTGCGCCCACGCGTGCGACGAAGGACGTGGACGGGCTCATCCGCGGTGACATCGACGACTTCCTCGTCAAGCTCGATGACGAGCTCGCCGAGCCCTGGGGCCCGCTGACGCTACGGCGAGACGCCGTCGAGGTCATCCAGATCCCTACTCGCGTCATCAAACCGCGTCGCTTCGACGTCGTCGTCGAGCTCAGAGGCAAGACGTGGCGAAGGGTCCAGGTCGAGATCGCGCCAGATGAAGGGGGCGCTGGAGCCGCGCCTGAACCGTTCGCACCGCCTACGCTGGCAGGCCTCGGGCTGCCGGGCCCCGTTGTGATGGTGGGCATCGCGATGCGCTATCAGGTCGCGCAGAAAATTCACGCCTGCACCGACCCCCACGACCCGCCGACTGCGACCAACGACCGGGCGCGCGACCTCGTCGACCTGCTGCTGCTTCGCGACCTCGCCGAAATCGGTGAGAACCTGGCTGGCGTTCGTGCAGCCGTCATGGACGTCTTCGACGTGCGTGCGCGCGATGCCCAGGCTCTTGGTCGAGCTGAGCGTACGTGGCCATGCGTCGTGGTCGCCCACCCGCATTGGCCGACCGACTTCGAACGCGCCGCGGCCGACGCGCAGATCGATATCGGGCTCGACGAGGCGGTCGCACAGCTCAACGCGTGGCTAGCGCAGATCGACGCCGCCGTGCTGCCGACCAGAGGTGCGGACGATGACGATGACGTTGCACGTGAGGAAGAGGACGAAGACGACGGTGAAACAGGGTAGGGGAGAGCAGGCGTGCCGGCGCCAGCAGCAACCTCCACCTCACGCGGCGAGGCTGAGGATGTTGTCTCGGACAGGGGGCATGGCAGGCTGTGCTCTCCATCTGCGCTCGGTCGGCCGGGCCTGCTCCGTGCCCGCGACGCTCAGCGCGGCGGCGCCGTGCTGAGGCGCACCGCGAGCTCGGGCAGCACGACCTCGGGCTCGTGCACGCTCGTCGGGTCCGCGATGAGCGCGATCACGTGCTCGACCGCGAGGCGGCCGGTCAGGTGGAA
Organism: Oerskovia gallyi; assembly: GCF_014836745.1. Lineage (NCBI taxonomy): Bacteria > Bacillati > Actinomycetota > Actinomycetes > Micrococcales > Cellulomonadaceae > Oerskovia > Oerskovia gallyi. Next base: position 81,868 of record NZ_JACSQE010000005.1, read on the forward strand.
CGGCTGCCGCACCGTGGTGAGCGGGGGCGAGCAGTACTCGGCGAGCGCGATGTCGTCCATACCCACGACCGACACGTCTTCGGGGACTCGCCGGCCCATCTCCGTCAGGCCCCGGATCAGCCCGAACGCCATCTCGTCGCTCGCGACGAACACGGCGGTGACCTCGGGCAGACGGCCCAGGACCAGGCCGTTGCGGTACCCGGACTCGGGGCTCCAATCGCCGTAGAGCACGGGCGGTTCGGTGCGTCCGGCGTCGTGCAGCGCGGCCTGCCACCCGGCGGTGCGGCCGTTGGCGTCGTTCCACGAGGCGGGTCCGGCGAGGTGCCACACGGTCTCGTGGCCCAGCGCCAGGAGGTGCTCGGTCGCGACACGCCCCGCGGCGACCTGGTCGACCGCGACGACCTCGGTCGCCGACGACTGCATGCCGTCCACGACGACGGTCGGGGTGCCGTGGATGAGGTCGCCGAGCGACTCGTCGTCGCGCACGGGGACGGCGATGACGAGCCCGTCGACGCCCTGGTCGAGGAGGCGGTCGACGGCCTGGGCGATCGAGGCGGGGGAGAGCGAGGCGGTGCTCGCGGTGCTCACGAAGTAGCCGCCGTCGCGGGCCGCGCGCTGCATGCCGAGCATCATGGCGCTGCCCGAGTAGAAGTCGGTCTCGTGCGTGATGACGCCGATGGTCTTGCTGCGCCCGGTCACGAGCGCGCGCGCGAGGCTGTTGCGGCGGTACCCGGTCTGCTCGACGGCGGCGCGCACCCGGTCGCGGGTGGTCTCGTTGACGTTGGGGTGCCCCGACAGGACCCGGGAGACGGTCTGGGCGGAGACGCCGGCGACGCGGGCGACGTCGGCCATCGCGGGGCCGCGGCCCCGGGCGGGAACGGCCGTGGTCTTCCCCTGCGCCGGCTCCGTCCGCGTGGGCGGTGACGGTCGTTCCACGTGCTCTCCTTCGGGCGATGAGGGCTCGGCGTGGAGCGTCGGGCACCTCGGTGTGCGGGGCCGCGGGTGTGCACCGCAGCGTAGTGGACGCCAACAGCGCGAGCCTCTCCGGCCCGTGTCGTCGTCATCCTTCTGTTATCAGTGTTGACCATAACAGCCAGAACATGCAGCCGAAAGTGACGGCTTTGCGCACCTCGCGGCACACCGTGATGAGTGGGTTGTGATCCATATCAACGTGTGCCAGAGTGTGCTCCACGCAGACCGCGGCGCCGTCGCCGCTCCATCCTCAGCACAGTGTGGTCAGAAGGAGAGTCATGAAGTCATCGATCGTCAAGGCAGTCGGGGTCGCGTCGATCCTCACCCTCGCTGCGGGCGGCCTGACCGCCTGCTCGTCGGACACGACGTCCGGTGGCTCGGCAGGCGGCGACGGCAAGGTCAAGGAGGTCGAGGTCTGGACCTGGGCCGCGGGCTACGACGAGTCGGCCAAGATCTTCAACGACACGCACGACGACATCAAGATCAAGTACACGCAGATCGAGCCCGGCAACAAGGGCGGCTACGACAAGATCCGCAACTCGATCACCGCGGGCAACGCCCCGTGCATCGCCCAGGTCGGCTTCGAGACGCTCCCCAGCTTCGTCGCCGAGGGCAACGTCGTGGACGTCACCGAGTTCGCGGCGAAGGACAAGGACCTCTACGCCCCCGCGGGCTGGGCCGGCGTCAACGTGGGCGGCAAGACCTACGGCGCCCCGCAGGACCAGGGCCCCATGGTGCTCTTCTACAACAAGACCGTGTTCGAGGCGAACGGCGTCGCCGTCCCCACCACGTGGGCCGAGTACCAGGCCGCGGGCGAGCAGCTCAAGGCCGCGGGCATCAAGCTGACCGGCACGTACGAGGACTACGACTACTCGGGCTTCGCCTGGCAGGCCGGCGCCCCCTGGTACGAGATCAAGGACGACGCGTGGTCCATCACGCCCGACTCCCCGGCCAACCTCGAGGTCGCCGACTACTGGCAGGGCCTCATCGACGCCGACGTGATCGGCGCGAGCATCTGGAGCGACGACTGGGCCGCAGGCCTCGGTGACGGCTCGATCGCCACGATCGTCGGCGCCGCCTGGTTCGCCGGCATCCTCAAGGACTCCGCCGCGGCCTCGTCGGGAGACTGGGCCGTGGCCGAGCTCCCGCAGTGGGAGGCGGGCGACGCCAAGACCGGCAACGTGGGCGGCAGCCTGTCCGCGGTCCTCAAGGGCTGCGACGACCCGGAGGCGGCCTGGACCGTCGCCAACTGGATCAGCACCGACCCCGCGTCGGTCGACGAGCTCGTCAAGGGTGGCGGCGTCTACCCGGCGTCGGTCGCGGGCCTGGAGTCCGAGCTCCTCGCCACGGGCGACGAGTACTTCGGCGGCCAGGTCATCAGCGACGTGTTCAAGACCGCGTCCGGCCAGGTCAACGAGGACTGGGCCTGGGGCCCCGGCGTCTCGACCCTCGTGGGCACGCTCGGCACGGGCATGAAGCAGGCCTACGCCAAGGAGGGCGGCGCGACCGTCGCGACCGCGCTCACGGGCGCCCGCGAGGCCACGGTCTCCGAGCTCACGCAGCAGGGCATCGCCGTCAACGAGTGACCTGACGGTCCCAGCACCACCCGCGCGGTTCTCGCCGCGCACGAGCAGCACAAGGCCCGACGACGCCACGCACCTGCGAGCACCGGTGCACCTGGGCGCGTGACGTCGTCGGGCACCACGACGCATCCCCCTGAGGAACCCACCATGACCACGAGCCTGACGTCGGCGGCACCGCCGCCGGTCGAGACGAAGCGCGCGGCGACCACGCCGCCCAAGCGACCGCGCAGCCGGACCAGCCGGTACGCGATCTGGTTCGTCGGTCCGTTCGTGGTGCTGTTCGTCGGGATGTACGTCGCGCCCATCCTGTTCGCGATCTACAAGAGCATGTTCCGCATCCAGCGCGACGCGCTCGGGCTGGGCGGCACGCAGGAGATCTTCGACCCGCTGTTCAACTACGCGTACGCGCTGGGCGACTCGACGTTCATCACCTCGATCGGCCGCGTGCTCCTGTTCGGCGTCGTGCAGGTGCCCGTGATGCTGGGCCTCGCGCTCGGGATCGCGCTCCTCATCGACTCGGCCTCGGCGCGGGCCAAGGGCTTCTTCCGCCTCTCGAGCTTCGCGCCCTACGCGGTGCCGACCGTGGTCTCGGCGCTCATGTGGTCGTTCCTCTACTCGCCCACGAACAACCCGTTCAACCAGCTCCTCGGGCTGGTCGGGATCGACGTCAACTTCCTCAGCCAGGACTTCGCCCTGTGGGCCGTCGCGAACGTCGTGACGTGGGGCTGGACCGGCTACAACATGATCATCATCTACGCCGCGCTCCAGGGGGTCCCGGGCGAGGTGCTCGAGGCCGCCAAGCTCGACGGCGCCTCGCCGTGGCGCACCGCGTGGAGCATCAAGATCCCGCTCGTGCGGCCCGCGATCCTCCTCACCACGATCTTCTCGATCATCGGCTCCGCGCAGCTCTACAACGAGCCGTTCGTGCTCAAGCAGAGCACCGGGGCGATCGACGCGAGCTACACGCCGATCATGGCCGCGCAGGCCTCGCTCCAGTCGGCCAACTACCCGTACGCCGCGGCCCAGTCGGTGCTGCTCGCGGTCGGCGTGGCCGTGCTGTCCGTCCTCTTCTTCCGTCTGACGTCCAGGAGGTCCTCGTGACCACGAGCACCGCACCCGCCCGGGCCGAGAAGACCACGGGCAACCGGAGGCGCCGCCGGCGCACCGACGCCAAGGGGAGCCAGGGCAGCACGGGCGGCCTGCGCGGCGACTCGATCGAGACCACGGCCACGAGCCGCATCGCGGTCACGGCCGTCCTCGCGCTCACCGCCGTGTACTTCCTGTTCCCGCTGTGGTGGCTGTTCGTCGCGGCCACCAAGGACGCCGGGTACACGTTCGCGGGCAGCCCCCTGTGGTTCTCGAACTTCGACCTGTTCGGCAACATCGGCGACCTGTTCGCGTACAAGGACGGGATCTTCGCCGTCTGGATGGCCAACTCCGCGCTCTACTCGATCGTCGGCGCGGGCCTCGGGACGCTCATCGCGGTCTCGACGGGCTACGCCCTGGCGAAGTACGAGTTCCGCGGCAAGGGCGTGCTGTTCGGCGTGGTCCTCGGCGCGGTCCTGATCCCCAAGGTCCTGTTCACGCTGCCCCTGTTCCTCATGTTCTCCGCGACGGGCATCGTCAACACGTACCTCGCGGTGCTCCTGCCCAGCATCGTGAGCCCGTTCGGCGTCTACCTGGGGCGCATCTTCGCCGCGAGCTCGGTGCCCGACGAGGTCATCGAGGCCGCCCGCCTCGACGGCGCGAGCGAGGGCCGCATCTTCTTCGGGGTCAGCCTCAAGATGATGGCCCCCGCGCTCGTCACGATCTTCCTCTTCCAGTTCGTCGAGATCTGGAACAACTTCCTGCTCCCCTCGCAGGTCCTCATCTCCGAGAACCTGCGGCCCGTCACGGTCGGGCTGGTGAGCTGGAACGCCCTGGTCCAGGCCGGCCAGATCGAACGGCACATGGTCATCATCGGCGCGTTCGTGGCGGTCGTCCCGCTCATCGTCGCGTTCCTCTCCCTCCAGCGCTTCTGGCGCTCCGGACTCGCAGCGGGGGCCATCAAGTGAACCAGCAGCACCCAGCCGACCAGGCCTCGAGCCCGGTCGGCGGACCGACCCTGCGCGCCGACGGCGCGACCACGCCCAGGCTCCGCGCCGACGGCGCGACCCTCCTGCGGGACGGTGCGCCGCACCGCCTGCTCTCGGGCTCGATCCACTACTTCCGCGTGCACCCCGACCAGTGGGAGGACCGCCTGCTGCGCGTGCGCGCCATGGGCCTCAACACGGTCGACACCTACGTCCCGTGGAACTGGCACGAGGCCGAGCGCGGTTCGTTCGACTTCACCGGGTGGCGCGACGTCGAGCGGTTCGTGCGGCTCGCGGGCGACCTGGGGCTCGACGTCGTGGTGCGCCCCGGCCCGTACATCTGCGCCGAGTGGGACAACGGCGGCCTGCCCGCGTGGCTCACCGCGACGCCCGGGATCCGGCTGCGGTGCAGCGACGAGACGTACCTCGCGGCGGTCGCGGCCTGGTTCGACGAGCTGGTACCACGTCTCGCGGCGCTCCAGGCGAGCCGGGGCGGGCCGATCGTGGCCGTCCAGGTCGAGAACGAGTACGGCAGCTATGGCGACGACCACGCCTACATGGCCTGGGTCCACGACGCGCTCGCTGCCCGCGGCATCGACGAGCTCCTTTTCACGGCCGACGGACCCACCGACCTCATGCTCGACGGCGGCACGCTCCCGGGCGTGCTGGCCGCGGCCACGTTCGGCAGCCGTCCGGGGCAGGCGCTCGACAAGCTCACGGGCCGCCGCGGCGAGCAGCCGTTCGTGTGCGCCGAGTTCTGGAACGGCTGGTTCGACCACTGGGGCGACCCGCACCACGTGCGCGGCGCCGACAGCGCCGCGTCCGACGTGCGCGAGCTCCTCGACCTCGGCGGGTCCGTGAGCCTGTACATGGCGCACGGCGGCACGAACTTCGGGCTGACCGCAGGGGCCAACCACGACGGCACGCGGATCCAGCCGACCGTCACGAGCTACGACTCCGACGCCGCGGTCGCCGAGGACGGCACCGTGACGCCCAAGTTCTTCGCGCTGCGCAAGGTGCTCACCGAGCACCGGGGCGACGTCGGGGACACCCAGGACGACCGGTGGATCCAGCCTCCCGTCCGGCTCCCGGCGCAGGCCCTGCCTCCGGTGAGCACGCGCCCGCTCCTGCCCGCCCTGCGGGCGCTCGGTGCCGCGACCGCCGCTTCGTCGCCCCTGACGTTCGAGCAGCTCGGGCAGAACGCCGGGCTCGTGCTCCACACGGCCACGCCGATCCTCCCGCGCGGCAGCAGCACGCTCTCGATCCTCGGGCTGCACGACCGCGCGACCGTCTACGTCGACGGCCACGAGGTCGGCGTCCTGGAGCGCGAGACCTCGCACCGCGGGCTCACGGTCCACGGGCAGGGCGTCCCTGTCCGGCTCGAGATCCTCGTCGAGAACCTCGGCCGCATCAACTACGGGCCCCGGCTCGGCGAGCACAAGGGCATCCTCGGCGACGTCCTGGTCGAGCGGCGCATCGTGCACGGTTGGACCTCGCGGTCCCTGCCGCTCGACCTGCTGCCCGTGGACGGGCTGTGGGCGGGCGGGGCCACCGGTGAGCCCGGTGCCGCCGACCCCGACAGGGCCGACGCCGTCGGGCCGCAGGGCGTGATCGCCCGGACGACGCTCGACGTCGGCGAACCCGCCGACGCCTTCCTCGCCCTGCCCGGCTGGACCAAGGGGTTCGTCTGGGTCAACGACGTGCTGCTCGGCCGCTACTGGGAGCGCGGCCCGCAGCACACCCTCTACGTCCCCGCGCCGCTGCTGCGCGCGGGGAGCAACACCGTCACGGTCCTCGAGCTGCACGAGGTCGGCTCCGACCTCGAGCTGAAGGACGAGGCCGTCCTCGGCGAGCCCGAGGAGTACGTCGAAGAGCTGTGACGCCCGTCGGTCGGGGGACGGCCGATGAACTGCTATCGAAGGAGACAGCACATGGTTCGACATTCCCCTGGCCCCCGGGCCGGTTCCCTCCCGGGCGGCGGCTCGCGCCGCGCCCGCCGGCTCGTGGCGCTCGCCACCGCGGTCGTGGTGCCGTTCGCGGCGCTGCCGGTCGCCGCCCTCCCCGCGGCGGCGAGCAGCATCAACCAGCTCTCGGCCCTGGGCCTGACGGCCGAGCAGGTCGCGGCGGCGAGCGTCGAGGGCGCGGCGACGCTGCGCTCTCCTCAGCTCGACGTCCAGGTCGCCGCAGACTTCCCACGGGTCCTGAGCTACACCGACCGCGCGTCGGGGGCCTCGCTCGCGGGCAGCACCGCGACCGTGGCGAAGGTGCGCCTCAACGGCACCGACCGCACCGTCGCGGTCGAGCCCGGCGAACCCGGTGAGACGAGCCGCGACTACCGCCTGACGTTCCCCGACCTCGCGGGCGTCAGCATCGACACGCGCCTGGAGGTCGACGGCAGCGCCGTGACGTTCCGCGTCACGGGCGTCACCGACACCGACGCCTTCCGCGTCGGGACCATCGAGGTCCCGGGCCACGACCTGCTCTCCGTCTCGTCGGCCGACCCGTCGGCCGTGGTCGCCTCGGCCGTGATCAGCCCGGACCGTGGCAAGGTCGGCGACACGTTCACGACCGTCACGGGGCAGACCCCCGTCAACGCGAACCCGGTCGGGTCCGCGTACGCGATCGTCAGCACCAGCAAGCTGTCGGCCACGATCGTGACCAACAGCGTCTACGACGAGGCGAACGGCAAGGCCGCCGCGGACGGCAACCGCCTGCAGCGTCAGGCCCGCGCGGCCGACGGCGGCGTGCGCGTGGGCGTCTGGAGCGGCGCGTGGACCTACCGGGCCCAGGGCTCGCCGGTCACCGAGGAGCTCCCGTACGCGACCGTCGTCGTGACGGCCGACGCCAACGCCGACGACAAGGTCGACTGGCAGGACGGCGCGATCGCGTTCCGCGCGACCGCCCCCAAGGCGCTCGGCGCCGACCAGGTCGCCGACCGCGTCGTGACCCACATCCCGTTCAACTTCGCCTCGCAGGCCACGCACCCGTTCCTGCGTACGCTCGACGACGTCAAGCGCATCTCGCTCGCGACCGACGGCCTGGGCCAGATGGCGCTGCTCAAGGGCTACGGCTCCGAGGGCCACGACTCCGCGCACCCCGACTACGGCGGCAACTACAACGAGCGCGCGGGCGGCCTCGAGGACATGAACACGCTCCTCGAGCAGGGCGGCGACTGGAACGCGGACTTCGGCGTCCACATCAACGCGACCGAGGCCTACGCCGAGGCGAACGCCTTCTCCGACGAGCTCGTCGACCCGTCGGCCAAGGGCTGGAACTGGCTCGGCCAGTCGTACTACATCGACCAGCGCCGCGACGTGAACAGCGGTGATCTGGCCGCGCGCATCGGCCAGCTCGCCGACGAGACCCAGGGCAACCTGGACCTCCTCTACGTCGACGTCTACTACAACTTCGGCTGGCAGGCCCGCGCCCTCGCGGACGCGGCCCGCGCGAACGACCTCCAGATCGCGACCGAGTGGTCCGACAAGTTCGAGGCGAGCTCGCTGTGGAGCCACTGGTCCGCGGACGAGAACTACGGCGGCGCGGCGAACAAGGGCCTGAACTCCCAGATCGTGCGCTTCATCGACAACGCCGAGAAGGACACCTGGAACCCGCACCCGCTGCTCGGCAACGCGCGGCTCGTCGAGTTCGAGGGCTGGACCGGGCAGACCGACTGGAACGCGTTCTACAAGAACATCTGGACGACCAACGTCCCGACCAAGTTCCTCCAGCACCAGGAGATCGTGCGCTGGGGCACCGACCGGATCGACTTCACGGGTGACGTCTCGGCGCGTGGCCAGGCCGCGGCCGACCGGCAGATCCTCGTCGGGGACGCCGTGGTCGCCACGGGCGGCACCTACCTCCTGCCGTGGAACGCGTCCGACGCCCCCGGGCTCGAGGGACAGGCCGCCGAGGGCGGCAAGCTCTACCACTACAACCCGGCCGGCGGCTCGACGACGTGGACCCTCACGGACGAGTTCTCCGGGGCCACGAGCCTGACTCTGTACAAGCTCACGACGACGGGCCGCGAGAAGGTCGCGGACGTCCCGGTCACGGGCGGCAAGGTCACGGTCGAGGCGACCGCGGGCCAGCCCTACGTCCTGTACCCGCAGGGCGTCACGACCCCCTCGGCCGAGGACGTCGCGTGGGGCACCGGGAGCGGCATCGTCGACCCCGGCTTCAACGCCGCGACGCTCGACGCGTACGAGACGACCGGCACCACGGGCATCGAGACCCTGTCCAACGGGCAGCGCGTCGCGACGCTCGGTGCGGGCGCCTCGTCGCTGAGCCAGCAGCTCGGTGAGCTCTCGACCGGCACCTACGCCGTGAGTGCGTGGGTCGAGGTCCAGCCCGGGAAGTCCCGCACGACCACGCTGTCCGTCTCGGGCGAGGGCGTCGCGCAGACCGCGAGCACCGTCGTCGAGCGGTCGACCGCCAAGAACCTCGTCGCGGCCGACGAGAAGAACAACCGCTACTACCAGCGCGTCCAGGTGCTCGTCGACGTCACGGGCCCGGCCCGACCGACGCTGACGGTCTCCGCCTCGGCGGGAGACGCCGTCGTGCGGGTCGACGACCTGCGCGTCGTGAGCGCCACGCGCTCGGTGGCCCCGGCCGTCGAGGGCGAGACCGGCACTGTCGTCGCGTTCGAGGACTTCGAGAACGTGCCCCAGGGCTGGGGACCGTTCGTCAAGGGCGACGCGGGCGGCGTGACCGACCCGCGCACGCACATCGCCAAGCGCAACGCCCCGTACACGCAGGCGGGCTGGAACGGGAAGCTCGTCGACGACGCGCTGTCCGGCGACTGGTCGCTCAAGGCGCACGAGGAGAACAAGGGCCTCGTCTACCGCACCGTGCCCAGCACCGTGAAGCTCGAGGCGGGGCGTCAGTACCGCGTGAGCTTCGACTACCAGTCGGGCAACGGCGGCGAGTACCAGTGGGTCACGGGCTACGACTCGGTCGCGAGCGGCGCCCCGGCGTCGGTCGAGACGCACGCGACCCCGCTGGGGCAGCAGCGCACGACTGCGACGTTCTCCGAGGACGTCGTCGCGAGCGGCTGCGGCGACACCTGGGTGGGGCTGCGCAAGCTCACCGCGGGCGGCAACCAGTCCGACCTGATCCTCGACGACTTCCGCGTCGTGGACCTGGGCCCCGCGGAGGCCACCCCGGCCTGCGCGTCCCTCACGGTCTCCCCGGGACCTGTCGCGTTCGAGCCCGACGTCGCGAGCACCGTCACGACGCGCCTCACGGTCCACGAACCCGTGGCCGTCGCGGACGTCGCCGTGACGCTCGACGTGCCCGAGGGCTGGGAGGTCGAGGCGACCAACGCCTCGACCGCGGCCACGCTCCCCGCGGGCGGCGTCCTGACCACGACGTGGCAGGTCACCCCGCACGGCAAGATCACGGCCGACGCCTACACGCTCACCTCGGGCGGCTCGTACACGACCACGGCAGCGCCCGTCGGCGAGCGGTCGGTCGAGGCCGGCCAGTCGGTGTGGGTCGTCGTGCCGCCGAACGGTGGCGAGAACTGGGTCAGCGACCTGCCCTTCGTCTCGACGACCAACGGGTGGGGACCGGTCGAGCGCGACCTGTCCAACGGCGAGCAGGGCGAGAAGGACGGCAAGCCGCTCTCGCTGCGCGGCGTCGTCCACGAGAAGGGCCTGGGCACGCACGCGAAGTCGACCGTCCGGGTCTTCCTCGCCGGGCAGTGCGAGTCCTTCACGGCGACCGTGGGCGTCGACGACGTCCAGGCGACCAAGGGCACCGTGCAGTTCACGGTCCTCGGCGACGGCACGCAGCTCGCCCAGACCGAGGTGCTCAAGGGCGGCGGCAAGACCGTCGACCTGGACGTGCCCGTCACGGGGGTCCGCTACCTCGACCTGGTCGTCGGGGACGGCGGCGACGGCAACGGCAACGACCACGCCGACTGGGGCTCCGCCAAGGTGTCCTGCGCCGACCCGGTCGAGCCCGAGCCCGAGCTCGAGGTCACCACGACGGCCACCTCGCAGTGCACGGGCGCCCGCGCCCAGGTCACGGCGCGCGCTGTCAACGAGGAGGACTTCCCGGTCGACGTGGTGGTCACGACGCCGTACGGCACCAAGACCTTCACCAACGTCCAGCCCGGCAAGAGCGCGAGCCAGAAGTTCAACTCGCGCAGCGAGGCGATCGAGGCGGGGACGGTGACGTTCACCGCGACCGCCACGGTCGACGGCAAGGAGGTCACGACCACGACCGAGAGGCAGTTCGAGGCCACGAGCTGCCGCTAGCCGCTCGGGTCCTCCTCTGAGGGGGGCCGCTCGACCCGGACGCCCCGGGACTCTTCACGAGTCCCGGGGCGTCCTGGGACCCGCGTCGCGCAGCACGGGGTCGACCGGGGCGAGCACGCTGAGCGGGACACGGGTCCCGGACGTGCGGGGGGCCCGGGAATATCTGCGGGCATGCGGACGCTCCACCTCTACAGAGAACGGTTCTCATCAGTCGGGAGCACACCTCTTGACGAGAACGGTTCTCAATAACTAGGGTCGGGTCTCTGCGACCCACCGAAGGGAAGTCCGTCATGTCCGCCGTCTGCCAGGTGCTCGGCACCTCGCCGGGGTTCGGCCGCTCGATCTCGCACTCGCACGTGCGGACCCGGCGTCGTGTCGAGCCCAACGTCCAGCACAAGCGTCACTGGGTGCCGTCCCTGGGCCGGCATGTCAGGCTGAGAGTGAGCGCCCAGGGGATCAGGACGATCGACCGTCGAGGGACCGACGCGGTCGTCGCCGGAATCATCGCTCGAGGGGAGAAGGTCTGATGGCAGCACGCACCGAGCTGCGCCCCGTGGTCAGGATGCGTTCGACCGCAGGGACCGGGTACACCTACGTGACCCGCAAGAACCGCCGCAACGACCCGGACCGGCTGACCCTGCTCAAGTACGACCCGGTGGCGCGACGACACGTCGCGTTCCGTGAGGAACGGTAAGGGGAGCCGCATGGCCAAGAAGTCCAAGATCGCGCGCAACGAGCAGCGCGAGGTGATCGTCGCCCGGTACGCCGAGAGGCGCGCCGAGCTCAAGAAGATCATCGCGTCGCCCAGCGCCCCGGACGCCGACAAGGAGGCCGCCGTGACCGAGCTGCGCAAGCAGCCCCGCGACGCGAGCGCGACCCGCCTGCGCAACCGCGACGTCGTCGACGGCCGTCCGCGCGCGTACAACCGGCGCTTCGGGCTCTCCCGCATCAGGCTGCGTGACATGGCGCACCGCGGCGAGCTCCCGGGCGTCACCAAGTCCAGCTGGTAGTCGAGACACGTAGAGGAGCACCCATGAAGAAGGACATCCACCCCGAGTACGGGCCGGTCGTGTTCCGCGACATCTCGGCCGACTTCGCCTTCCTGACCAGGTCCACGCTCGCCGGCGGCTCGGCGTCCGGTCCTGGGCGCCCGGACAAGACGATCGAGTGGACGGACGGCAACACCTACCCGGTGGTCGACGTCGACATCTCGAGCGCGAGCCACCCGTTCTACACGGGCACCGCGCGCGTCGTGGACACCGCCGGACGCGTCGAGAAGTTCCGTCAGCGGTACGGCAAGGGCGCCACGGGTGGCGCGGCGAAGAGCGACGGTCGCTGATCCCGCCCTTCGCCCGGCCGACGCGCCGAGGCCCTCGACGAGCCGTCCACCCTGCGGGGTGGACGGCTCGTCGCGCGTCGGGGAGGGCGCGCGGAGGAGGTCAGGACGCGCCCAGTAGGTCACATTCGGCGCGGATCGGACAAGATTCTGCGCTCAGAGGAACCGTTTCGGCGCGGAAACGCGCGCAGAACCCCGTAGATTCCTTAGTGTTGTCCACGAAGTCCCGCCTCAGGGCTGGCAAACTGAGACCTCAACGTCCCGTGGTGCCCACTGCGGGGCGTGAACCGATGAAGGGATCCGCATGTCGCTCAACAAGTCTGAGCTCGTCTCGGCCATCGCCGCAAAGTCCGACCTCACCAAGGCTCAGGCCGAGAACGCCCTCAACGCGTTCCAGGAAGTCCTCGTCGAGTCGCTCGGCAAGGGCGAGGCCGTCAAGGTCACCGGCCTTCTCTCCGTCGAGCGCGTCGAGCGTGCCGCTCGCACGGGCCGCAACCCCCGCACCGGCGAGGAGATCCAGATCCCCGCTGGCTTCGGTGTCAAGATCAGCGCCGGCAGCCTCCTGAAGAAGGCCGTCACCAAGTGATCTTCGCGGCGCGCTGAGGCGTGCCGCACCGCGGGGCCGTGGCCCCGCACCCGTGCAGAGGCCCGGGTGCCCGACGACGTCGGTCACCCGGGCCTCTGTCGTCCGTGGGGAGCGGGGGCGCGGCGCGTCGCTCGCAGCGATAACCGTTCTCATTCTCTAGGGTGGGTGGGTCCTGGGCGTGCGCCCGACCAGCCGATCCGAAGGGCGCCATGAGCCACCACCCCCACGGGCACTCCCACGGGAGCGGCCCGGCGCTGCCTGCGACGCGACGGGTCAGGATCGTGCTCGCGGCGATCCTGGTCCCGGCACTGCTCCTGACGATCGTCGGGCTCGTCGCGCTCTGGCCCCGCGCGGCCGACCTGCCCGACCAGATCCCGTTCACGGCCCAGGGCACCCACGTGGTGCGCGGGGTCGTGACGGGGGAGGCCGAGGTCGAGACCGGGCTCGTGCCCGTGCGCCTCGACGACGGCACGCAGACCGAGGTCGTGGCCCCGCCCGAGTACGTCCACCACGGCTTCGAGGTCGGCGACCGTCTCAGGATGCTCTACATCTCCCAGGCCGAGGGCGACGGCAGCACCCCCTACGCCTTCCTCGACTTCGAACGCGGGATCCCGATCGCCGTGCTCGCGATCGCCTACGCCGCGCTCGTGCTCGCGGTCGCCCGGCTGCGAGGGCTGGCGGCGCTCGCGGGACTCGTCGTCGCCCTCGTGACGATCGGTCAGTTCACGCTGCCCGCGCTCCTCTCGGGCCAGAACACCCTGTACGTGGCGCTCGTGACGTCGTCGGCCGTCATGTTCGTCGTGCTCTACGTCGCCCACGGGTTCACGGCCCGGACGTCGACCGCGATGGTCGGGACCCTCGTCGGGCTCGTCCTGACCGCGGTCCTCGCCTGGTGGGGCGCCTCGACCTCGCACATCACCGGGCTCACGTCCGAGGAGTCTTTGTGGCTCCCGTCCTACGCCCCCGCGATCGACCTGCAGGGCATCGCGATCTGCGGGATCGTCCTCGCGGGCATGGGCGTGCTCAACGACGTGACGATCACGCAGGCCTCGACCGTCTGGGAGCTGCGCGCGCTCGCGCCCTGGGCGTCGCGGCGCGAGCTCTTCACGCGGGCCATGCGGATCGGGCGCGACCACATCGCGTCGACGGTCTACACCATCGCGTTCGCCTACGTCGGAGCGGCCCTGCCGCTGCTCATGGCCGTCTGGCTGTCCGACCAGGCGCTCGGCGTGAACCTCACGTCGGGGGAGATCGCGGAGGAGGTCGTCCGGACGCTCGTCGGGTCGATCGGGCTCGTGCTCGCGATCCCGCTCACCACGGCCATCGCGGCCGTGACTGTGCCGACCGGACCTGCCCCGTCCCGGGTGCCCGCCGAGCCTGCCGGACCGGCCCAGGAGCTGGCCCGGAGCACGCCCTTCACCTGATCCGCACCGACACCCCACGGGTCGGCCCTGTGGGCGACCCTGGGAGTTCGCCATGATGTGCGCATGAGCGAACAGTGGGTCGAGGTCGCGACGACGCGGCTTCGTGACCAGCACGCCTGCCCGGGCTGCGGAGCCGACCTGACGTCGACCCGCTGCGGTGACTGCGGCCTGGTCCTGACGGGCCCGTGGGCGGTCGAGGTGCTGAGGACGTCGCGTGAGGCGGCCTTCGCGCTCGAGCGACGTGCCTCGGCGCTGCGCGCGCTGCGGTCGGCCGGCGTCCCGCGCCCCGCTTCACCGCACCCCGTGGCCCCGCGCCCCCTGACGCCCGTGCACACCGGCGTCCCGCGCCCCGCTTCACCGCGCCCCGTGGCCCCGCGCCCAGCGGGCGGCGCCGCGAACCCCGCCCCTGCGCGGTCGAGCCTCGGGCTCCAGCCCATCCTCGCGAGCGCCGGAGCGGGCCTCCTCGCGGTCGCCACGATCGTGTTCGTCTTCTTCACGCTCGCCGACGACCTCGCGGTGCGTGCGCTCGTCACGGGCGTCGTGACGCTTCTCGCGCTCGCGACGGCCGCGTTCCTGCGGACGCGCGGGATGGCCGCGTCGGCCGAGTCGATCGGCGCGCTCGGCGTCGTGCTGCTTCTCGTCGACGTCGAGCTCTTCCTCAGCGCACGCCCGCTCGGCGGCGCGGACCCCGCGCTCGTGCGCGGCCTCCTGCTGCTCCTGGTGGTCGTCGGGCTCCTGGCGGCCGGGCTCCGGGTCCGGGTGCGGGCCTGGGTCGCGGCCGGGCTGATCCTCAGCCCGGTCGTGCCCGTGATCCTCGCGGGCACGTTCCACGGCCTGAGCGCCTCGACCTTCGCCGCGTTCTCGGTCGCCCTCCTGGCCGCCTCGCTCGTCACCGTGCTCGACCTGCCCGTCCTGCGGTGGTCCCGCGAGCGGCTCGGCTCGCCGCTGACCCTCGAGCAGACCGTGCTCGAGGTCGCGCGCTTCCTCGCGTTCCCCACGGCCGTCGTCCTGGCGCTGCTCGTGCCTCCGCTCCCGGGCGTCCCGGGCTGGAGCGGCGCGGCGGCGCTCGTGCTCCTCGCCGCGGGCACGGCCTGCGTGCTGGCCCGGTCCACCGGGCAGCGCGTGTGGTGGTGGGCCACGGGAGGGGCGACGGTCCTCGCGGGGGCGCTCCTCGGCGTCGGCTCCCATCCGGTGTGGCTGGCGACCGTGCCGGTCGCCGCGCTGCTCGCGGGGAGCGTCCTGGTCGGCGTCGCGACGTGGGTCCGGGCCGACGGTCGGACCCGCTCCGCGCTCGTGGCCGGCGGGTCGGCGGTGCTCGGGCTCGCCGCGCTGCCCGCGACCGCGTACGGGCTGACGGGCCCGCTCGTGTCGGTCTCGACGATCCGGCCGACCGGCACCACGTGGTCGTTCACGACGGACCGCCTCGCCGTGGCCGGGACGCTCGACGACGCCGCGACCACGGCTGCGCTCGTCGGCGTCGCGGCGCTCCTGCTCGCGATGCTCGGCGTCGGCCGCCTGGACCTGGGGACGGCGGAGTCGACGGCCGCGACCTGCGGCCCTGCGGCCGGTTCGGCGGTCGGCTCGGCGACCTCGCCGTCGGCACCTGCCCGGAGCGGGCTCGTGCACGCCGCGGGGGAGGCCGCACCGTGGGTCGCGCTGGTCCTCGCCCTGGGGGTGGCGCTGCACCCGGCCTGGGCGGCGGTCACGAGCTTCGCGGCGCTCGCTGTCCTGGCGCTCGCACTCTTCGTGGGTGCGGGCCGGTTCGCCCGGGCGCGCCGTGGTGGGCCCGCCACCGGCGCGTCGGTCGTCCCGGCCACGGCGACGCCGGCCTCGGCACCACGCGCCCCGTGGCCCCTGGGCGCCTGGGCCGCGGCCGCGCTCACGGGCGGATTCGTCGCGACGGGGCTCGCGGCCCTCGTGTCCTGGGCGGCGCGCCCGACCGTGGTGCTGAGCGGCGCCGTCGTGCTCGCCTTGCTGCTGGTCGCTCGCCGCGTGGTGCCCGCCCTGGCGCACCCGTTCCTCGTGGGGGTGGGCTACGCGTACGCGCTGCTGGTCCTCGGGACGACGCTCGGCTGGGTGGGCCTCGGCACGACCGAGGCCGTCGCGGTCGTGTCGGTCACGGCCTCGGTCGTCGCGATCGTGGTCACCCGGGTCCGCGCGGTCGGGCAGCCGTCGTGGTGGGCCGTGCTCGTCACGACGTCGGTGCCCTTCCTGCTGGGCGTCGCGACCGTGCTCGACGAGCGCAGCTGGTGGTCCGCCGCCGCCGCGGCGACCATGCTCGCGCTCGAGGGTGTGCTCGTCCTGACCCGGCGGTCCGAGATGGCGCGAGCGGTCCGCGTGGCCGCGGCAGGCCTCCTGCTCCCGACGGCGTCGGTCGTCCTGGTCTGCCTCGGCGCCGAGCTCGTGCCCGGCAGCGCGTCGCCCGTGGTGCTGCCGCTCGTCGCGATCCTGACCGCCGCGGCCGTGGTCGGTGTCCCGTCCGCCCAGGCGTACCTGACCGTGCGCGGCCTCCCCGACCGGCACGTGCTCGACGCGGGACGCGCGGTCGAGGTGAGCGTGCTCGTGACCGCGTCCCTCACGGTCGTGCTCGCCCTGGTGCGCGTCGCGGCGGGCCCTGAGACCACGGCGATCGTGCTCCTCGTCCTCGGCACGGGGGCCGCGGTCGTCGCCGGACGCCCGGACCGCCGCTGGGCGTGGTGGGTCGCGGGCGGGCTGTGGGTCGGCGCCCTGTGGTCGTTGCTCGCCCTGCTCGACGTCGGGCTCGTCGAGGCGTACACGGCGCCGCCCGCGCTCGCGGCCGTGGTCGTCGGCGGGATGCTGGCCGCCCGGCGCTCGTCCGTCGGCGGGCGTCTGGCCGGGTGCGGGCTCGGGCTGCTCGTCCTGCCGTCGCTGCTCGTGTCGATCCTCGTCCCGCAGGACGTCGCGTGGCGCAACCCCGCGGTCCTCGCACTGGGCCTGGTCCTCGTCGCGGGCGGCGAGACGGCCCGGCGTCTCGCGGCGCGCGGCACCCGCGTGAGCGAGGCCTGGGCGGCGGGCGCGGCGTCGCAGCTCGCCCTGGCGGCGATCCTCGCGTCCGTCGCGGGGCTCGTCGCGGCGCTCCAGTCGGTCCAGCAGGCGGGGGCGGCCGACCCGACCCGCGTCTACCTCGTCGCGCTCGCCTGGTCCGCGGCGGGGGCAGCGCTCGCGGCGCTCGCGGGCGACCGCCTCGTCGCGGCCGTCGCGCCCTGGGGCGGTACCCCCCGAGGGGTCGAGGGGCCCGACGGCGCCGCTCCTCCCGCGCTCGACCCGGCCCTTCGTCGGTGGTGGGCCGCGCCCGCGCTGGTGCTCGCCGTCGTCGGGCCGGTCGGGGCCGTGGGCGAGAGCTGGACCGTGATCGTCCTCGCATGGCTCGTCGAGGTCGCGCTGCTCGTGCTCGTGGTGCACACCGTGCGCCGAGCCGTGGCGGCCGGGCGGCGCGAGGACCTGCGGTGGCCGCCCACATGGTTCGTGTGGCTCCTCGCGCTCACGGCCGCGATCGGTGCGTGGAGACCGCGCGAGCTGCGCGTCGAGGTCTTCTCGCTGCCGCTCGGCGCGGGGCTGCTCGTCGCGGGCTACCTGGCGTTCGCGGCGACGACGCGGGCCGCCGCCCGAGCGGGGGAAGCGGGCTCGGTGGCCGGCGGGTCTGCCGGTGCGGTGCCGGGCACGCCGGGCGCGGCGGTTGTGCCGGACGCTGCGTCAGCCGTGACCTGGCCCCGTCTCGCCGACTGGCCCGTCGGGTACGCCGGGTCGTGGCGCACCCTCGCGGTGGGTATCGCGGCGACGCTCGGGCCGTCGGTCCTCGCGACCTACACCGACGCCCGCACGTGGCGGGCCGTGCTCGTGATCGGGCTCGCCCTGGCTGCCGTGCTGATCGGGACGAGGTTCCACCTCGCCGCACCGTTCGTGCTGGGCGTCGTGGTGCTGCCGATCGAGATCCTCGTGGTGTTCGTGAGCCAGCTCGGCACGGCCATCTCGGCCGGGCCGTGGATGCTCACCCTGACGGCCGCGGGCGGGCTGCTCCTCATCATCGCGGTGTACTACGAGCGGCGCATGGCCGCGTTCGACGGCGCTGCGGCGTACCTGCGCGACCTGCGGTAGGGGGCCGCCGCGCGAGACGGGTGGTTCGGCACGAGACGGGTGCTCGCGTCGGTGGCGTAGGCACCCGTCTCGTGCAGGACCACCCGTCTCGCGGCCGGGCCCGGCCGGCTGGTGCCAGTCCTAGAGGGTCTTGCGTGCCCGCTCGATCAGGGGCCGCACCCGGTACGGGATGAGCTCTCCCATCGAGAGCGACGTCTCGGTGCGCTCGACCCCGTCGATCGCGAGGATCGCCGCGTCGATGCGGAACAGGTGGTCCGTGGTGCGGCACGCGACCAGCACCCGCAGGTCGGAGGTGCCGCTGCGCCCGTGCGCCTGGAGCACCTCGGGGATCTCCGCGAGCGTCGCCACGATGCGGCTGAGCTCCTTCTGCTTGACCTCGACCTCGATGAACGCGGTCAGGGGGTGGCCCAGGAACTCCGGGCTGATGCGCCGGTCGAAGTCGAGGAACGCCCCGGCCTCCTCGAGGTGGGCCATGCGTGCGTGCACCGTGTTCCGTGAGAGCCGCAGGCGCTCGGCCAGCGCGACGATCGTGCCGCGCGGGTCCTTCGCGAGCGCGACGAGGAGATCGAGGTCGACGGCATCGTAGCTGCGCACAGTGTTCAGCCTAGCCCGACATCCGGGAGCAGAACGCGCAGCCTTCTCGCGATGACTGGAGCCATGTGCGGGGTGGGGTTACGTTCGCGGTATCCGGTGCTCGACGGTGAGCGGCGGGGTGCTCGACGACGAGCACGGGAGCAGACGCGAGGTGACGCGATGACGCCCAGCAAGGTGGACAGCCGTGTCGAGCCGCGGACGACACAGGACGTCGTCCAGGTGCTCGACGAGGCCGGTGCACGCCACGGATCGGCGGAGCAGGACCGGTGGCTGGAAGGACTCGACGCAGACCCCGCGTCGGCCCTTCGACTGTACGAGGACATGGTCGTGGTGCGTCGGATCGACGCCGAGGCCACGGCTCTCCAGCGGCAGGGCGAGCTCGCGCTGTGGCCCCCGCTGCTGGGGCAGGAGGCCGCGCAGATCGGCTCGGGCCGGGCGTTGCGTCCCGACGACTTCGTGTTCTCGAGCTACCGCGAGCACGCCGTGGCGTACACGCGGGGGGTCGCCCTCGTGGACCTCGTGCGGGTGTGGCGCGGCGTGACGGCGTCGGGCTGGGACCCGTACGCCGTGAACATGGCGACGCCGCAGGTCATCATCGGCGCGCAGACGTTGCACGCGACGGGCTACGCGATGGGCATCCAGAACGACGGGGCCGACGCCGTAGCGGTCGCCTACCTGGGCGACGGGGCCATGAGCCAGGGCGACGTCAACGAGGCGTTCGTGTTCGCCGCGACCTACCGGTCGCCCGTGGTGTTCCTGTGCCAGAACAACCAGTGGGCCATCTCCGAGCCCGTGGCGCTCCAGTCGCCCGTGCCGCTCGTGGACCGCGCCGCGGGCTTCGGCCTCCCGGGCGTGCGCGTCGACGGGAACGACGTCCTCGCGGTGCACGCCGTGACCCTCGAGGCCCTCGACCGGGCCCGCACGGGCGGCGGTCCCACGTTCATCGAGGCCGTGACCTACCGCATGGGCCCGCACACCACGGCCGACGACCCCACGCGGTACCGCGACCCCGCCGAGCTCGAGACGTGGGCCGGGCGCGACCCGATCTCCCGCTACCGGGCTTACCTCACGGACCGCGGCCTGCTGACCGAGGACGAGGAGACGCGCGTCCAGGGTGCCGCCGACCGGGCCGCGGCCGAGCTGCGTGCCGGGTGCATCGGGCTGGAGGACCCGTCGGCGCTCTCGATCTTCGACCACGTGTACGCCGAGCCGCACGCGGCGCTCGCGGCCGAGCGGGCCGCGTACGCGCAGTACCTGGAGGGGTTCGCCGACCCTGCGGGGTCCGAGGACGGTGACGGCGCCGCCTCGACCGGCGCCGCCGCACCCGAGGTCGCGGGCACCCGCGCCCTCGGCTCTCCCGACGCGAAGGACGGTGCCCGATGACCACGCTGACGCTCGCCAAGGCCCTCAACGCAGGCCTGCGCCGCTCGCTCGCGACCGACGACAAGGTCGTCGTCATGGGGGAGGACGTCGGCCGCCTCGGCGGCGTGTACCGGGTCACGGACGGCCTCCAGACCGAGTTCGGCCCCCGTCGCGTGCTCGACACGCCGCTCGCGGAGTCGGGCATCCTCGGCACGGCCGTGGGGCTCGCGTACCGCGGCTACCGACCCGTGTGCGAGATCCAGTTCGACGGGTTCGTGTACGTCGCGTTCGACCAGATCGTGTCCCAGCTCGCCAAGATGCACGCCCGCACGGGCGGCGCGGTGCGCCTGCCGATCACGATCCGCATCCCCGTGGGCGGCGGCCTGGGGGCGGCCGAGCACCACTCGGAGTCGCCCGAGGCGTACTTCGCGCACACCGCGGGCCTGCGCGTCGTGACCGTCTCCGACCCGCAGGACGCGTACACCGTGCTCCAGCAGGCCATCGCGTGCGACGACCCGGTCGTCTTCTTCGAGCCCAAGCGGCGCTACCACCTCAAGGGCGAGGTCAACGAGGCGGCGGACCTGCGCTCGGCCGACCCCATGGACGCGGCGCGCGTCGTCGTGCCCGGGACCGACGTCACCCTGGTGACGTTCGGGTCGCTCGTGACGACGGCCCGGGACGCCGCGGTCGCGGCCGCCGACGAGGGCGTCTCGATCGAGGTCGTGGACCTGCGTTCGCTCTCGCCGATCGACCACGCGACGGTCGCGGCGTCGGTCCGCAAGACGGGTCGGCTGGTCGTCACGCACGAGGCCCCGCACCAGGCAGGCCTGGGCGCCGAGGTCGCGGCCGCGGCGACCGAGCGCTGCTTCGACCAC
The DNA here is from genome assembly GCF_014836745.1 of Oerskovia gallyi. Taxonomy (NCBI): domain Bacteria; kingdom Bacillati; phylum Actinomycetota; class Actinomycetes; order Micrococcales; family Cellulomonadaceae; genus Oerskovia; species Oerskovia gallyi. The sequence goes on from NZ_JACSQE010000005.1 coordinate 103,048, forward strand.
CTCGAGGCCGCGCCGGTGCGCGTCACGGGGCACGACGTCCCGTACCCCCCGGCCAAGGCCGAGCAGCACCAGGTCCCGGACCTGGACCGGATCCTCGACGGCGTGGACCGCGTCCTGGGGCGCGGGGCGTACGCGTCGTCGGAGTACGCAGCCTTCGAGGGGGTGGCACGGTGATGGCCACGCGCGAGTTCCTCCTGCCCGACCTCGGTGAGGGCCTCACCGAGTCCGACCTGGTGAGCTGGCACGTCGCCGCGGGCGACCGGGTCGAGCTCAACCAGGTCATCGCGGAGGTCGAGACGGCCAAGGCCCTGGTCGACCTCCCGTCGCCCTACGCGGGCGTCGTCACGGTCCTGCACGCCGAGCCGGGGCAGACGGTCAACGTCGGCGAGCCGCTCGTGACGTTCGAGGTCCCGGACGAGGCGGGGGTGTCGGGCGCAGTGCCCACCGCCGGGCGGTCGGCCGGCGGCGGGCGTGCGGCCCGCGGTGCCGGGAACCCGTCGCCTGACGGCGTCACCACCGATCGTTCGCCGGCGTCCCCGTCCGCCGTGGTCTCCACGCCCGACGGCGCCACGCCCGGCGGTCTCGCGGCCCACGGCGGCCAGGACGCGGCCGAGGAGGCGCCCCAGCCGAACCTCGTCGGGTACGGTGCGCGACCGGAACGATCGGGCCGACCCACGAGGCGAGCACGCCGGTCCCCGGCTCCGGCCGCTGCCGAGATGCGGCCAACTGGGGTCGAGAACAGGGTCAGCACCCCAGATGGCCGCATCTCGGCGGACGGGGTCGAGCACGGGCAGCTTTCCGACGACGACATGGCCGGAGCCGGAGCCGGTGCCGGCCCGGGGGCGGGGGCTGGTGCGAGCGCGGCAGCGGGCTCGAGTACCGGTATGCCCCCCATCGAGCGACCACGCTCGACCCCGCCCGTGCGCCGGCTGGCCAAGCAGCTCGGGGTCCACCTCGAACGGATCGTCGGGACCGGCGCTCGCGGGCTCGTGACCCGCGAGGACGTCCTCGCGGCGGTGAGCTGTGCGCAGGCCGGGTCCCGTGAGGGGACCGCAGCCGGGACGGGGCAGGGCGCGGTGTCCGGGCGACGTGCGGGCACGGGCAGGGAGCGCAACGGCGTCCACGGCCTCCCGAGCGACGCGTCGAGGGGACCGGCGTCCCGAGGCTTCGGCACCGCGGGCCCGCCCGACGAGTGGGACGACGACGACGAGGACGCTGCCGCTGCCGACGAGCCCACGCCCCGGACCACGGGCCGCCACTCACCGACCTCGCTGCGCGACATCCTCGGTCAGTCCGGGCTGGCCCGCGCGGCCTCCCGGCGCGCCGGAGGGTTCCCGCTGCCCGGAACGAGCGCCGCGCCGGCCGAGCCGGACGACAGGAGGGGAGCGGCGCCGTCGGGCCGGGCGGACAACGATGAGACCCGCACCCCCGTGCGCGGCGTGCGCAAGCACACCGCCGCCGCGATGGTCGCGAGCGCCTTCACCGCCCCCCACGCGACCGTGTTCCTCACGGTCGACGTCACGCCCAGCACCGAGCTCCTCGACCGCCTGCGGACCCACCCGCTCGCCCGCGGGACCAGGATCACGGTCCTGGCGCTCGTCGCTCGCGCGCTGTGCGTCGTGCTGCCGCGGCACCCCTCGCTCAACAGCCGGTGGGAGGACCTGCCCGACGGTGGCGCGGAGATCGTCCACAGCCCGCGCGTCCACCTGGGGACGGCGGTCGCGACCGAGCGCGGGCTCGTCGTGCCCCACGTGCCCGACGCGCACACGCTCGGGCTCACAGGACTCGCGCAGGCGCTCGCGGACCTCACCGCGACGGCCCGCAGCGGGCGCACCGCGCCCGAGCGGCTCACGGGCGGGACCATCACGATCACCAACGTCGGGGTGTTCGGCGTCGACGCCGGGACGCCGATCCTGGTCCCGGGGGAGGCCGCGATCCTGGGCGTCGGGGCCGTGCGGAAGCGCCCCTGGGAGCACGAGGGACAGGTCGCGCTGCGCGACGTCGTGACGCTGAGCCTGTCGTTCGACCACCGCGTGGTCGACGGCGAGCAGGGCGCCCGTTTCCTTTCCGAGCTCGGGGCGCTGCTCGCGGACCCGGCGCTCGCGCTGCTCCTGGTGGGCGACCCCGGCGACCCCGGTACCACCGGCGACCAGGGTCCGTCCCGGACGGGGGCGCCCTCGTGACCGCGACCCTGCCGACCATGCGCTCCCCAGGCGTCGGCGACGTCCTGGGGACGACGGTCGACCCGTTCTCTGCGGACGCCCGTGCCAACGACGTGGCGCAGCGTTCGCTCGTCGCCGGGCTGCGCGAGCGCACGGCCCGCGCCGCGCTCGGCGGCCCCGAGCCGTCGCGGGCCCGGCACGTCGCGCGCGGCAAGCTGCTGCCGCGCGAGCGCGTCGAGCACCTGCTCGACGAGGGCAGCCCGTTCCTGGAGATCGCACCGCTCGCGGCCGAGGGGATGCTGGGCGGCGAGTGGCCCGGGGCGGGCGTGATCGCGGGGATCGGGGTCGTCGAGGGGCGCCAGGTCCTGGTCGTGTGCAACGACGCGACGGTCAAGGGCGGCACGTACCACCCGCTCACGGTCAAGAAGCACCTGCGGGCGCAGGAGATCGCGCTCGAGAACCGGCTGCCGTGCATCTACCTCGTCGACTCGGGCGGCGCGTTCCTGCCGCTCCAGGCCGAGGTCTTCCCCGACCGCGACCACTTCGGCCGCATCTTCTACCACCAGGCCCGGCTCTCGGCCGCGGGCGTCCCGCAGATCGCGGCGGTCCTGGGCTCGTGCACCGCGGGCGGCGCGTACGTGCCCGCGATGAGCGACGAGACGGTGATCGTGCGGAACCAGGGCACGATCTTCCTCGGCGGCCCGCCGCTCGTGAAGGCCGCGATCGGTGAGGTCGTCACGGCCGAGGAGCTGGGTGGCGGCGACCTGCACGCGCGCCGCTCGGGCGTCACCGACCACCTGGCGGAGGACGACGAGCACGCGCTCGCGATCGTGCGCCGCATCGTCTCGACGCTCCCGCCCGACCCGGCGCCCGCGTGGGCGGTCCACGAGAGCGCCCCGCCGGTCGTCGGGCAGGACGACCCGGGCGGCCCCGGCGAGAGCCTGTACGGCGCGGTGCCGGTCGACGTCCAGGCGCCGTACGACGCGCGCGAGATCGTCGCGCGGCTCGTCGACGGCAGCGTGTTCCACGAGTTCAAGCGCGAGTACGGCGACACCCTGGTCACGGGGTTCGCGCACCTGCACGGGCACCCCGTGGGGATCGTCGCGAACAACGGGGTCCTGTTCAGCCCGTCGGCGCTCAAGGGCGCGCACTTCGTCGAGCTGTGCGACCAGCGCGGCATCCCGCTCGTGTTCCTGCAGAACATCTCGGGGTTCATGGTCGGCACCGACGCCGAGGCCGGGGGCATCGCCAAGGACGGCGCCAAGATGGTCACGGCCGTCGCGACGACGCGCGTGCCCAAGCTGACGGTCGTGGTCGGCGGGTCGTTCGGGGCGGGCAACTACTCGATGTGCGGGCGCGCGTACTCGCCGCGCTTCCTGTGGTCGTGGCCCGCGAGCCGGATCTCGGTCATGGGCGGCCCGCAGGCCGCGTCGGTGCTCGCGACGGTCAAGGCCGACCAGCTCGCGGCGCGCGGCGAGCAGTGGGCGCCCGACGACGAGGCCGCCTTCCGCGAGGACATCCGTTCGCGCTACGAGGAGCAGGGCGACCCGTACTACGCGACGGCCCGACTCTGGGACGACGGCGTCATCGACCCCGCCGACACGCGCCGCGTGCTGGGGCTCGCGCTCGACGTGTGCGCCCGCACGCCCCTGGCACCGACCGAGGGCCCGCGCTTCGGGCTCTTCAGGATGTGAGGGCCATGCTCCCGCTGCGCACCCCCACCCCGGGCTCGCGCCCCTTCGGCACGGTCCTCGTCGCCAACCGTGGCGAGATCGCGTGCCGCATCATCGGGACGCTGCGCCGCCTCGGCATCCGCTCGGTCGCGGTCCACAGCGACGCCGACGCCGGCGCGCGCCACGTGTCCCTCGCCGACGTCGCGGTACGCATCGGCCCGGCCGCCGCGACGGGGTCGTACCTGAGCGTGCCCGCGATCATCGACGCGGCCCGCGCGACGGGCGCCAACGCGATCCACCCCGGCTACGGCTTCCTGTCCGAGAACCCCGAGCTCGCGCGGGCCTGCGCGGCCGCGGGCATCGTGTTCGTCGGGCCCAGTGTCGCGGCGCTCGAGGCCATGGCCGACAAGATCACGGCCAAGGAGATCGTCGCGGCGCGCGGTGTCCCGGTCGTGCCGGGCAGCACGGGCCGTGACCCCGCGACCGGCCAGGCGCTCGACGACGAGGCCCTCGCCCGGGCTGCGCGCGACGTCGGCTTCCCGCTGCTCGTCAAGCCCTCGGCGGGCGGCGGCGGCAAGGGCATGCAGGTCGTGACCTCGGCCGACGACCTCCCGGCCGCGCTCGCGAGCGCCCGCCGCGTCGCGACCCGGTCGTTCGGCGACGGCACGCTGCTCGTCGAGCGCCTCGTCGCCCGACCGCGCCACATCGAGGTGCAGGTGCTCGCGGACTCGCGCGGCGCCGTCGTGCACCTGGGGGAGCGCGAGTGCTCGCTCCAGCGTCGCCACCAGAAGGTCGTCGAGGAGGCGCCGTCGCCGCTGCTCGACGCCGCGACGCGCGCCCGCATCGGGGAGGCCGCGTGCGAGGTCGCGCGCGGCGTCGACTACGAGGGCGCCGGGACGGTCGAGTTCCTCGTGCCTGCCGACGACCCGGCGACGTTCTTCTTCATCGAGATGAACACGCGCCTGCAGGTCGAGCACCCCGTGACGGAGATGGTCACGGGCCTCGACCTGGTCGAGGCCCAGCTCCGCGTCGCAGCGGGAGAGGCGTTGGGGTTCGCGCAGGAGGACGTCGTGCTGGTGGGCCACGCGGTCGAGGCCCGCGTCTACGCCGAGTCCCCGGCGCGCGGCTTCCTGCCCGCGACGGGCGAAGTCCTCGCGCTCACCGAGCCCGACGGCGCCGGGTGGCGTCTCGACAGCAGCCTCGCCGAGGGCGTGGACGTCGGGGGCGACTACGACCCGCTGCTCGCGAAGGCCGTCGCGCACGGCGCCGACCGCGCCCAGGCGCTCGACCGGCTCGACGGCCTGCTCGGGGAGACGGTCGTGCTGGGCGTCGACACGAACATCGGCTTCCTGCGGGCGCTCCTCGCGTCCCCGGACGTCCGGGCGGGGGACCTCGACACGGGGCTCATCGAGCGGTTCGTCGCGGACGGCGGAGTCCCGCCGGAGGCCGCGGCCGAGGGCGACCTCGTGGCGGTCGCGCTGTTCTCGCTCGCGGGGTCGGACGCTCGCGGCGCCACGCCGCACGCGACCGGCCAGTGGGGCGTCGGCGACGGCTGGCGGCTCAACGCCGCGCCCCGCCCGCGCCGGGTCGCGCTGCTCGCCCCGGCCGACGAGCCTCACGAGGTGACCGTGACGGGGGACGCGAGCGACGCCGTCGTGCACGTGGACGACGGCGAGCCCCGGCATGCCTCGCTGACACCGGTCGCGGGGCACGCGTGGCGGTTGGTCGTGGACGGCACGGGCGAGCCCGTGCACCTCGCGACCGGCCCCGACGGGAGCGTCTGGCTCGCGCGCGACGGCCGGGTGGTCCAGGTCGCCGTCCCGACGCGCGCCGAGCGCCTCGCGCGACGCGCCGCCGCCCGCCCTGACGGGTCCGACCGACCGGACGCCCCCCTGAGCCCCGACGTCCGCGCGGGCATGCCCGGCACGGTCGTCGCGGTCGCCGTCACCGACGGCGAGAGCGTCGCCGCGGGCACGGTCCTCGTCGTGGTCGAGGCCATGAAGATGGAGCACCCGCTCACGGCGCCGCACGCGGGCGTCGTGCGGCTCACGGCCCGCCCAGGTGACCTGGTGCGGCGCGACGAGGTGGTCGCCCGCGTCGAACCACGGCCCGACGACGACGCCCCCGTCCCGGCCGACGGGTCCGCGATCCTGCAGCACCCCCAGGCCGACATCCCGGCCGTCCCCGTCCCCTCCCACACCCCAGGAGCGCCATGAACACCGAGCTCACCGACGAGCAGCGCAAGCTCAGCGACACCGTGCGCGAGTTCGCGGACACCGTCGTCGCGCCCGCGGCGTACACGTACGACACCGAGCGCCGCCTGCCGCTCGACATCATCCGCGAGATGGGCGACCTGGGGCTCTTCGGCCTGCCGTTCCCCGTCGAGCACGGCGGCCAGGGCAAGGACTACCTGTCGCTGTGCCTCGCGGTCGAGGCGCTCGCGCGCGTCGACCAGAGCATCGCGGTGACCCTGGAGGCCGGTGTGGGGCTCGGGATCATGCCGATCGTGCGGCACGGGACCGCGGAGCAGCGCGAGCGGTGGCTGCCGGACCTCGTCACGGGGCGGGCCCTCGCGGCATTCGGGCTGACCGAGGCCGAGGCGGGCTCCGACGCGGGCGCCACCCGCACGACGGCGCGGCACGAGCCCGGCCCGGACGGCGGCGGCGGGGTGTGGGTCATCGACGGCAGCAAGCAGTTCATCACCAACTCCGGGACGCCCATCACGAGCGTCGTCACGGTCACCGCCGTCACCGCGGAAGAGGTGCGCGCCGACGGGACGGTGAAGAAGGAGCTGTCGTCGATCCTCGTGCCGTCCGGGACGGCCGGGTTCACGGTCGGGCCGGCGTACGACAAGGTCGGGTGGCACACGTCCGACACGCACCCCCTGACGTTCGAGGACGTCCGGGTCCCCACGGCGAACCTCCTGGGCGAGCTGGGCCGCGGGTACGCGAACTTCCTGCACGCCCTCGACGAGGGGCGCATCGCGTTCGCGGCGCTCGCCACGGGCGCCGCCCAAGGGTGCCTGGAGGAGGCGCTGCGGTACGCGCGGACGCGCAACGTCTTCGGACGCGACATCGGCTCGAACCAGCACATCGCGTTCACGCTCTCGCGCATGGCGGCCCGCGTCCACCAGGCGCGGCTCTGCTACTACGACGCGGCCTCGAAGCTCGCGAACGACGTCCCGTTCAAGGTCGAGGCGTCCATGGCGAAGCTCGTGGGCAGCGAGGCGGCCATGGCGAACGCGCGCGACGCGGCGCAGATCTTCGGCGGCTACGGCTTCCTGAACGAGAACCCGGTGGCTCGCCACTACCGGGACTCCAAGGTGCTCGAGATCGGGGAGGGGACGTCCGAGGTGCAGCTCATGATCATCGCGCGCGGGCTGGGCCTCACGGCCTAGGCCGGGTGCCGAGAACGAGGTTGAGGCCGGCAACCTGCCCAGAACGACCGCAACCTCGTTCTCGGCAGCCCGGGACACACAGCAGACCAGCAGGAAGGAGTGCAGGATGCGGGAGATCGTGCAGCGCGGGCTCTACTACGACGAGCTCGACGAGGAGGTCCGCTACGTCCACCGCCCGGGGCGCACGCTGACCGAGGCCGACAACGTGCTCTTCACGACGCTGACCATGAACACGCAGTCGCTCCACCTCGACGCGGCGTGGGCCGCCGACCAGCCCTTCGGACAGCGGCTCGTGAACTCGATGCTCACGCTCTCGACGCTCGTCGGGGCCTCGGTCGCGCAGCTCACGCAGGGCACGATCGTCGCCAACCTCGGGTTCGCCGAGGTCGCGTTCCCGCACCCGGTGTTCCACGGCGACACCCTGTACTCCTCGACCGTGGTGCTCGAGAAGCGGCCGTCCGCCTCACGACCCGGGCAGGGTGTCGTGACGTTCGAGCACCGGGGGCACAACCAGGACGGCGTGCTCGTGGCGCGGGCCGTGCGGTCGACGCTCGTGTGGACGCGAGCGGCGCACGAGGCGGCCCTCGCCACGACCGCCGCACAAGGCGGGCCCGACGCGGTGGCGCGCGACGTCGTCGGGCAGGAGGGCGGTGCACCGTGACGACCTTCGACCTGGGGCCCGCGCTCCTCTTCTGCCCCGCCGACCGGCCCGACCGCTACCGCAAGGCCGCGGACCGTGCCGACGCCGTGATCCTCGACCTCGAGGACGCCGTCGCGCCGGACCGCAAGGCCGCGGCGCGCGACGCGCTCCTCGCCGAACCCCTCGACCCGGCGCGGACCGTCGTGCGCGTCAACGCGGTCGGGACCCCGGAGCACGCAGCCGACCTGGCCGTGCTCGCCCGCACCGCCTACCGGACCGTCATGGTCCCCAAGGCCGACGAGCGGCTGCCGCTCGACGTGGGCGGGCTGCGCGTCGTCGCGCTGTGCGAGACGGCCGCGGGCGTGCTGGCCGCACCCGAGCTCGCCCGTCGGCCCGGCGTCGTCGCCCTCATGTGGGGTGCCGACGACCTGGTCGCGTCGCTCGGTGGGACGTCGAGCCGGTTCCCCGACGGGACCTACCGGGACGTCGCCCGCGCCGCCCGCTCCGCGGTGCTGCTCGCCGCGGGGGCCGCGGGCGTCGCCGCGATCGACGCGGTGCACCTCGCGATCGACGACCTCGACGGCCTGCGCGACGAGGCGCTCGACGCCGCAGCCGTCGGCTTCGCCGCGACCGCGTGCATCCACCCCTCGCACGTGCCGGTCGTCCGGGCCGCGTACGCGCCCCCGCCGGGCGCCGTCGCGGCCGCCCGTTCGCTGCTCGCCGCGGCCACCGGACACGACGGCGTGTTCGTGCACGACGGCGTGATGATCGACGGCCCCTCGCTGCGGCACGCCGAGGCCGTGCTGCGACGGGCGCGCCTGGCCGGTGCTGCCGACGCCGCCACCGCGGCCACACCGTCCGACGCAGCCGCCGACCGCTCAGCACCCGAGTCCCTCCGCACAGGAAGCAGGCCGACATGACGACCGACGGAACCCGGCCGGCGAGCGCCCCGGCCTCCGGGAAGACCCCGCGCGCGCCGGGCGTCACCCACCTCCCCGACGCGGCCACCGCGCTCGACGGCCTGCTGCACGACGGCATGACGATCGCGGTCGGCGGGTTCGGTCTGTGCGGCATCCCGGCCGACCTCATCGAGGCCGTGCGCGACTCGGGCGTGCGCGGGCTCACCGTGGTGTCCAACAACATGGGCGTCGACGGCAAGGGGCTCGGGCTGCTGCTCGAGAGCGACCAGGTCGACAAGGTCCTGTCGTCCTACGTGGGCGAGAACAAGCTGTTCGCGCAGCGGTACCTCGACGGCGACCTCGAGGTCGAGTTCGTGCCGCAGGGCACGCTCGCCGAGCGGCTGCGCGCGGGGGGCGCCGGCATCCCCGCGTTCTACACCGCCACGGGCGTCGGGACACCGGTCGCCGAGGGCAAGCCCGTCGAGGAGTTCGACGGGCGCCGCTACGTCCTGGAGCGCGGCATCGTCGCGGACCTGGCCCTGGTGCACGCGCACCGCGCCGACCTCTGGGGCAACCTCACGTACCGGTTCACGGCCCGGAACTTCAACCCGCTCGTCGCGACCGCCGGGCGCGTCACCGTGGTCGAGGCCGAGCTCGTCCTGGACGAGCCCCTCGACCCCGACGTCGTCGTCACGCCCGGGATCTTCGTCGACCGGCTCGTGCCCGCGCGGCCACGGGTCAAGGACATCGAGCAGCGCACGGTGCGGCCGCAGGCGGTCGCGGTCGGCGCGCCGACAGCCGCAGGAAAGGACGCCTGACATGCCCTGGGACCGGGACGAGATGGCCGCGATCGCCGCGGCCGAGCTGCACGACGGCGACTACGTGAACCTCGGGATCGGCATCCCCACGCTCGTCGCGAACCACCTGCCGCCCGGCGTGTCCATCACGCTGCAGAGCGAGAACGGGATGCTGGGCATCGGGCCGTTCCCGGTCGAGGGCGACGAGGACGCCGACCTGATCAACGCGGGCAAGCAGACCGTCACGGCCCTGCCCGGTGCGAGCTACTTCGACTCGGCGACGTCGTTCGCCATGATCCGCGGCGGTCACGTCGACATCGCGATCCTCGGGGCCCTGGAGGTCTCCGAGACGGGGGACCTGGCCAACTGGACCGTGCCCGGCAGGCTGGTCAAGGGCATGGGCGGGGCCATGGACCTCGTCGCGGGCACGCCCCGGATCGTCGTGCTCATGGACCACGTCGCGCGTGACGGGTCGCCCAAGCTCCGGCACGAGTGCGCGCTGCCGCTCACGGGCGAGGGCGTGGTGGACCGGATCATCACGGACCGCGCGGTCTTCGACGTCCTGCCCGGTCCCGACGACCTAGGTCGTCACCTCGTGCTGCGCGCCGTCGCGCCCGGCGTGACGCTCGACGAGGTGCGGGACGTGACCGAGGCGAGCTACGTCGTCGGGCTGGAAGAACCGGGCGACCCTGCCGGAGTTCCCACACAGTCCCGCACCGGACACCAGGAGGAGTCATGACCGTCGTCGTGGGGTACGCGCGCACCCCGTTCGTGCGCTTCAACGGGGCCTTCGCGACCGTGCCCGCCGCGGTCCTCGGAGCCCACGCGCTGGGCGCGGCGCTCGCGGACGCGAGGCTCACGCCCGACGACGTCGAGCTCGTCCTCGCCGGGCAGGTGCTCCAGGGCGGGGCCGGCCAGAACCCGGCACGGCAGGCCGCCGTCGGCGCCGGCGTGCCCTTCTCCGTACCCGCGATGACGCTCAACGCGGTGTGCCTGTCCGGCATGGAGGCCGTGGTGCAGGCGCACCGGCTGATCACCGCGGGCGAGGCGCACGTCGTCGTGGCCGTGGGGCAGGAGTCCATGAGCCTCGCGCCGCACGCGTGGGTCGGGTCGCGCGCGGGCCAGAGGTTCGGCGACGTGACCCTCGTGGACACGCTCGCGCACGACGGGCTGCGCGACGCGTTCGAGCAGGAGTCGATGGGGCTCAGCACCGAGCGGCACGGCGAGGGGCTCGCGATCGGCCGGGAGGCGCAGGACGCGTTCGCGGCGTCGTCGCACGCGCGGGCCGCCGCGGCCGCGGACTTCCTGCGGGGCGAGATCGCGCCCTTCCAGACGCCCGGGCGCGGCGGCCGGCTCGTCGACGCGGACGACGGCGTACGCGCCGACACCACGGTCGAGGTCCTGGCGCGGCTGCGCCCCGCCTTCCGTGAGGACGGCACCATCACGGCCGGGAACGCCTCGCAGATCTCCGACGGCGCCGCGGCCCTCGTGCTCGTGAGCGACGAGGAGGCCGCACGGCGGGGCCTGACCGGCGCGCGCCTCCTGGGGCACGCGCTCGTCGCCGGGCCCGACGTCTCGCTGCACGCGCAGCCCGCGAACGCGATCCGTGCGGCCTGCGGGCGCGCCGGCCTCGCGGTCGACACGCTGTCCGCGATCGAGATCAACGAGGCCTTCGCCGCGGTGGCCATCGCGTCGACGGACCTCCTGGGCGTCGATCCCGCGATCGTCGACGCCAACGGGGGTGCCATCGCGCTCGGGCACCCCATCGGGGCGTCGGGCGCGCGGATCGTGGGTCACCTCGCGCGGCGGCTCGCGGCGCTCGGCGGCGACGCCGTGGGCGCGGCGGCGCTGTGCGGCGGCGGGGGCCAGGGCTCGGCGGTGGTGCTGCAGGGGTAGCGGCTACCGCCCGACGACCAGCTGCTACAGGTCGCCCTTGCGCTGCAGGTAGCGCATGGCGCCCCAGCCGATCGGGATGCGGGCCCAGTAGGTCGCGAGGCGGAAGAGGAACGTCGCCGACGTGGCGAGCGCGGGCGGGATGCCGGCCGCCGTCAGGCCGACGATGAGCGCCCCCTCGATCGCACCCAGGCCACCGGGTGTCGGGACGGCTGCGCCCGCCGCGTTGCCGACCAGGTAGATCACGGCCACGTCGACGAGCGCGAGCTCCTGGCCGAACGCCGCGAGGGCCGCGTCGAACGCGAGCACGTAGCCGAGGGTCATGACGATGTTCCCGCCGAAGCCGAGGGCCAGTCGGCCCGGCTGGCTGAGCATCTCGGACAGACGCGGCCACACCTGCTGGACGGTCGGCCGGATCTTGGCGAGCACCCAGCGCCGCACCGCAGGGACGAGCAGCGTCGCGATGACAGCGAGGGCCACCCCGGTGATGGCGAGCAGGACCGTGGTCGAGGGCAGCTTGATGAGTCCGCCCGACCGGGCCGTCATCGACAGGACTACCAGCAGCAGGATCGTGATGACGAACTGCGACACCTGCACCAGGGCGACGGTCGCGACGGCCATGGGCGTCGACACGCCGCGCTTGGTGAGCATGCGCAGGTTGAGCGCCGCGGGCCCGATCCCGGCCGGGGCCGCGAGGGCCACGAACGACCCGGCCATCTGGGTCAGCGTCGCCCGCATCATGGGCAGCTTGACGGGCGAGAAGGCCACGAAGGTCAGGGCGGCGCCGAACCAGGTGAGGACGCCCAGCGCGAACGAGACGACCGCCCACCAGGGGTTGGCCTCGGAGACCGCCGCGGTGATCTGCTGGAAGTTCATGGTCGTGACGACCACGGTCACCGCGACGATCGTCAGGGTCAGCGTGATGATGGTCCGCGCCCCGAAGCGCGTGATGCGCTGGGGCTCGACGTCGGTCTCGGGGAGCCGCTCGACGAGCGCGGCGCGCAGGTCCTTGAAGAGCTCCTTGTTGGCGCGCATCTCCTCGCGCGTGCTGACGGGCAGCGCGATCGACTGGAGCAACGGGCCGATCGCCGCGATGTCCTCGCCCGGCAGCACGCTCACGGCCGAGGCCACGGCGCGCTCGGCACCCACGCGCAGCGCGAGGAGCGCGACCATCTGTGTGAGGTCCATGCGGCGCGACAGCTCGGAGGACGCGATGTCGCCCTGCTCCCAGCCGGTCAGCCAGACCTTGACCTCGGAGTCGTCGGGGATCTCCGTGCCGCTCCGGGGGCTCAGGTCGACGGCTGCGGACCCGGTGCCCGGTCCCGACCCGGCGGGGTGCGTCGCGGCCCCGCCGGGTTCGCCGCGGCTCACGAGCATGACGTCGGAGGTCAGCGCGCGGTGCGAGAGCCCGGCGTCGTGCGCGAGCTGGATCTGGTGCCAGGCCTCGGTGAGGACGGCGTCCGTGACCTCGTCGTCGGGCAGGTCGCGCAGCGACACGGCACCCACCGCGTGCTCCTGGACCAGGATCATCGAGTCGTCCGACTCGGCGACGCCGAGCAGTCGCGGCGTGCGGACGCCCGCGGCCCTCGCCGCGTAGGCGAGGAGGGCGGTGCGCTCGGCCACGGCCTTGAGCGAGATGGCGGCGCGTCCCTCGATGCCGCGCAGGCGCAGCGAGCGCCAGAGCCGGGTGAGGAAGCCGACCACCTGCCGGTCGCCGTCGAGCACGACGACGTCGCGGCGCACCCCGTCCTCGGTGAACATCGCGTAGACGCGGTTGTCCCCGGACCGGGCGAGGGCGATGGCGGCGGGGTCGGACGGTGCCTCGGCAGGTTCCACGACTCCTTCGCCCAGGGCGCCCGAGAGGTGGTCGCCCGTGATCCGCGCGTCGGCGGTCAGCGCCGAGTCCTCGTCGGACCCGGCGACCCGGACGACGCCGACGTGGACCTCGCCCGTGATCTCGCCGTCGGCGTTGACCTCGGTGATGGGGTCCTCGGCGGCCTCCGCGAGCTCGGCGGGCTGGGACACGTCGCGGACGCGCACGAGTGCGGTGGGCGAGTAGCCGGCCCGGCGGACGCCGTCCACCAGGTGCGGGCCGTAGGCGCGTTCGCTGCGGACGCCGGACACCCAGCGGACCGTGTTTCCCGCGATGCGGCCGAGCAGGAGCGTGATGATCGCACCAGGCAGGGACACCTGGGCCGTGATCAGGACGACGCCGAGCGCGATGAACAGCAGGTTCCAGGACCAGGCCACCGTCCGGCGTCGGGTGCGGGGACCCGCGGCGGTGAGGAGCCCGCTGATCGCGGCGACGTAGCCGGGGATGCTGAGCTGCCACTCGCCCCGGATCCGGACCGAGAGACCCTGGACGAGGTCGTCGGACCCGAACGTGAGCACCGAGTAGGTCACGGCGATGCCGAGGATCATGCCCAGCGCGGCGGCGGCGATCGACTCGACGACCTGCCGTCCGAGCTTGCGGATCCCCAGCTCGATGAGGACCGCCGTGGGGATCGCGAGGGTCACGAGACCTTCGAGGACCGCGACCGGGATGAACAGGATCCGCGCGAGGAGGTCGGAGAAGCCCTGGACGTCCTCGGCGACGCCTGCGGTGGTGCCGTGCGCGTACACGGACATGAACATGACGAGCGCGACGCCCAGCGCGCACAGCACGATCCCTACGAGGTCGCTGGGGTGGCGGACGCGCGACTCGGGGGTGTCGACGACCATGACGGTCGGGTCGGTGCCGTCGCCGGCGGGGCGCGGGGTCGTGAGGAACGAGCGGAACGAGCGGGGGTCCGGCGCGGGATGCTCGACGCCGGAGCGTGCCCCGACCTCGTGCACCTGCGGGCGCGGCCCGGCCGTCGCCGGAGGGCCGGCCGGGTCGTGAGCGCGCGCAGACATGCTTGCGAGTCTAGGGCTGAGGGTCCCGGGAGGCGCGGTATTACGCCACTTTCGGTCGGGTGATTTGCCCGTTTGGCCCCGGTGTTCCGGGTGCTTCGGCGCGCGAGTGTGACCAACGTCCAGCACGATGAACGCAGGCAGCGCTCCCACCTGACCTGCGACGACGAGGGTCGCGGACGTCCACGACCAGGTGCTCGGGCGCACGACGCGAACGGTGGTGGGCCCGTGGTGCAGAGCAGGGGCAGGGCGAGCGGCAGCGACGTGCACGAGCCGCCCAACGCGTTCAAGAACGTCTGGTGGCTCCCGGTGGTGCGCGGCGTGCTCCTGGTGGTCCTGGGCCTGCTGCTCATGATCGAGCCGCTCGAGGCGCTCGAGACGCTGCGCTGGGTGTTCGGGATCTTCCTCGTCGCCGACGCGGCCCTCGTCGCGGCCCAGGGGCTGGTGCACCGCAAGCAGGTGGGCTGGCGGTGGTGGCTCGCGCAGGCGGTCGTGGACCTGCTCTTCGGGGTCGCGATCATGTTCTGGCCCGACCTCAGCGCGACCGCGCTCTACTACGTCCTGGTCGTGTGGGTCCTGGTCCTGGGGATCACGGCGGTCGTCGGGGCGGCGGGGCTGGTGCGCAACCGGGACCTGGGGTGGCCGTGGATGCTCACGGTCGGCATCGTGTCGGCGCTGTTCGGCCTGCTGCTCGTCACGCGCCCGGTGGACGCGGGCGACGTCCTGAGCCTCACGGTCGTCGTGTTCGGGTTGTACGCGTTCGTCGCGGGAGCGATCCACGTGGTCTCGGGCTTCGGGGTCCGTTCGGTCGCACGTGAGCTCGCCGACCTGCGTGCCCGGGCGGTCGCGGCCGGTGTCGTCGTCACGGGCGGGTCGGTCCTGGGGGCCGGGCCGTCGGCCCCGGTGGTCGCGGAGGCGGCGGCGGCCCCCGCGCCGGTCCCGGGGGCGCCCTCCGGCCCGACGGCGGACCTCGCCCCGGGCAGGGACGTCGCGGGCGAGGTGGCCGGGTCGGGCGACGCGCCGACCGGCGACCCGCTCCCCGCCGGTGACCCGCTCCCCGCCGGTGACCCGCTCCCCGCCGGTGACCCGGACGAGGTGACCCGGCCGCGCGAGCCGGGCTCCGGCGTCGGGCAGGGGACGCCCCCTCGGTGAGAGGCCGGGATGACAGCGCTGCCACCACGACGCGTCGCACCGTGAAACGGCCGTGACGCACCGGAACGTACTCCTGGGTAACTTCACCCGTGTGATCTGTCTCACCATGTGGAGCATGGGGTTACGACCCGGTAACAACATCACCGGAACCGCACCATCTCGCCCTTCGGGGGTGCTTGACCGAAACAACGGTGTGTTAGACATCACGCACCTTGGTCACAGCGCCAGGTCGTGGGAGCGCCACCGCGCACCCACCTGACGACCCCGAAGAAGAGGTGTGACGGATGACGACCGTTTCCAGGAAGCGGCTCCTCGCCGCAACGGCGGGCATCGCCGTCGTGACGCTCACGCTCACGGCGTGCGGCGGCAGCGGCGGGAACGACGACGACGGCGGCGGCGCCGCGAGCGCCGGCGGCGCGCTGACCATCGGCACGACCGACAAGGTCACGACCCTCGACCCCGCGGGCTCCTACGACAACGGGTCCTTCGCGGTCATGAACCAGGTGTTCCCGTTCCTCCTGAACACCCCCTACGGCAGCCCTGACGTCGAGCCGGACATCGCCGAGTCCGCCGAGTTCACCGGCCCCACCGAGTACACCGTGAAGCTCAAGCCGGGCCTGAAGTTCGCCAACGGCAACGACCTCACGTCCTCCGACGTGAAGTTCACGTTCGACCGTCAGGTCGCGATCAACGACGAGAACGGCCCCGCCTCGCTGCTCTACAACCTGGACAGCGTCGCCGCGCCCGACGACACGACCGTCGTCTTCACGCTCAAGTCGCCCGACGACCAGGTCTTCCCGCAGATCCTGTCGAGCCCGGCCGGCCCCATCGTCGACGAGGACGTGTTCGCGGCCGACGCGCTGACACCCGACGCCGACATCGTCTCGGGCAAGGCGTTCGCCGGTCAGTACTCGATCGCGAAGTACGACTTCAACAACCTCATCTCCTACGAGGCCAACCCCGACTACCAGGGCGTGCTCGGCAAGGCCGCGACCGCCAAGGTCAACACCAAGTACTACGCCGACGCGTCGAACCTGAAGCTGGACATCCAGGAGGGCAACATCGACGTCGCCTTCCGCAGCCTGTCCGCGACCGACATCGACGACCTGCGGGGCAACGACAAGGTCGAGGTCGTCGACGGCCCCGGCGGCGAGATCCGCTACATCACGTTCAACTTCGACTCCCAGCCCTACGGCGCCAAGGCCGAGGGGGCAGACCCCGCCAAGGCCCTCGCCGTGCGCCAGGCCGTCGCGGACCTCATCGACCGCGAGGCCATCGCGAGCCAGGTCTACAAGGGCACCTACACGCCGCTGTACTCGTACGTCCCCGCAGGCCTGACCGGAGCGGTCGAGCCGCTCAAGGAGCTCTACGGCGACGGCCAGGGCGGACCCGACGCCGACAAGGCCAAGGCAGCCCTCGAGGCCGCCGGGGTCACGGTTCCCGTCGTGCTCGACCTGCAGTACAGCAACGACCACTACGGCCCGTCCTCGGGTGAGGAGTATGCGCTCATCAAGGACCAGCTCGAGGAGAGCGGCCTGTTCACGGTCAACCTGCAGACGACCGAGTGGGTCCAGTACGCCAAGGACCGCACCGCCGACGTCTACCCCGCGTACCAGCTCGGCTGGTTCCCGGACTACTCCGACGCCGACAACTACCTCACGCCGTTCTTCCTCCAGGAGAACTTCCTCGCGAACCACTACGACGACCAGGAGGTCAACGACCTGATCCTCCAGCAGGCCGCCACGCCCGACCCGGCAGCCCGCACGGCTCTCATCGAGGAGATCCAGGGCAAGGTCGCCGAGGACCTCTCGACCGTCCCCTACCTCCAGGGCGCGCAGGTCGCGGTCGTGGGCACCGGTGTCGAGGGGACCGAGAAGACGCTCGACGCGTCCTTCAAGTTCCGCTACGGAGCGCTCTCGAAGGGCTGACCCCACAGGCGCTCGGGGTGGTCCGGCCGACGATCGTCGTCGGCC
>NZ_JACSQE010000005.1:120535-129922 GCF_014836745.1 Oerskovia gallyi
CCCCCCCCCCCCCCCCCCCCCCACCGCTCCGAGCCCAGCCGGCTCGGGTCGCCCGAGCCCGCGCAGCAGCATCGCAGGCCACCGAGCAGCGCGGCTCGGACCACGACGAACGGACGACATGACCACGACGACCGACCAGGTGACCACGGCCGACCCGCCGGGCACCGGGACCTCCCGCTCCACACCCCCGCGGAAGAAGACGTCCGGAGGAGGTGGGCTGGGACGGTACGTCCTGGTCCGGTTCCTCCTCATCATCCCGACCGTCTTCATCCTCGTGACGACCGTGTTCGTCGTCATGCGCTCGACCGGCGACCCCATCACGGCCGCGCTCGGCGGGCGCCTGCGGGCCGACCAGCTCGCCGAGCGCATCCACGAGGCCGGCTACGACCGCCCGATCATCGTCCAGTACCTCGAGTACCTGGGCGGGATCGTACGTGGCGACTTCGGCACCACGATCAGCGACAACCGCCCGGTGTCCGAGGTCCTGACGACCTACGGCGCCGCGACGCTCGAGCTCGCGGTCTACGCCCTGATCATCGCGTTCCTGGTCGGCGTGCCCCTCGGGCTCCTCGCCGCGCACCACCGCGACCGGATCCCCGACGCGTTCCTGCGCGTCTTCGCGATCCTCTGCTACGCGACGCCAGTGTTCTTCGCGGGACTCCTGCTCAAGCTCGTCTTCTCGGTGGGCCTCGGGTGGTTCCCCGTCGCGGGGCGCGCGTCCACGGGGGCCGAGCTGCAGATGATGGCCCTGCCGGACCCGTCGGGCTTCTACGTCGTCGACGCGATCCGCACGGGCGACCCTGCGGTCCTGGGTGACGTGCTGATGCACGCGGTCCTGCCGGGCGTGGCCCTGGGGCTGCTGACCGCCGGGGTCTTCCTGCGGCTCGTGCGCACCAACGTCATCGGGACCCTCGCGACCGACTACGTCGACGCGGCCCGCTCGCGCGGAGTGTCCGAGCGCCGGCTGGTGCGCACGCACGCGTGGCGTCCCGCGCTCATCCCGATCATCACGGTCATGGGCATGCAGATCGCCCTGCTCCTGGCCGGGGCGGTCCTGACCGAGACGACGTTCGAGTGGAAGGGCCTCGGATTCATGCTCGCGCAGTACCTGCAGGCCCGGGACTTCGTCGCGGTCCAGGGGATCGTCGTCCTGCTGGCCGTGATCGTCGCGGTCACGAACTTCCTCGTGGACGTCCTCGCGGCGTTCATCGACCCGAGGGTGAGGTACTGACATGGCACGCCGACTCTCCTGGGGCCGTCTGCCCGTGGTCCACCAGCTCCGTCAGAGCGTGGGCCTCCAGCGCGGCATGCTCGTCGCGGGCCTGGTCATCACGGCGCTCTTCCTGCTCACGGCGCTGGCCGCCCCGTGGCTCGCGCCGTACGGGTTCAGCCAGCTCCGCAGCGGCGACGTGCTGTTCGGGGCGCAGCAGCCGCCGTCGGCCGAGCACCTGCTCGGCACGACCGTCGGCGGGTACGACGTCCTGTCCCGCGTCATCTGGGGAGCGCGCACCGCGGCCCTCGTGATCGTGGTCGCGATCGCGGCGTCGATCGTGATCGGCGTCCTGCTGGGCCTGGTCTCGGGGTACTTCGGGGGCTGGCTCGACCGCGTGCTCGTCGTCGTGTGCGACGCGGTCTACGCGTTCCCGTCGCTGCTGCTCGCGATCCTGCTCGCGATCGTCATCAGCGGCGGGCAGTCGGACCTGTGGGGCGGCATCCTGGCGGCCGCGTTCTCGATCACCGTGGTCTTCATCCCGCAGTACTTCCGCGTGATCCGGGCGGAGACCGTGCGGATCAAGGCCGAGGCGTTCATCGACTCGGCGCGCGTCATCGGCACGCCGCACCGCCGGATCATGGGGCGGCACGTGCTGCGCAACGCGACGCGCACGCTGCCGCTCATCGTGACGCTCAACGCGTCCGAGGCGATCCTCACGCTCGCGGGGCTCGGGTTCCTGGGCTTCGGCATCGAGCCGACGGCCGCGGCCGAGTGGGGCTACGACCTCAACAAGTCGTTGTCCGACGTCACGAGCGGCATCTGGTGGACCGCGCTCTTCCCGGGCCTCGCGATCGTGCTCGCGGTCCTGGGCATCACGCTCGTGGGCGAGAGCCTCAACGACCTGGCGGACCCGCGGCGGCGCCGCCGCCGGGCGGCCGCCGTCGGGGCGGGCGAGGTCGCGGAGACGTCGGTCGTGCCGGGCGGCACGCTCGCGGCCGGCCCCGCGGGGCTGGGCGGGCTGGAAGGTTCGGGGACGCTGGGCGACGAGGGAATCGAGGTGCGCCCGTGAGCGCGCAGCAGGACGCGGTGCCGGGGTCGGCACCGGCACAGGCTTCACGCCCGACGACGTCACGCACCTCGGGTGCGGTCGTCATCGTCCGGGACCTCACGGTCTCGTTCGCGACCGACGCCGGGCCGATCCTCGCGGTCGACGGGGTGGACCTCGAGGTCGCCCCGGGCGAGGTGCTCGCGGTCGTGGGCGAGAGCGGCAGCGGGAAGACCGTGACCGCCAAGACGATCCTCGGCCTGCTGCCGGAGACCGCGACGGCGAGGGGCGCCGTCGTGCTGGCGAACAAGGCGGGGACGAGCGAGTCCGACGTCGTCGCGCTGAGCCGGTCCCAGCTGCGGGCCGTGCGCGGCACGGACGTCGCGATGGTCTTCCAGGAGCCGTCGGCCGCGCTCAACCCGGTCTTCACCGTCGGCTGGCAGATCGTCGAGGGGCTCCGCGCGCACCGGCGCGTGCGACGCGCGGAAGGGCGCAGGCAGGCGATCGACGTGCTGCGCCGGGTCGGCATCCCCGACCCCGAGACGGCGGTGGACAAGTACCCGCACCAGTTCTCGGGCGGGCAGAAGCAGCGCGTCGTGATCGCGATGGCGCTCGCGCTCGACCCCGGGCTGATCGTCGCCGACGAGCCGACGACCGCGCTCGACGTGACCGTGCAGGCCGAGATCCTCGACCTGCTGCGGCGCTGCCGCGACGAGTTCGGGACCGCGATCGTCCTCATCACGCACAACATGGGCGTCGTCGCGGACCTCGCGGACCGTGTGGCCGTGATGTACCAGGGCAAGGTCGTGGAGCAGGCGGACGTCCGGTCGCTGTTCGAGGACCCCCAGGCCGAGTACACGCGGTCGCTGCTCGGGGCCGTGCCCCGCGTCGGCGGGGGCGTGGTCAACGCGGCCGCACGGGTCGAGGCGCGCGCCGACGGCTGGGCAGAGGGCGCGCCCGTGGTCGTGGCCGAGGGGCTGCGGATCGAGTACCCGGGCCGCTTCCGCAAGCCCGCGTTCGTGGCCGTCGACGGCGTGGACCTGTCGATCCGGCCCGGCGAGGTGCTGGGGCTCGTGGGGGAGTCGGGCTCGGGCAAGACGACCATCGGCCGGGCCATCGGCGGGCTCACGCCCGTGACGGGCGGGTCGCTGTCGGTGCTGGGCATCGAGATGCGGGGTGCGCGCGAGCGCGACGTGCGACCCGTGCGGCCGCGCATCGGGTTCGTCTTCCAGGACCCCGCGTCGAGCTTCAACCCGCTGCTCACGATCGCCGAGTGCGTGGCCGAGCCGCTCGTGGTGCACGGGCGGGCGGGGGACGCGCGCGACGCGCGCGGACGGGTCGACGAGCTGCTCGAGTCGGTCCAGCTCCCGCGCTCGTACGGCGACCGGTACCCGCACGAGCTGAGCGGCGGGCAGCGCCAGCGCGCGAGCCTGGCCCGAGCGCTCGCGCTCGACCCCGAGCTCTTGGTCGCGGACGAGCCCACGTCGGCGCTCGACGTGTCGGTCCAGGCGCGCGTGCTCGACCTCTTCGCCGAGCTCCAGCGCGAGCTGGGGTTCGCGTGCCTGTTCATCAGTCACGACCTCGCGGTCGTGGACCTGCTCGCCGACCGGATCGCGGTGCTCTACCGGGGCCGGCTCGTGGAGGAGGGCACGTCGGCCGAGGTGCTGGGGGCCCCGCATCACACGTACACCAAGCAGCTCCTGGCGTCGCTGCCCGTGCCGGACCCGGTGCTCCAGGCCGCGCGCCGGGAGGAGCTGGCGGCGCTGCGCGCCTGACGGTCCTCGCGCCCGTCCGCCGAGTGCGGAGCAGTTGCTGTCGAACGGCGGTTCTGACGACAGCTGCTCCGCACTCAGCGGCGTGCCGCGGCAACTGAGTTTCGGCTAGCCGACGCCCAGCGCCTCGAGCCACTCGCGCGGCAGCAGCGCATAGCCCACGAACGCGACCACGTCGAGGATCGTGTGGGCGATCACGAGCGGTACGACGCGGTTCCGCCCCCATCTGCTGGTGTAGAACCACGAGAACACGACACCCATGACCACGTTCCCGACGAACGGGCCGATGCCCTGGTACAGGTGGTACGAGCCGCGCAGCAGCGAGCTCCACACGATGAACTTCACGCGCCCCCAGCCGAGGTCCTTGGTGCGCTCGAACAGGTACGCGACCGCGATGACCTCCTCGAGCAGGCCGTTCTGGAGGGCCGCGAGGATAAGGATCGGCACGGTCCACCAGTAGTCGGCGAGGTTGGCGGGGTTGACCTCGACCGTGATCCCCAGGGCCCGCCCCACCACGTACAGCCCCAGGCCCGGGATGCCGATGACCGCGGCGAGCGCGAACCCCCACCCGGTGTCGCGCCAGGGGCGGCTGCCGTCGAGCCCGATGGCCCGGGTGACCGACCGGCCGCGCGCCGAGAGCAGGTAGAGCGCGAGCGCGACCGGGATGAGCGCGAAGCCGATGCTGAGGATCTGATAGGTCAGGTCGAGGTACGGGCGGGGTGACTGGGAGTTGTTGAGGCTCGTGCTCTGCTCGGCGAGCGGGGTGCCCTCGGTCAGGCGCGCGACGATGTTGACGATCGCGTACACGCCCGACCGGCCGAGGCTCAGTCCCAGCAGGATCCAGATCTCGGCACCGATGCGGCGCCGGGTCTCGGGGTGGTCGGCCGTCGTCGGGGCCCAGCGCGAGCGCTTGCCGGTCTCGGGGGGAGTGCCGGGAGGAGTGGTCACCTGGCCGTTATAGCACCCGCCGCGGGGGAGCGCTGCGCGGTCTTCACACAATCCTCGTCGGTTGGTCAACAGGCGTCCGGAGGGCGTGCAGACGCGTTTCCTACCCTGGGAGGACCGTGACTTCGCACAGACCCCCCTCCATCAGCCCGACCGCCCGAGACGCCCCCGCACCGGGCGCCGCCGACGACGACCTCGACGAGAAGCCGCCAGGCCTCTCCGTCACGCAGGTCGTCGCGAGCGCGCTCGCTGCCGTGAGCTCGACGGTCCTGCTGTCCTACCTGGGTGTGGCCGGGACGATCATCGGTGCGGGCGTGGCGTCGGTCCTGACGGTCGTCGGGAACAACCTCTACACGCGTTCGATCCTCAAGACGCGTCGGCAGATGAAGGCCGCGATGAAGGCGGGCGTGGTGCTGCCCGTGGGCAAGAACGGCCGCAAGGTCCTGCTGCCGACGCTCGCGGGGCCGCACTCGGCGAGCGACGGTCGCGCGGACGACACCACAGAGAGCACCGGTGTGCTGCCCGCGGTCGGCGCGGACGGTCAGGCTGCCGACACCGCGGTCCTCTCGGCCGACGACGTGGGCGGCACGCGCCTCGACGGCCTGCGCACCGCGGCCACGGACGGGCCCGACGACGGCACGGACGGCCCGCAGGACGGCGTCACCCCGGACGACGCCTCGGACGGCGACGCCTTGGACGGCGACGACACGACGTCCCGCCGTCCGAGCCGCAAGACGCTGATCCTCTCGGCCGTCGGTGTCTTCCTCGTGCTGATCGTGGGCGTGACGCTGGTCGAGGTCGTCGCCGGACGCCCGCTGAGCGAGATCCTGCGCGGCGAGGAGGGCTCGGGCACGTCGATCAGCCACGTCGTCTCGCGTGAGCCCGCGACGACCGGAGACACGGGAGACACGACCGGCGACACGACGGACAACTCGACCGACGCGCCGAGCTCGGGCACGACGCCGAGCCCGGCCCCGAGCGATGTCCCGACCCAGGCGCCGACCGACGCGCCGACCACCCCGGAGCCCGAGCCGACCACGCCTGTCACGCCGGAGCCGAACCCGACGCCGGGGACGGGCGGCGACACGGGCGGGACTGGTGGCGCGGGTACGGGTTCCGGCTCAGGGGCCACCGACCTCGAGCAGCAGCCCGGCACAGGTGCAGGCACGGGGGCCGGGAGCGCTCCGGGGACCGGGACCTCGGGCTCCGCGACGTCCTGACGCGCAGCAGCTCCGTCCTCGCCTGACGCCGAGAAGTGAGTTGAGGCCCCTGATCCACGTGGATCAGGGGCCTCAACTCACTTCTCGGCGTAGGGAGGCTCTTGCGCGCAGGCCGTACTCCTGGCAGGCTACAAAGTAGTTTGCAACACAAACCACGAATCGCCGTGGTGGAGAAGGAGCCCTCGTGCCCGACCAGACGTCCGACCGGCACGCCGGACCCGCCCAGGGGCCCGACGACGACCAGCCGCTCGACCCCGCCGGACCCGCCCAGGGGCCCGACGACGACCAGCCGCTCGACCCCGCCGCGAGCCTGCGCCTCATCGCGGCCCAGCAGGAGAAGGCCAAGGACGTCGAACCCGACGGCCGGGTCCTCTACGGCGTCTGGGGGCTGGCCTGGCTCCTGGGCTACACGACGCTCTACGTCAGCTCGCTGCGCTCGGCCACCCCTCCCGCCACGGCGACCCTGCAGATCGGGGCGAGCGACGTCGTCGGGCAGCCCGAGCCCTGGGCCCTCCTCGCCTTCACCTTCCTCATCGTGGGCGCCGTGGCGATCACGATCGTGCACATCATGACCCGCGTGAGCGGCGTGCGCGGCGCGAGCGCCCGCTCGGGCGCGCTCTACGGCTGGGCCTGGTTCATCTCGTTCGCAGCCATGAGCATGGTCCTGGGCGGGCTCGCCCGCGCCGGGGCGAACCCCGAGGTCATGTCCCTCGCGAGCAACTCCCTGTCGTGCCTGGTCGTCGGGATCATGTACCTCGCAGGCGGGGCCATGTGGCAGGAGACGCGCCTGTACGTCCTGGGCGTGTGGATCCTGCTCGTCGCCGGGGCCGCGACGATCGTGGGCCTGCCCGGCCTCTACCTCGTCATGGCCGCCGCAGGCGGTGGCGGGTTCCTGCTCATGGCGCTCGTCGAACAGGTCCTGCGCGTACGGACGCGGCGGCGGATCGCGGGAGGGGCTCGTGCCTGACGTCGAGCTCGACCCGGTCATCCACGCCCAGGCGCGGCTGCGCGTCGTCGCGACGCTCTCGGCGCTGGGCGCGGGCGACCAGATCGCGTTCCCCAAGCTCCGCAAGCTCCTCGACATGACCGCAGGCAACCTCTCGACGCACCTGCGCAAGCTCGAGGACGCCGAGTACGTGACCGTCACCAAGACCCACGAGGGCCGCACCCCGGCCACCTACATCAGCCTCACCCCCCGCGGGCGCCGCGCCTTCGAGGTCTACACCGAGTCCCTGAGCATGCTCCTGAGAGGAGCCGGATCGTGACCAGCCAGCACTCAGCCGTCAGTCCGGGGCGGGCTGCCGCCGCGACACGAGGAGGCCCGGCCGTGCCGCACGGGTCCCTCGTGTCCGCGCAGCACGTGACCCGCCGCTTCGGCGAGGTCGTCGCGCTCGACGACGTGACCCTCGAGGTCGGGGCCGGGGAGCTCGTCGGGCTCCTGGGCCCCAACGGCGCCGGGAAGTCGACGCTGCTCTCGCTCGTGAGCGGGCAGCGCAAGCCGGACTCGGGCGTCGTGCGCCTCTTCGGCGGCGACCCGCGCGACGCCTCGTCCCGCCAAGGCCTGGGCCTCACGCCGCAGGAGACAGGCCTGCCCGCGACGCTCAAGGTGCGCGAGGTCGTCGACTTCGTCGGCAAGCACTACGCGAACCCCGTGCCCACGGGCGAGCTGCTCGAGCAGTTCGGGCTGTCCGACCTCGCCGGGCGCCAGACCGGGGCCATGTCCGGCGGGCAGAAGCGACGCCTCGCGGTCGCGCTCTCGCTCGTCGGGCGCCCGCGGGTCGTGCTGCTCGACGAGCCCACCACGGGCCTCGACGTCGGCGCACGCCAGGCGCTGTGGGCCGCGATCCGCGAGTACCACGCGGGCGGCGGGACCGTGCTCCTCACGAGCCACTACCTCGAGGAGGTGCAGGCGCTCGCGCAGCGCGTCGTCGTGATCGACCAGGGCGTGGTCAAGGCCGACGACACGCTCGACGCGATCCTGCGCCGCGTCGGGCTGCGGCGCGTGGTCGTGCGCAGCACCGCCGACCTGGGGACCGACCTGCCGGGCGTGGTGCGGTCCGAGCGCGCCGCAGACAAGGACGCGGGGGAGTCCGGCGCCTGGCGCTACGAGCTGTACACGGCCGACGCCGACGAGCTGGTCCGCACGCTCGTGACGTCGGGTCTGCCGTTCCACGGGCTCGAGATCCGGGGCGCGAGCCTCGAGGAGGCGTTCGAGCAGATGGTCTCCCGCGCAGCACCCACCGACCACGGCGAGGCCGGGACCCCGACGGGCGCGACGCCGTCGGGCGCCGCGGACCAGCAGACCTCCGAGGAGGAGAGCGCGCGATGAGCACCCACGCAGCCACCACGACCCCCGGCGTGAGCGGGCGCCCGCCCAGCGCCGCGACCCTCACCTGGATCCACCTCAAGTACCAGTTCCTCGAGACCGTGCGCGTGCCCATCGCGGTCCTCGGGAACCTGCTGTTCCCTGCGCTCGCGATGTTCTTCTTCGTCGTGCCGCAGAAGGAGGTCGCGGGCGACCCCGTCGCGGCGACCACGGCCGTCGCGTCGCTCGGGCTGTTCGCGATCTGCTCCGCGAGCCTGTTCACCTACGGGCTGGGCGTCGCGGAGGACCGGGCGCTGCCGTTCGACCCGTTCCTGCGCTCGCTGCCCGCGGGCCCCGCGCCGCGCATGGTCGCGCGCATCCTCAACGGCGGGGTCTTCTCGCTGTTCGGGCTCGTGCCGCTCATCCTCATCGGGTGGCTCCTGACCGCTGCGAGCGTCACGTGGCCCCAGCTGCTCGCGGGCGTGGGGACGGTGCTGCTCGTGTCGGTGCCGTTCGTGCTGCTGGGCATCGCGATCGGGTACTCGCTCTCGGCCAAGGCCGCGCTGCCCGTGGTGCAGGTCATCCTGTTCCCGCTCGCGTTCGCGGGCGGGCTGTTCCTGCCGCCGTTCCTGTTCCCGCCGTGGCTCGACGCGATCTCGATGGCCACCCCGACGCGCGCCGGCCGCGACCTGCTGGTCCAGGCGCTCACGGGCGAGCCGGCGTACGCGCTCGCGTGGGTCGTGCTGCTGGGGTGGACCGTGGTGTTCGCGGTCCTGGCGGTGTGGGCGTACCGCCGCGACGAGGGCCGCCGCTTCAAGTAGGCCCCGCGCCCGCCTCCTCCGGGCGCGGGGGGGGGGGGGGGGGGGGGGGGGGGGGGGGGGGGGGGG
>NZ_JACSQE010000005.1:129932-280585 GCF_014836745.1 Oerskovia gallyi
GTGAATCCCGTGATTCGCGACGCCCACCGCATGCTCGGGCAGCGGCAACCGCATGTTCGGCGCCGACGGCGCTGCGCACCTCGATTCCGTCCGCCGCGTTTAATGTGATATCACTTTGATAGACGCGGGGCGCCCGGCACCCGTCAGCGACGAGAGGAACACGTCATGAGCGACACCACCGTCCCCCCGCAGGAGTCCCTGGGCGGAGAGCCGAGCGGACGCCCCGTCGGGCACGACGGCACCCGCGTGGACGTCACCGAGCAGCCCGCGTGGTCGCTCGGCGCCGGCGGAGGTGGCCTCGCGATCCTCCTCGTCCTCGCCCTTCTCGGCGGGTCGGTCCCCCTGTTCATGAGCAGCACCCCGGTCGGCACCCTGCTCGGCGTGGTCGCGATCGTGCTCGGTCTCCTCGTGCTCACCGCCGTCAAGGTCATCAACCCGGGCCAGACGCTCGTCGTCCAGTTCTTCGGCCGGTACCTCGGGACGATCCGCCGTACCGGGCTCGTCGCCACCGTGCCGCTCTCGACGCGCAAGCGCGTGTCCGTCCGCGTCCGCAACTTCGAGACGAGCGAGCTCAAGGTCAACGACGCCGACGGCAACCCGATCAACATCGCGGCGATCGTCGTGTGGCAGGTGGCCGACACCGCGAAGGCGAGCTTCGCCGTCGAGGACTACACCGACTTCGTCCGCGTCCAGGCCGAGTCGGCGCTGCGTCACGTGGCCATGTCCCACCCGTACGACGACGCCGAGGCCGGCGAGCAGTCGCTGCGCGGCGCGACGGAGGTCGTGTCGGCGGAGATCGCCGCGGAGGTCGCCGCACGTGTCGTGGTGGCGGGCGTCGAGGTCATCGAGGCCCGCATCTCCAACCTCGCGTACGCCCCCGAGATCGCGCAGGCCATGCTGCAGCGCCAGCAGGCCGGGGCGATCATCGCGGCCCGGTCGAGGATCGTCGAGGGTGCCGTGTCCATGGTCGAGGACGCGCTCCAGCGCCTCGAGGCCGAGTCGATCGTCACGCTCGACGACGAGCGCCGCGCCGCCATGGTGTCGAACCTCCTCGTCGTGCTGTGCAGCGACAGCCGCGCGACCCCCGTCGTCAACGCCGGGTCGCTCTACTCGTGACCCCCGAGGTCCCGGCACCCGCCCCCGGCGGGTCGCCGGGGGGCGGCGCGCAGGGGCCCGACGGCGGAGCGGACGCCGGGCGTGAGGCTGCGCCGCGCGTGGGTGGGCCCGACGGCGGTGCGGACGCCGGGCGTGAGGGTGCGCCGCGACGCCCCCGGACCGACCGGAAGCAGGTCCTGCTGCGCCTCGACCCGGCGGTTCACGACGCGCTCGCGCGCTGGGCGTCGGACGAGCTGCGGAGCGTCAACGCGCAGATCGACATGGTGCTGCGCCGGGCACTCGACGCCGAGGGGCGGCTCCCACGAGACGTGCGTCCGCCGCGCCGCCCGGGCCGCCCGTCGGCGGACTGACCGGCACTCGCTGCCGAGCAGAGTGCCGAGAACGAGGTTGAGGTCGCCATCCTCACGATGACGACCTCAACCTCGTTCTCGGCAGCCGGGGGCAGCCGGGGGCAGCCGGGGGCAGCCGGGGGGCAGCCGGGTTCAGCCCGCTCGGCGCAGGCGCAGCGAGTTGCCGACGACCAGGACCGAGCTCATCGCCATCGCGGCCCCCGCGATCATCGGGTTGAGCAGCCCGGCGGCGGCGAGCGGGATCGCGGCCACGTTGTAGGCGAAGGCCCAGAACAGGTTCTGCTTGATGACGCGCAGCGTCTGGCGGGAGAGCCGGATCGCCGTCGCGGTCGCGCGCAGGTCGCCGCGGACCAGCGTGATGTCGCTCGCCTCGATCGCGACGTCGGTGCCCGTGCCCATGGCCAGGCCGAGGTCGGCCCCGGCGAGCGCGGCGGCGTCGTTCACGCCGTCCCCGACCATCGCGACGACCCGACCTTCGGCGCGCAGGCGTGCGACGACGTCGACCTTGTCCTGCGGCAGGACCTGCGCGATCACGTCCTCCTCCGCGATGCCGACCTGCCGGGCGGCGACCCGCGCCGCGCCCGCGTTGTCGCCCGTGAGGAGGATCGGACGCAGGCCCAGCGCGCGGAGCTCGGCCACGGCCTGGGCCGAGGTCTCCTTGACGGGGTCGCGCAGGACGAGGACGCCCTGGGCGGTTCCGTTCCAGGCGACGACGACGGCGGTCGCGCCCGTGGCCTCGGCCTCGTCGAACGCGCGGCGCAGGTCGGTCCCCGTGTCGTCAGTGCGGGTGTGACCCTGAGGCCTCGCCGCTTCTGACACGTCGAACGCGACGCCCTGCTCGGCGAGCCACGACGGGCGCCCGACCAGGACCCGCTGCGCGTTGAGCGCGCCTGCGGGGGACAGGCCCGAGTGCGCGGTGCGGACCAGGCCGCTCACGCCGCCGCCAGGAGAGCTCACGAAGTCGAAGACCTGCGCGGAACCGATGACGACACCGTCGGCGCCGGTCTCGACGGGCGCACCGGACGGGGTGTCGTCGACGCTCCCTGAGACTCGCGTCGCAGCAGATGCGATCGCCTGCGCGATCGGGTGCTCGCTCAGCCCCTCCACCGCGCCGGCGAGGCGCAGGGCGTGGCGGGCGGCGGCGTCGGGCGCCTCGCTCGACGAGCCTGCTGCGGCCCTCGCCGCGTCCGAGGACAGGTCGAGCGTGCCCTCGCGGGTGACCACGCGCTCGAGGGCCATACGGCCCTGCGTCACGGTGCCGGTCTTGTCGAGCACGATCACCTCGACACGGCGCGTGGACTCGAGGACCTCGGGGCCCTTGATGAGGATGCCGAGCTGGGCGCCACGCCCCGTGCCGACGAGCAGGGCGGTCGGCGTCGCGAGGCCCAGGGCGCACGGGCACGCGATGATCAGCACGGCCACGGCGGCCGTGAACGCGAACTGCGTGCTCGCCCCCGCCAGCAGCCAGCCCCCCAGGGTGAGCACGGCCAGGACCAGGACGATCGGCACGAACACCGCCGAGATCCGGTCCGCGAGGCGCTGCACGGGGGCCTTGCCCGTCTGCGCCTGGCTCACGAGGCGACCGATCTGCGCGAGCGTCGTCTCCTCGCCCACGCGCGTCGCGCGGACGAGCAGGTGGCCCGAGGTGTTGACGGTCGCGCCCGTGACGTCGTCGCCGGGCGTCACGTCGACGGGCACGGGCTCGCCCGTCAGGAGCGAGGTGTCGACGGCGGAGGCGCCCTCGACCACGACGCCGTCGGTCGCGACCTTCTCGCCCGGGCGGACCGTGAACAGGTCGCCCTCGCGCAGGGCCGCGACGGGCACGCGCTCGGTCACGCGCTGGCCGTCGGGACCGGTCGTGACGCGCTCGGCGTCCTTGGCGCCCATCGCGAGCAGGGAGCGCAGCGCGTCGCCGGCCTTGCGGCGCGAGCGGTGCTCGGACCAGCGGCCCGCGAGGAGGAACGTCGTGACGACGGCCGCGACCTCGAAGTAGAGCTCGGGCATGGAGCCGTGCGCGCGCGAGGGCAGCAGAGAGACCGACATGCGCATGCCGATCTCGCCCGCGCCGCCCAGCAGCAGGGCCCACAGGGACCACAGGGTCGCGGCGACCACGCCGATCGACACGAGCGTGTCCATGGTCGAGGCGCCGTGGCGGGCCGCGCGGAAGGCGGCGGTGTGGAAGGGCCACGCACCCCACGTGACGACGGGCAGCGCGAGGGCCGTGACGACCCACTGCCAGCCCGGGAACTGCAGGGCAGGGACCATCGACAGCAGCACGACCGGCAGCGTGAGGACCGCGGCGACCTTGAGGCGGCGCCCGAGGTCGGCGCCGCGGTCGCGCGTGGGGGCCGAGGTGTCGGTCGCGGTGGGCGCGGTCCCGGCCGCCGCCGGGTCGTCGGAAGCCGGGTCGTCCGAAGCCGGGTCGTCCGAACCAGCGTGAGCCGGGGTGCTCGCTGGTTCTGACACGACGGGGACAGGTTCGGGCGCAGGCGCCGCCCCGACCGCGGGTACCGCCCCGACCGCAGGCGCTGCCGCGCGACGCCCCGTGACCCGCGCCTGGTAGCCGGCCTTCTCGACGGCAGCGACGAGCTCGGCGTCCGTCACGCCCTCGGGGAGCACGACGTGCGCGCTCTCGAGCGGCAGGTTCACGGTGGCCTCGACGCCGTCGACGCGGTTGAGCCGCTTCTCGACGCGCGCGACGCACGACGCGCACGTCATGCCCTCGATCGCGAGGTCGACCTCGACGAGCGTCGGGCCGGCGGTCAGGCCGGTGGGGGTGGTCATCGGTGCTCCTCGACAGTGTGGTGCGTCCGGCGGGTCTCGCCGGGTGGGGTGCTCCGTCGCGGCCCGCGGCCCGCGGCCCGCGGTCGGCGGGCGGTGGGTGCGGTCCGAGCGGTGCCCGACGACCGAGCGGCGGCCGGGAGTCCGGCCGGTGCTCCGTCGTCGGGCGGGTCGAGCGGTCAGGCCTGCGGGACCTGGAGGTCGTACGTCTTCTGGGCGGGCGCGGCGTCCGCGGCGGAGTCCGTGCCGCAGCCGCAGCCGCAGTTGTGGGCCTTGCGGTCGGCGGCCTGCTCGGCCGACTGCGCGGCCTGGGCGTCGAGCTGGACGTCGTAGCTCACGACCTCGTAGCCGGCCTCGTCGACGGCCTCGCGCAGCGCGGCCTCGTCGAGCGGGTCGTCCGAGAAGACGGTGACCTCGGAGGCGCCGCCGACGTTCAGGTCGACGCTGATGTTCTCCACGCCGGGGACGGCGCCCACGTCCTTGGTGACGTGCGAGACGCAGTTGCCACAGGTCATGCCGGTGACGCCGAGGGTGGTGACGGTGCTCATGGTGCTCCTTGGGGAGGGGTGGGGTGTCAGCTGCGGACGAGACGGGCGATGGCGTCGGACGCCTCGCGGACCTTGGCGGCGCCCTCGGCCTCGGAGGACCGGGCGGCGTCGACGACGCAGTGGCCGAGGTGGTCCTCGACGAGTCCGATGGACACCGCCTGGAGGGCCTTGGTCACCGCGGAGACCTGGGTGAGGATGTCGATGCAGTAGACGTCCTCGTCGATCATGCGGGCGATGCCGCGGACCTGGCCCTCGATGCGGCGCATGCGCTTGAGGTAGGCCTCCTTGTCGGAGGCGTACCCGTGGGGGCCGGTGTGGGCGGGGGCAGGGCCCGGCTCGACCGGGCGCTGGGTGGTCGTGTCGCTCATGCTGGGCCTCCGTGTCACTCGCTCGGATACCCCTACTGGGTACCAACCCTCCAAGGTACCCCGGCGGGGTATCGCCTTGTCAAGGGGGCGAGGGTCCCTCCGCGACGAATGCGCGGTTCGCCACGACATGCGGCCGTTTCGGGTGTTCGATGAGAGTCGAACAGCCCGCACGGACGGTGCTCCAGCGTTCCTGGCGGGACACGACACGACGTCAGGAGCCCGCCATGACCACGCAGGACCCGATCCTCACCGCCTTCTCCACCACCGCCAAGCAGGTCTGGTACTGGCCAGTGATCCGCGGCGTCGTCGCGATCCTCTTCGGCATCGTCGCGCTCGTGTGGCCCGAGATCACGGCCGTCGTCTTCATCTGGATCGTCGCGATCTTCACGCTCGTCGACGGCCTGTTCGAGATCGTCGAGGGTATCCGCCGCCGAGGGACCGGCGGCACGGCGGCCCTGGTCACGATCGGCCTCGTGAGCGTCGCGGTCGGCATCGTGCTGCTGGTGTGGCCCGGCAAGACCGCCGAGGTCCTCGTGTGGATCATCGGTCTGTGGGCCGTCGTCCTGGGCATCTTCCAGACGATCGCGAGCGTCGAGCTCCGCAAGGTCCCCGGCAGCGGCTGGGGCTGGGGAGTCTTCGCGGGTCTGCTGTCCCTCGTCTTCGGTGTCCTGGTCCTGTTCAACGTGGGCGCAGGCGTCGTGTCGATCGTGTGGATCCTCGCGATCGTCGCCCTGGTCTGGGGCGTCGCGCTCATCGCGTTCGGCTTCCAGATCCGCAGCCTGGGCAAGAAGGTCGGCCAGATCAGCTACTGACCGAGCCGGAGCCGCCTGCCGAGCCGTTCACGACGGCGAGGTCGGGCGTGAGGTGAGCGGCGCCGTCGGGCACGGAGGAAGGTGCCCGACGGCGCAGCTCACCCCGCCGGGCACCTCGCCCCGTGCGAGGTCTAGCGCTGGGCGCGTGCCGCAGCCCTCGCCCCGGCCGGGAGCGCGGCGAGGATGCGCTCGACCGCGTCGTCGTCGTGCGCGGACGACACGAACCACGCCTCGAAGACCGACGGCGGCAGGTTGACCCCCGCGTCCAGCATCGCGTGGAAGAACGCCTTGTAGCGGAACACGTCCTGCGCCTGGGCCTGCGCGTAGGTACGCACCCCGGCCGCGGCGGCGAAGTCGCCGAACATGATCGAGAACAGGTTCCCCGAGCGCTGCAGGGCGTGCGGGACCCCCTCGGCGGCGAGGGCCGCGCTCGCGGCGTCCCCCACGACCTGGGCGACGTGGTCGACGCGGGCGTACACGGCGTCGTCGGCCAGGCGCAGCGTCGCGAGGCCCGCCGCGACCGCGACCGGGTTACCGGACAGGGTGCCTGCCTGGTAGACCGG
This sequence comes from Oerskovia gallyi, assembly GCF_014836745.1. NCBI lineage: Bacteria > Bacillati > Actinomycetota > Actinomycetes > Micrococcales > Cellulomonadaceae > Oerskovia > Oerskovia gallyi. Next base: position 136,471 of record NZ_JACSQE010000005.1, read on the forward strand.
GCCGAGCGGCGCGAGCTGGTCCATGATCGCGGCCGGACCACCCAGGGCCGCGACGGGCATGCCACCGCCGACGACCTTGCCGAACGTGAACAGGTCGGGCGTGTACGAGGGCTGCTCGCCCGCGGTCACGCCCGCCGCTGCACCCGACTCCAGGCCCCACCAGCCGCTCGGCCCCACGCGGAAGCCCGTGAGGACCTCGTCGAGGATCAGCAGGGCGCCGTGCTCGGCCGTGATGCGGCGCAGGCCCTCGTTGAAGCCCGGGCCGGGCGGCACGATGCCCATGTTCGCCGGTGCCGCCTCGGTGATGACCGCGGCGATCTCCGAGCCGCGCTCGGTGAACGCACGCTCGACGGCCTCGAGGTCGTTGTACGGCAGGACCAGGGTCTCGGCCGCGCTGGCCTCGGTCACGCCGGCCGACCCGGGCAGGGCGAGCGTCGCGACGCCCGAGCCCGCCTCGGCGAGCAGCGCGTCGACGTGCCCGTGGTAGCAGCCGGCGAACTTCACCAGCAGGTTGCGACCCGTGACGCCGCGCGCCAGGCGCACCGCGGTCATGGTCGCCTCGGTGCCCGTCGAGACGAGACGCACGCGCTCGGCCGCGGGGACCCGGCGGCGGACCTCCTCCGCGAGGTCGACCTCGCCGAGCGTCGGGGCGCCGAACGACAGGCCGCGCGCGGCGGCGTCCTGCACGGCCGCGACGACCGCGGGGTGAGCGTGCCCCAGGAGCGCGGGACCCCATGAGCACACGAGGTCGACGTACTCGCGGCCCGTCACGTCGGTGACGTACGCGCCGCGCGCGCTCGCGATGAAGCGCGGGTCGCCCCCGACCGAGCCGTAGGCCCGCACGGGCGAGTTCACGCCGCCCGGGATCGCGCCCTGGGCGCGCACGAACGCCTCGTGGTTGTCGTGGAGGGTGGTCGCGCGCAGCGGCGAACCGGTCGGGTGGATGGTCATCGGTGTCACCGAATCCATTCTGCGATCTCGAGGGCCCAGTAGGTCAGGACGATGTCGGCGCCCGCGCGCTTGATGCCGAGCACGGACTCCAGGACGGCGCCGCGCCGGTCGATCCAGCCGTTCGCGGCGGCCGCCTCGATCATCGCGTACTCGCCCGACACCTGGTACGCCGCCACGGGGACGTCGCTGCGCTCGGCCACGGCCGCGAGCACGTCGAGGTACGAGCCCGCGGGCTTGACCATGACCATGTCGGCGCCCTCGGCCAGGTCCAGGTCCGCTTCGCGCAGGCCCTCGCGGAAGTTCGCCGAGTCCATCTGGTAGGTGCGGCGGTCGCCCTGGAGCGTCGAGTCGACGGCCTCGCGGAACGGCCCGTAGAACGCGCTCGCGTACTTGGCGCTGTACGCCAGGATGCTCACGCCCGTGTGCCCGGCGTCGTCGAGGGCCTCGCGGATCACGGCGACCTGGCCGTCCATCATGCCCGACGGCGCCACGACCTCCGCGCCCGCCTCGGCCTGGGTGAGTGCCATCGACGCGTAGCGGACGAGGGTCGCGTCGTTGTCGACGATCACGTCGCCGTCCGGGCCCGGCGAGAGGACGCCGCAGTGCCCGTGGTCGGTGAACTCGTCGAGGCACAGGTCGGCCATGACGACGGGGGCGGGACGGCCCGTGCCCGCGGCGGCGTCCCGAGCGGCGTCGCGTGCGATGCGGATCGCACGGTTGAGGATGCCGTCGGGGGCGTCCGCCTGCGAGCCGGTCGCGTCGCGGTGCGCGGGGATGCCGAACAGCATGACGCCGCCCAGCCCGGCCGCGGTCGCCTGCGCGACGGCGCCGGCGAGGCTCTCCTCGGTGTGCTGCACGATGCCGGGCATGGACCCGAGCGGCTTGGGCTCGGTCAGGCCCTCCTTGACGAACAGGGGGAGGACCAGGTCGGCGGCGTGCAGCCGGGTCTCGGCGACGAGCCGGCGCATCTGCGGGGTCGAGCGCAGGCGGCGGGGACGGATCACGGGTGGTTCCTGCCTTCTGTCGGGGATGAGTCGTCAGGACGAGGTTCTGACGGGTGGGCGGCGACGCGCAGCACGGCCTCCGCCAGGGAGTCGTCGGTCGCCTGGGCGGCCACGGCGTCGATCCGCAGCCCGACGGCGTGCGCGGCCTCCGCCGTCGGCTCGCCGATCGCGACGCCCGCGACGTGCGGGTCCGCACCGAGCTGGGTCGCGACCTCGCGCGCGACGCTGCCCGACGTCAGCACGACCACGTCGACCTCGCCCGCGCGCCACGCGTCCGCGACCTCCGGGGAGAGCGTGTGCGCGACCGTCCGGTACGCGGTCACGACGTGCGGGACCCAGCCGCGGTCACGCAGGCCGTCGGCCATGGTGGGCTTCGCGAGGTCGCCCTGCGGGAGCAGGACGTCCCGCGTCGCGTCGGCGGCCGGGTGGTCGAACGTGGTCCGGGCCTCGGGCCCGTGGTCGGGAGCCTCGGTGAGCGCGTCGAACGCCGCGAGCAGCCCGCGCGCCGAGTTCACGCCCGCCTCGAGATCCACGTGGACCCCCGCGGCCTCGAGCGCTCGCCGAGTCGCGGGCCCGACCGCGGCCCACCTCGTGCCAGAACCAGCGCGTGCTCCGGTCCTCGCTCGTCCTGACAGCTCGGCGAGCGTGCGGCCCCGGCGTGCGGCGCTCGCGATCAGCTCGTCGATCGCGTTGACGCTCGTGACCACGACCCACGCGAAGCCCGCGAGGTCTGCCACGGCGGCGTCCATCGCCGCGGTGTCCTCGATGGGGGCACGCTCGATCGCGGGGCTCACGAGGACGGTCGCGCCCTGAGCGCGCAGCCGCGCCGCGAGGGGAGCGGCACGCTCGGGGGAGCGCGGCAGGAGGACGGTGGTCCCGGTCAGCGGCCCGGAGGTCGCGGTGTTCGCGGCGGCCGGGGCCGGGCCTGCTGGCGGCAGGGCGCGACCGCGCTGCGGGTCGCGCAGTCGGCCTGGCATCAGCGCCGCTCCGAGCGCACGGGGGCGTCGGTGCCGCCGACCGTGGGCTCGTCGTCCGAGCCGTGGGCGTCGTCCGAGGGCGCGGTGCCAGGGGCCCAGAGCGCAGGCGCCTCGGCCTGGGGGAGCGAGCCACCTCCTGGCCCGGTCGCGCGCAGCGGCGCGAGCTCGGCGGCTCCGGCGGCCAGCAGCGCGTCGGCGACCTGGACCCCGAGCCCCCTCGCGAGCGCGTCGGTGACGTCGCGCCCCTCGGCGGACGGACCCCCCGCGCCAGCGGCCCTGCCTGCGACGCCCGCAGGTGACGGCAGCGCGACCCGTGCCGAGTGCGTGAGGACCTGCCCGCCGTCGAGCCGGGCGACGACGGCCGAGAGCCGGATCTCGTCGTCCTCGACCACGGCGTGCGCTCCGACGGGCGCCGCGCAGCCCGCTTCGAGGCGTGCGAGGAGAGCGCGTTCGGCGAGCACCGCGAGGCGGGTCGGGAGGTGGTCGAGGCCGGCGACGACGTCGGCGAGGTCGAGCGGACGGTCCGTGGCGCCGTCGGGCCGGAGGTCGAACGAGGACAGCGGCGAGAGGTCCGCGGTCCGGACCTCGACGCCCAGCGCCCCCTGGCCGGGGGCCGGCGCCATGACCCGCACGTCGATGACCTCGGAGACCGCGTCGAGGCGGCCGAGGCGCGAGAGCCCGGCGTAGGCGAGGACGACCGCGTCGAGGTCGGCGTCGGGGCCGAGCGCCCGTGCGAGACGCGTGTCGACGTTGCCGCGGATGTCGAGCACGTCGAGGTCGGGGCGCACCGCGAGGAGCTGGGCCGCGCGGCGGGGCGAGCCCGTGCCGACCTTGGCGCCGCGGGGAAGGGACTCCAGCGTCCAGCCGTTGCGTGCGCACAGCACGTCGCGCGGGTTCTCCCGCTCGGGCGTCACGAGGGTCAGGCCCTCGGCCGCGCCGGTCGGGAGGTCCTTGAGGGAGTGCACGGCGACGTCGCAGCGGCCGTCAAGCAGAGCCTCGCGCAGCGCGGTCACGAACACCCCGGTGCCGCCCATCTGGGCGAGCGAGCCGGTGCGGACGTCACCCTCGGTGCGGACGCGCACGATCTCGACCGGCCGTCCGGTCAGGGTCTCGATGCGCCTGGCGACCAGACCCGTCTGGGTCGTCGCGAGGGCGCTGCCACGGGTTCCGACACGAATGCTCACGCTTCCAGTGTCCTCTGCCGGGCGGTGATGTCGAAATGCGCACCAACCCGTCCGGTGCGGATTTCCGGGGAATTGTCCACCGAGTGACATCGACCTGACATGAAGTCATGACAAAGAGACGAATTGTCAGCACGTCGGGAAATGTCGCCGACGCGACAAATGCTCAGAGCTGCTCGGCGGACTCCTGCGCGTGCCCCACGATCGCCGCGAGCCCCGTGCCCGCGATCCAGCCTCCCGTGACCCCCAGGCCGTCGACGTGCGACACCCGCTCCACGAACGCCGCGACCTCGCGCCGGTACACGGGCGTGGGCGGCGGGAGCGACCCGTTCCACCGCGTCGACAGGTGCTCGCGCACCTTGCCCTCCAGGTCCACGCCCAGCAGCACCGACGCGTCGCGGACCACCTGGTCGACGGTCGGCTCGACCGTCTCCCCGATGCGCCCGTAGCTCAGGCGCACCACGTGGTTCCCCGGCCCGACGGCGTCCGCCACCCGGGCCGCCAGCCACGGCCACTTCGCGGTCGAGTGGGTCAGGGCCTTGGCCTGGACCGGGTCGTGCGCGCCCGCCCGGTGGTTCTCGTCGCGCGTCGACCACGTGCGCGGCTTCGGAGCGACCAGGAGGCCGCTCCCGCGCGGGGCCGCGTCGAGCGCGGGGGCCTCGAGCAGCAGCGTCACGAGCCGGATGTCGGCGCCCGGCTCGGGGTCCGGGACCGGGTCGGCCGTGCGGCCCGCAAGCGGGGACACGAGGTCCACGACCGCGGGGGTCGTCACGAGCAGACGCGGGGCACGGAACGTCTCCGGGCCGCTGGGGGTCTCGACCTGGACGTTCCAGCCCCCGCCCACGGCGCGGCTCAGGTCCACCACCTCGTGGCGCGTGAGCAGCACCCCGGCAGGGCCGGTGCTCCCGGCCGGTGCGGCGCCGTCGGGCCCCTCGCTCGTCACGGCGAGCACGAGCTCCTCGACCAGGCGGTGCATGCCGCCCTCGATGCCGCGCACCGCCGAGCCGGCCGGCGCCTGCGCGCGCATCGCCGCGACCGCGCGCGTCAGCGAACCCTCCCGGGCGTACGCCTCGCGCAGGCCCGGGGCGACCGCGTCGACGTCGAGCCGCTCGAGCGGAGCCGAGTGCACCCCCGCGGCGACCGGGGCCACGAGGCGCTCCGCGACACGGCGCCCCAGGCGCGAGCGCGCGAACGTCTCGAGGTTCTCCTCGTCGACCCAGCGGCGCGGCTTGACCCGGTCCAGCCCGGCCCGCAGTGCACCGGGCCAACCCACCGCGCGCCGCACGTCCGCCGCGAACGGGTGGGCCGGGATGCCCATGATCCCGGCCTTCGGCAGCGGGAACGCGCGGCTCGCGGCGTAACCCCACGCGCTGAGCGGAGCGGGCTCGACGACCGTCAGACCCAGGACGGTGACCAGGTCGCCCACCGCGGAGCCGCGCGCCGCGAACGACTCGGCTCCCACGTCGACGGACAGGCCGGTCGAGCCGAGCTTGTCGCCGTGCACGGGCCCGCCCGGGCGGTCGGCCGCCTCCAGGACGAGGACCCGCAGGCCGCGACGGCGCAGGGTGCGCGCAGCGGTCAGACCGGCGATGCCGGCGCCGACGACCACGGCGTCGAACGAGCCGTGAGACGAGGCGTCGGACGTGGCGTCGGACGACGGGGAAGGGCCGGACGATCCATCAGCAACGGGGTGCACACGTCAAGTGTGCCCCCGCTGCGAGGGTGTGTCAGACCGTGCGTGACCCCGAGGTCACGCAGGTTCTGACACGTTCCGGACGGAATGGACCAGCTCGACCACGCGGGTCAGGACCGTCGGGTCCGTCTCGGGCGGCACGCCGTGACCGAGGTTCACGACGTGCCCCGGAGCCGCGCTGCCACGACGCAGCACGTCGCGCACGTGCGCCTCGAGCACGGGCCACGGCGCCGCGAGCAGCGCCGGGTCGATGTTGCCCTGGACCGGCACGTACCCGCCGAGCGTGGCCGCGGCCTCGTCGAGCGGCGTGCGGTAGTCGACACCCACGGTCGGGTGCGTCACGCCCGCCTCCGTGAGCGAGTCACGCATGGCGCCCAACAGGTGCCCCGTGCCCGTCCCGAAGTGGATCGCGGGCACCCCCAGGTCGCTGACCTGGGACAACGCGACCGTGCTCCCCGGCTTGGCGCCCGCGAGGTAGTCCTCCAGGGACAGGCTCCCGGCCCACGAGTCGAACAGCTGGGCCGCGCTGGCCCCCGCGAGGACCTGAGCGCGCAGGAACGCGCCCGTGATCTGCGCCGTCCACGCCGTGAGCCGCGCCCACGACTCGGGGTCCGCGTGCATGAGGGTGCGCGCCGCGAGGTGGTCGCGCGACGGCCGCCCCTCGACCAGGTACGCCGCGAGCGTGAACGGCGCCCCCGCGAAACCGATGAGAGGAGTCGACCCGAGCGCCGCGACCGTGAGCGCGACCGCCTCCGTCACCGGGGCGAGCGACTCCGGGGTGAGCTCGTGCTCCACGAGGCGCGCGACGTCGTCGGGTGTCCGGTATGCCTGGCCCATGACCGGGCCCACGCCCGGGACGATGTCCACCTCGACCCCCGCGAGCTTGAGCGGGATCACGATGTCCGAGAAGAAGATCCCCGCGTCCACGCCGTGCCGGCGCACCGGCTGGAGCGTGATCTCGCTCGCCATGTCGGGGCGCAGGCACGAGTCCAGCATCCCGATGCCCTGGCGCAGCTCGCGGTACTCGGGCAGCGACCTCCCGGCCTGTCGCATGAACCACACGGGGGTGGTCTCCGGCCGCTCGCCGCGCAATGCGCGCACGAGCGGAGAATTCGTCGTCCGACCGTCGACGAGAGGGTGGTTGTCGGAAAGCGCGGTGAACGTCACAAGAACCGATTCTGCCTTGTGCCCGACGCGGTGATTGAATCGGAGCACTGTGGTTCTCCTGTCGATGACTGCAAGTCACCACGAGCTGGACATGTCCACCCTCGAGCTCCTGTCCACCGGAGCCGGGTCGGTCGGACGGGCAGCCGTCGCGACCTGCGAAGCGATCACCGGTGCCGTCGTCGTCTCGACGTGCAACCGGTTCGAGGTGTACCTGGACGTCGAGTCGCCTGTCGACGGCTGGGGCGTGCAGCACGCGTCGCACGAGGTCGCGCGCCTGGTCGCCGCGGCGTCGGGCGTCAGCGAGGACGTCGCGGTCCGCGCGTTCTCGACCCGCACCGGGCCCGACGTCGCCGCCCACCTCTTCGAGGTCGCCGCGGGCCTCGACTCGATGGTCGTGGGCGAGCGGGAGATCGCCGGGCAGGTCAAGCGCGCCCTGGAGGAAGCACGCGAGGGCGGCGTGACCTCGTCCACGCTCGAGCTCCTCTTCCAGACCGCGTCGCGGACCTCCAAGAAGATCAGCAACGAGACGACGCTCGGGGGCAACGGCCGGTCCGTCGTGTCCCTCGGGCTCGACCTCGCGAGCGCCGAGCTGCCGCCGTGGCGCCAGGTCCGCGCCGTGCTCATCGGCACCGGGTCCTACGCCGGGGCGTCGCTCGCGGCGCTGCGGGCCCGCGGCTGCGACGACGTGCGCGTGTACTCGGGTTCGGGGCGCGCCGAGCAGTTCGCGGCCGACCGCGGCGTCGCCGCCGTGACCGACCTCGTGGCGGCCCTCGAGGACGCCGACCTCGTCGTGTCGTGCAGCGGTGCGCGGGGACGGGCGCTGGCTGGTGCTGGTGCTGGTGCTGGTGCGCCGACGGTGACCGGGGTGGGTGGCGAGGGTGACGTGCTGGGCCACGTGCTCGACGCCGCCGCGGTCGTCCGCGCCCGGTCCCGCGCCGCGGAGGCCGCCGGCGACGAGGCGCCGCACCGGCCCATGGTCGTCCTCGACCTGGCCCTTCACCGCGACGTGGACCCGCGGGTCGCGGACCTCGACGGCGTCCTGCTCTACGACCTGGCCTCCCTCAAGGCGCACTCACCCGCCCTGGGGTCGCTCGTCGTCGGGCAGGCGCGGACGATCGTGGACCGTGCGACGCAGGACTTCGAGGAGACCCGCCTGGGGCGCGCGGCCGACACGGCCGTGGTCGCGCTGCTCGACGACGCCGACCGGCGCATCGCGGCCGAGGTCGCCGAACGTGTGGCCGAGCGTCGTGCCGCGGGCGGCGAGGTCGACGATGCAGACACCGAGGCGCTCGCCCGCTCCGTCCGGCGACGCGTGCACGCCGAGCTGCACGACGCGATCGTCGCGGCACGGGCGTCGGCGCTGGCCGCGGCCCGCGAGGAGGCCTCGGCCGTGGTGGCCGACGCCGAGGCGGCGATCCTGGGTGCCGACGTGTCGGGCCGCGACGAGGTGTGCGCCGGCCGCTGAGCCGACCTCTCGGTGCCGAACATGCGGTCGGCGTCGCGATCGGGCCGGATCCGGACGCTGACCGCATGCTCGGCGAACGGCAACCGCATGTTCGCCGCAGGCCCGCTCGACTGGCCCGCTCGACTGGCCGGCCCGGCCCGCCCGCTCGGCCGGCCCGCTCGGCCGGCCTGCTCGACTGGCCGGCTCGGCCGGCCTGCTCGACTGGCCGGCTCGGCCGGCCTGCTCGACTGGCCGGCCCGCAGGGTCAGGCCGCGAGCTCGCCGGTCGCCGCCAGGCGCTCCAGGACGATCCGGCCCGCGGGCGGCACCCGGTGCGCGTCCTGCGCACCGACCCAGGTGAGCTCGCCGACCTCGGCACGGGGTGCCGGCTCGGGGGACCCGGGCAGCGGCTCGGCGTAGAGGCAGTGCATGTGCACGAGCCGCCCGCCGAGGCCGTGACCGGGCGCCTCGGCGACGAACCCGGACCGCACCGTGGCCGGGTCGAGCAGCACGCCGAGCTCCTCCTCGATCTCCCGGACCAGGGCCTGCTCGTCGCTCTCGCCGGGATCGATCTTTCCGCCCGGCATGAAGAACAGGTCGTTGTCCCGGCTGCGGACGACGAGCAGCCGACCGTCCACGACGTGGATCCAGCCGACGGTCTTCAGGGGTTCTGCGAGGGGGGAGGGGGAGGTCACGGGGAACATCCTGTCATCCGGCGCGTCACCGTCGGCGGGCTGGTCGGTCACCCGTCGGCGGTCGGGTACGTCACCGTCGGCGGTCCCGTGCGTCACCCTTCGACCGCAGCACGGGACGAGTGGTCCCGTATCCACGCGATCGTTCCGTTCCGGGGCAGAACTCCGATACTGTGCGGGTCGCGGGCGGGCCCCCACGGCCCGACGCGACGAACACAGGTCACGCGCGGCGCCGTCCGCCCGATCGGACGGAGAGCTCGATGGGATTCATCAAGGCCTTTGCTGGTGCCCTCGGAGGCACGCTCGCGGACCAGTGGAAGGACTTCCTGACGCCGCCGACGAACCTCGCGCCGACCGCCGCGCTCTTCCCGGCCGTCGCGCAGGGGCGCAACGCCGGGCGCGGGGCGAACACCAAGGGCTCGGCGAACATCATCACCAACGGGAGCCGCTTCGTCGTCCCCGAGGGCTACGGGCTCCTGACCTTCCAGGACGGTGCCCTCACGGGCTTCGTGGCCGAGCCGGGCGGGTACCTGTACACGTCCGACGACCAGAACTCCCAGTCGATCTTCGCCGACAACGGCTTCCTGAGCCCCCTGATCACGACGTCGTGGGAGCGGTTCAAGTTCGGCGGGCAGCCCGGGTCGCAGCAGCTCGGCTTCTACGTGAACCTCAAGGAGCTGCCGAACAACAGGTTCGGCACGCAGTCCGAGATCTACTGGGACGACGCCTACCTCGGCGCCCAGGTCGGCGCGATCACGCGCGGCACGTACTCCCTGCGCATCGTCGACCCGATCCTCTTCGTCAAGCAGTTCGTGCCGCTCACGTACCTCGGGGCGAGCGCGAAGGTCTTCGACTTCTCCGACCTCGACAACGACGCCGCGAGCCAGCTCTTCACCGAGGTCGTCGGCTCGCTCGCGGCGGCCTTCTCGAGCTACACCAACGACCCCGACAAGGGGAACCGGATCACCCGGATCCAGAGCGACTCGGTCGGCTTTGCGCTGTCCTTGGCGGGGGCCGTCGAGGAGGGCTACCAGTGGACGTCCTACCGCGGACTGTCGATCGTCAAGGTCGCCCTCGCCGCGATCGAGTACGACGACGACACGCGCGCGCTGCTGAGTGACGTCAAGAAGGCCGACGCGCTCGCAGGGGCCCGTGGGAACTCGTTCCTGCAGCAGGCCGCCGCGCGCGGCATCCAGGCCGCGGGGGAGAACCCGGGCGGCGCCGCGAACATGGCGATCCTCGGCATGGGGATGAACGCCGCCGGCGGCGCCATGTCCGGTCTGCAGCAGCCCGTCGTGCCGGTCCAGCAGGTCCCGGTCCAGCAGGCGGCGGCGCCGGCCGCGCCCGCCCCGGCCGCGCCCGCCCCGGCCGCGGAGGACCCGGTCGCGAAGCTCACCCAGTTCAAGTCGTTGCTCGACCAGGGCCTCATCACCCAGGCCGACTACGACGCCGCCAAGGCCAAGATCCTCGGGTTCTGAGGCCATGACCGTTCACGAGCCGCAGTCGGCTCCCGTCCCCGAGGGCCCGCCCCCGCCGGGAGCCGGCCCGACGACGAACGCCGGGCCTCCGTCGGCTGGCGGCCCGACCGTCGTGCGGACCGACACCGGCGCGACCGACGGCCTCGTCAAGTGCATCCGGTGCGGCGCGACCGAGATCGCGTACGACGTCGCCAAGGCGACGCTGCGGTGCGGTTTCTGTCGCTACGAGTGGGTGAGCACGGTGACGCTCGCCGACCTCGGGCTCGACGGGAACATCGGCGGGCTCGAGGGCGTCGTCCTGGGCTCGGGCAGCGCCGACATCGTGCCGTCCGCCGAGGAGATCCTGACGTTCCGCTGCGCGGGCTGCGGGGCCGACGTCGTCGTCGACACCGCGCACGGCACCCAGGCCCGCTGCCACTGGTGCCGCAACGTCCTGTCGGTGAACCAGCAGGTCCCCAACGGGGCCGTGCCCGACGTCCTGCTGCCGTTCCGCCTCCCCCAGGAGGACGCGGTCGTGGGCATCCGGCAGTTCGTCGGCCGACGCCAGTTCTACGCGCACCCCCGGTTCCGGGCGGAGTTCAGCCCGGAGAACGTCGTCGGCGTCTACCTTCCGTACCTCGTCGCGGACCTCAATGCGAAGGCGCGCCTCGAGGGGCAGGGGGAGCACCTCGTGCGCAGGTACACCGTGACCGTCCGGGGCTCCGACGGCAAGGACACGACGGAGACGCGCTACGACTACGACCTGTACGACGTCGTGCGCGAGTTCGACCTGCACGTCGACGACCTCACGATCGAGTCCTCGGCCGACCGGCGAGACCACGGCGGCAAGGCCCGGACGAACAACGTCATCAACACGATCCTGCCGTTCGACGTCGAGAACGCCGTGCGCTACGACTCGAACTACCTGTCGGGGTTCACGGCCGAGCGCCGCGACAGCGACGTCGAGGACCTGCGCGATCCCGCGTTCGCGCAGGCGAAGGAGATCGCCCGGTTCCGGGCGCGCGACATGATCGAGTTCTACGACCGTGGCGTCCGGTGGGACCGCGAACGGCTCGACGTCGTCGGGCAGCGCTGGGTCGCGGCCTACCTGCCCGTGTGGTTGTACTCGTACCACGAGGTCCGCAAGAACGGGTCGTCGCTGCTGCACTACGTCGCGGTCAACGGCCGCACGGGCGAGACCATGGGGTCTGTCCCGGTCAACCACCGCCGCCTGCTGGCGGTGTCCGTCGTCGTCGAGGCCGTGGCGGCCGTCGCGGCACTCTTCGTCATGATCGGGTTCTGATGCACGCGCTCGCCCTGGACGCGCTCACCGTCGCCTCCTCCTCCGGGGAGGAGGAGGCCGTGAAGGCCGTCGTCGTGGTGGTGCTGCTGCTCGCAGGGCCGCTGTTCTACTGGTTCACGTGGGCGCGGTACCGCAACACGGGCAAGCGGCACGACCACCGCCGCGAAACCAAGTCCGTCACGCTCGACGAGCGCGGGTCGGATGCGCACGTCAGGCGCGTCACCGGGCGGTCGAACAGCTCGATGAACGACGCCAACCACCTGACGTAGACGCCGCCACCAGCCGCTCCGGCGGCACCGGCGGCTCGTGCGACGGGGAGGGCCAGCCCCGGCGATGCCGGCGCGCGGCTGGTGTCACTCCCAGGAGCTGACGCGCACGATCTGGTCGAAGAGCCCCGTGAGCGGTTCCTCGAGCTCGCCGGCCGGAGTGCTGAAGGCCACGAGGACGAACCGCTTGGTGCCGGGGACCGTCATCCAGTACTCGACGGCGACCGTCGGGAGGGTCTCGTCGCTGTCCGGGTCGACGAGGACGTGCCTGCGCGTCCGCCGGGCGACCTCGGAGGGACCCGCCGTGAAGCGGTGAAGCGCCCCGGCCCCGCCCGGGGTGAGGTCCGCGAGGCCGCGTTCGAGGATCGCCATGGTCGCGGTCGCGCTCGTGCCGACCGCGGGAGTGAGCTGCTGCGCGGGGAGCGAGACCATCGCGGTCACGGGGATCGGCGCCCCCGGGACGATCGACAGGGCCACGTGGAACGCCTGTCCATCCCCGTCGATGGCGTCGTCGAGCGCTCCCAGGACGCGCCGTTCGAGCTCGATCCTCAGGGCGGCACGGTCGTCGGCGGGGCCCACCGTGGCGGCGACCAGGCGTCGCACCGAGGCGCGCGCCTCGGTGCGGTCGTGCAACGGGACCTGCCACCAGTTCCCCGGCAGGCGCAGGCGAAGCCGCGGGAGGGGAGCGGGCACAAGAGGCTCCTGCGGGGCGGACGGGCCGGTCGTCGCGGCGCTCATCGTGGGTCTGCCTCGTCTCGGGTCGTGGTGCGGACGCTCAGCGCGTGGTGGGTCACGGGGCCACCTGGGATCCGTAGCGTTGCGCGAGTTCGTGTGTGGGAACGGACAGGGTGAACCTGTAGGCGTCGTTCTCGAGTCCGAGGGACGTGTCGAGTGCTCTGCCTTCGAGCCGGATGCTGAGGTTGTTGACGAAAACGTCGGTGCTGTATCGCACCATGGCGTCCTCGACGCCGGGGGCGTTGTCGATGATGGCTTCCCGGATCTTCTCGGCGTCCTTCTCGGAGGAGCCTGAACACCCGGTCAGGAGCAGGAGCGCGGCGAGGACGACACCGGTCGTGGTGCGACGCTGCTGGTCACGACGGACGTCGCTGCGACCGGTGCCATGGATGAGATGTGCGTGACCTGGACGAACACTGCGAGGCAGGCTTGGGCGGCTTGACTGGTTGACGCTCACGAGCCGTCCCGTGGCCCGAAGCGCTCGGTCAGTTCTTCCGTTGAGACAGTCAGGACGTCCCAGGACACGTCGGAGTAGAGGCCTAGCGCCTCGTCGACTCCTCGGCCGTTCAAGGTGACGGCAGATGGATCTCCGATGCGGTCGCCTTCGGCGAAGGGGACGACGCTGACACGGATGCGGATGTTCGAGGGTTCTGAGGGTGAGGTGTTCCAGGCCTGTTCAAGGGTTTCGACGATGGCGGTGGTCAGGGCTTCGTCGTCTGTGCTGCTTGTCGTGGGCATGGAGAGCTGGATGCTGAGGTTGTTGGTGAAGATGTCGGTGTTGTAGCGCACGATGGCGTCCTCGACGCCGGGGGCGTTGTCGAGGATGGCTTCGCGGATCTTCTCTGCGTCCTTCTCGGAGGAGCCCGAGCAGCCGGTCAGGAGCAGGAGTGCGGCAAGGGCGACACCGGTCGCGGTGCGACGCCGAGGGGAGAAAGTCACTGTTCGCTTCCTTCGTAGGTGTAGTAGGTCTCGGTGTCGGCGAAGAACATCGCCTGGTCCGCCCTGATGGCCTCGAAGGTCGACTGGGTGGCGGACGGGACGTAGCCGCCATCGTGGAGCGACCCGTTGGAGAGATGCTCGGCAGTGATGGAGTACTTCGCGGCGTCGTGGCGACCTGCGTCGAAGAACGGGCTGGATGCAGGTGCGGTGGGTCCCGCCCACGTGTCCGTCTCTACTGTGGCCCAGTTGTCGTGCGGTGGGGGCGGTGCCATCCCGTCCAGTCGGTGAACCGGGTCGCCCCGGTGCTGGAGCGAGACGACAGAGACGTCCGAGGGGATGCCCATGGCGTCGATCGGCGCTCCCGCTACGACGATGGCCTCGATGTTGTACGGGAGGTCCGGATCAGCGGCGAACTTGCCGGCCAGGATGCCGCCCTGGCTGAAGCCGACCATCATGACGTGGTCCTCCGGCCCGATACCGGCCTTCTCCATGGCCTGCAGCACCATGCGCTCGTACGCGGCCTTCTGGTCAGGAGCCAGCATGAGGGTCAGGTTGGACCCCAGGTCGTTCGCGGCCCCCGTGTCGCTGCCCAGCTCCCAGTCCTGCGTGCTGGGCGGGATCACCCGCCAGATGGGCAGGCCGTCTGGCCCAGTCCCGACTCTGACGATCTGAACGACCGTCGTGTCGGCTTCGCCGAGTTCGTCCACGGTCGCGGCGTCCTCGAAGGCTCGGTAGTACGGGTCGTTCGTGGGCGACTTCGCCGTCGCCCCCGTGAGCCGCATCTCCGGCGTCGGCTTGCCCACCTCGGTCTGCAGCACGGGCACGAGGATCGGCGCGAGCCCCTTGAGGAAGAGCATCGTGGCGCCGATCCCGGCGTCGAGGACCTGGTCCCAGGTCATCACCCCGAACAGGACCGAGAGCGAGTACAGGACGAACGCGGTCACCAGGACGGTGAGGGCGAGGACGACGATCACCAGGTCGGACAGCCACTGCAGCACCTGCTCCAGGACGCTGTCTATCCACGTGTCGATCATCGCGAGGAAGTCCCCGACGGGGGCGAAGAACGCCCCGACCTTGTCCCCGAAGCTGTCGTTGAGCTGGTCGAGGACGGGCTGGATCGCGTCGGCGGCGCGGCGGGCCGCGAGGTCCTTCGTCTCCTCGGCCTCCGCGAAGCTGTGGAGCGCGATGTCGAGAGAGCCCTCGTGCTCCTGGATCTGGAGGGTGAGCCCGCGAAGGGCGTCGTACAGGGCGTCCACGACGTGTGCGGGGGCGCCGGACGCCGTTGCGTCGCGAAGGTCCGACTCGGCCTCGTCGCGCTTCGTGTACAGGGGCCACAGGTGGGTGCGGGCGTCCTCGATGACGACGAGCGAGGCGTCGGCCTGTGCCTGGGAGTCGCGGAGCACGACCGCGTACTCCTTCATCGCGTGCGCGGTGGTCTCGTAGCGGGGGACGGTCGCGTCGATGTCGTCGGCGAGGTCGAGGGCCCGGTCGTCGAGGGCGTCCGCCGCCCGACCGAAGGACTCGCTGCGGTCGGCGAGGTCGGCGAGCCCGCGGCTCACCGCCCGGATCTGTTCCGCGACCGACAGGTAGCGGTCCGCTGCCAGGGCGAGCGTGTCGGGCTCTCCTGTGAGCGGCGGCATGAGGTGGACGGCCGAGGCGTGGACCATGTCAGAGCTCCACGGTGCGCAGCTGGGCGGCCATGGCGGCGTCGACCTCGTGGAACGTGTCGCACACCGCTTGCGTCAGGTCGGCGACGGCCTGGATCTCCTCGCCGAGCTGCTCGCGTCGCACGTTCCACGCGCTCGCGAAGTCGCCGATCGCGCCGCTCAGGTGCCAGTGTCCTGCGGCGTCGGCGAGGCCACGGTTGAACTCCTCGGCGGCGAGGAACTCCTCGCGCAGCCTGCGCAGGAGGGTCGCGGTGTCCGCCATGGCGGCGAGGTCGAGCTGGATGTCGGGCATGCCTACTTCGTCTCTCGGGGCTGGACGGCGGGCCACACCCTAGCGGACGGGGCGTAGGCGTCGACAGGGAGAGAACTCCCCATGTGGGGCGGCAGCCGCGGTGCGGGCTCCCGCGTGCCCCAGGCGGGGGCGGTTACCGTGGGCGGATGCGACTGGGAGTGCTCGACATCGGTTCCAACACGGTCCACATGCTCGTCGTGGACGCCGAGCGGGGCGCGCGTCCGGACCCGGCGGCGTCGGGCAGGTCCGTGGTCCGCCTCATGCGGTACCTCCAGCCCGACGGCTCGATCTCGGCCGAGGGGGTCGACGCCCTCCTGGAGGCGGCCGACAAGGCTGCGGCCTTGGCCCGCGAGTACGAGGTCGAGGAGTCGTTGGCGCTCGCCACGTCGGCGCTGCGGGAGGCGAGCAACGGCGCCGAGGTGCTGGCCGCGATCGAGGAGCGCGTGGGCGTGCCGATCGAGGTCCTCTCTGGGCCCGAGGAAGCGCGCCTGACGTTCCTCGCCGCGCGCCGCTGGCACGGCTGGGCGTCGGGTCGGCTCATGGTGCTCGACATCGGTGGGGGCTCGCTCGAGATCGCGTCGGGCCTCGACGAGGAGCCGGACGTCGCGGTCTCGGTGCCGCTCGGCGCCGGACGGATGACGATCGAGTTCCTGCCGGACGACCCGCCCTCGGCCAAGCAGGTCGCCGCGCTCCGGGCTCATGTCCGGGAGGTGCTGGCCGGGGCGCTCGGCGAGGTCAAGCGGCTGCCGCGCCCGGACCACGTGGTCGCGACGTCCAAGACGTTCCGGTCGCTCGCGCGGCTCGCGGGCATGAAGGTCGCGGTCGTCGGGCCGGAGGAGCGGTGGCGCATGGAGCGCTCGCAGCTCTCCGACTGGGTTCCGCGCCTCGCGCGCATCCCCGCCACGGGCCGCACCGAGCTGCCGGGCATCACGGCCGAGAGGACGTACCAGATCGTGGCCGGAGGCGTCGTCGCGGAGGAGACCATGAAGGCGCTCAAGGTCGCCGAGGTCGAGATCTGCCCGTGGGCTCTGCGCGAGGGCGCGATCCTGCGCCGCCTCGACCAGATCTGACCCCACCGCGGCGAGTCGCCCCCGCGTCCTGCCGACGGTGCCGCCCGGGGTGAGCGGCGCCGTCGGGCCCGGAAGACAGCCCAGGCGTCAGACGCCCAGGACCGCCTCCACGTCGCCCGCGGCGATCGCGTCCACGAGCGCCCGGTGGTCCAGGGCGTTCTGGTCCGCGTAGCGCTTCGCGAACTCGGCGAACGAGCGGTCCGCGACGTCGCCCTTGCCGAGGTACGCGCTGATCGCGAGGGCGTCGCCCGAGCGGGCGTGGCCGCGCGCGAGGACCCACGCGCACATCTGCGCGTACGCGGCCATGGCGACCGGGAGCATGGTCTCGAGGTCGGCCGAGACCTTCCAGTCCCAGAGCTGGCGGAAGTAGTAGTCGTGGCGACGGTCGTCGGCGCCGTGCACGGTGTTCCAGCCCAGCAGGGCGTCGCTCGTCGCCTGCAGGAGGCGCTGCCCCTCGACCACGCGCCGCCCGTTCTCGGGGTAGGGGCTCGCCGAGGTGTACGGCTCGAGCACCGACGGCTCGGCCTCCTTGACCTGCAGGAACAGCGGGTCGTCGTTGTCCCGGCCCACGAGCAGCGCGACCCAGCAGCGCGTCCCGACGCTCCCCACCCCGACCACGCGCCGCGCCAGGTCGACCAGGCGGTAGCGCTCGAGCAGGATGCGGCGGGCTCCCGTGAGCGACTCGCCGTACGTCGCGAGGGCCGTGGTCACGACGCCGAGGAGACGGGCCTGCTCGTCGGCGTCGAAGAGCTCGCGCACGGGCACGAGCAGGGGCGGGTTGCTCTGGAAGCGCAGCTCGCCGTCGTCGTGGAGGACCGTGAGCCGACGGCGGGCCTTCTGCCGGTCCTTCGTGCGCGCCTTCCGCAGGGCCTTGCGGAGGTTCTCCATGACGGCCGGCGGGACCGAGCCGCGCCACCTGTCGACGATCTCGTCGCCACGCAGCTGCACGTGCCACAGGTCGAGGTGGCCCAGGTCCGCGAAGGACCGCAGGGTCTCGCGGTAGGCCCGCCCCGCGCCCAGCACGATCCGCTCGCGCTCGTGGTGCGACATGCCGCGGTGACGGCCCGCGATCTCGAGGCTCGCGACGAGCCGTTGCACGTCCCACTCGAAGGGGCCGCGGTGCGTCTCGTCGAAGTCGTTGATGTCGAACACGAGCGAACGCTCCGGGGAGGCGAAGCCGCCGAAGTTCGCGAGGTGCGCGTCGCCGCACAGCTGGACGGTCAGTCCCGTCCTGGGCCCGACCCCGAGGTCTCCCGCCATGACCGCCGCGGCCCCGCGGTAGAACGAGAACGGCGTCGCGGCCATGCGACCCATGCGCAGCGGGACGAGCTCGGGGACGCGGCTGGCGTTCTGGGCCTGGAGGATCGCGACGGGGTCGCGGCGGTCGGCGGCAGGCTCCCAGGAAGCGGTCCCGCGGCGGTGCAGGAGCGCGCGGGCGGCGCGGCCCTCCTCCTTGCGCTGCTCGGGGGACGGCGTCCCGCGCAGGGGCGGGCGGCCGTCGGGCCGGGTGGGGGGCTGGGGGGTGGGCTGGGTGGCGGGCTGGTCCGTCGCGGGGTGGGGCATCGTCGCTCCTCGGGTCCGGGGCGTGCGGCGCGCCCTCGCTCATCATGGCGCGCGGGGTCACCGTGCGCGCGGTCACCGTGGGCGTGGGGGAGCGTCACCGTCGGCGGACGTTTCGGGCACCCTGGGCGCAGGCGGGCGTCACCCTCGGCGGACATTTCCGTCACCCTCGGCGGACATGTCACCGGGAGCGCTCCCAACCCTCTCTCTGGGGTAGCGCTGCTCCGCGCTCCCATCGTTCGAGAGGGACTTCCATGACTGCCCACGAGACCACGCAGGACGTCGTGCTCGCCGCGCTCGCACAGGGCGTGACCGGCCGGGTCCTCGCCGGCACCGACCCCGACGCCCGGCTCTCCGGGATGAACGTCGCAGTCGAGCACCGCCCCGACTACGTCGTCCACGCCACGTCCGCCGACGACGTCCAGGCGACCGTCCGCACCGCCCAGCGCTTCGGCCTGCCGGTGACCGTCTTCAGCACGGGTCACGGCTTCGCGCGCGGGATCGACGGCGGTATCGCCCTGAGCACCGCAGGCTTGACCGGAGTCGAGGTCGACGAGCCGGCGCGCACGGCCCGCATCGCCGCAGGATCGAGATGGAGGGACGTGCTCGACGCCGTCACGCCGCTCGGTCTCGCGGCCGTCACGGGGTCGTCCCCCGACGTGGGAGCCGTCGGATTCCTCCTCGGCGGCGGGATCGGGCCGCTCGCGCGCGAGGTCGGTTTCGGGTCGAACTACCTCGTCGCGGCCGACCTCGTCACGGGCGACGGCTCCCTGCTCCACGTCGACGACGAGCACCACCCCGAGATCCTGCGGGCGCTGCGTGGCGGCAAGTGGGGGCTGGGCGTCGTGACCTCGGTGACGGTGCGCCTGCTGAACCTCGAGACCGTCACCGGCGGGAGCTTCTTCGCCCTCGGGGACGACGCCGCGACGCTCTTCCGGACCTACGCCGACTGGGTCCAGAGCGCGCCGTCGGACATCACGACGTCCATCGCGCTGCTGCGCCTGCCTCCGCTCGACTTCCTGCCTGAGCCGCTGCGCGGCCAGTACGTGGCGAACCTCCGCGTCGCCTCGACCCGGCCTCTGGCCGAGGTCGAGCGGGCCATCGCGCCCTTGCGCACCGCGGTGCCGATCCTCCTGGACTCGATCGCCGAGATCCCT
Organism: Oerskovia gallyi; assembly: GCF_014836745.1. NCBI lineage: Bacteria > Bacillati > Actinomycetota > Actinomycetes > Micrococcales > Cellulomonadaceae > Oerskovia > Oerskovia gallyi. The sequence goes on from NZ_JACSQE010000005.1 coordinate 156,025, forward strand.
TACGCGGCGATCGGGGGAGTGCACGCCGACCCGACCGACCCCATGCCGATCCTCGACGGGTCCACCCTGCTGCACACGTTCGGGCCGCAGACCGCCGAGGCCGTGCTCGCGGTCGCGGGGCCGCAGTCGCAGGCCCCGCTCATGATGACCGAGATCCGCCAGCTCGGCGGGGCGCTCGCCGACGGGTCGCACGGCGCCGACTCGGTCACGGGGCGCGACGCCGCGTTCGCGCTCTTCACGATCGGGCTCCCCGTCCCCGAGCTCTTCGAGACGGCCGTCCCGGCAGCGATCAACGGCCTGCTCGAGGCGGCGCAGCCCTGGTCGCTGGGGCGCACCCAGGCGAACTTCGCCGGCGCGATCAGCGAGGCCGCGCCGATCGACCTGTGGTCCCCGGCGGACCAGGCGCACCTGGCGACCGTGCGCCGCGAGCTCGACCCCGACGGGAGGTTCGCGCTGCCCGCCTGAGGCGGCGTGACCCGCCCCGATGCCGAGGGAGCACCGTGCTCCCTCGGCATCGTGGAGCGGGACGTCAGGGTCAGACCGACCAGCGGACCTCGCTCGGCCGCGACTCGTTCCACAGCCGGTCGAGCGCCGTGACCACGTAGGTGTACTTCTTGCCGCGCAGCGCGGTCTCGTCGAGGTAGTCCTGCAGGATCCGCCCCTCGGCGCGCTGCGTCGCGACCAGGTGCGCGGGGTTCTCGACGTCGACCTTCTTGACCCATCCGTCGACGCGGTAGATCGCGAACGAGGTCGCGGGGAAGCGGCGGCCCCCGGCGTCGGTCCAGTGGACGCGGACGCCGTCGTCGCGCCACCCGGCCCATGCGAGCACGGGGGTGCGCAGCGGCTGCGCGGGCAGCCTGGGGGAGGCGGGCACGAGCGCGGGGTGGCGGTAGTGGTCCTCGAGCACGCGGCTCATGGAGCCCTGCGGGTCGGCGGGCACGTGCTTGGCCGAGAAGTAGACGTTCCCGAGCACGGGGCCGACCTCGGCGTCGACCTGCTGGCTGAACGTCAGGTGGTTCGACATCTCGGCGGGGTCGGTGAAGACGCCCGACGTGACCTTGTAGAGCGCCTCGCCGACGAAGAGCTGCGTGCCGGACTGCGCCGCGACCTCGGCCCACCAGGGCACGAGCTTCGCGTAGTCCGCGACCACGAGACCGATCTGCCAGTAGATCTGCGGGTTGATGTAGTCGAGCCACCCCTCGGTGACCCACTTGCGCGTGTCGGCGAACTGCATGTCGTACGACTGCGAGCCGCTGGTCGCCGAGCCCCGCGGGTCGGTCGAGGCGTTGCGCCAGATCCCGAACGGGCTGATCCCGAACTTGACCCACGGCTTGACCTGCTTGATGCGCTGCGAGATGGACTGCACGAACGTGTCGACGTTGTGGCGGCGCCACTCCTCGACCGTCGCGAAACCCGTGCCGTGCGTCGCATAGGTGTGCGCGTCGGGGATGGTCTGCCCCGCGACCGCGTAGGGGTAGAAGTAGTCGTCGAAGTGCACGCCGTCGAGGTCGTAGTTCTCGACCGAGTGCAGGATCGCGCGCTGGATGTGCTCCTGGGCCTCGGGCAGGCCCGGGTCGAAGTAGAGCTTGCCGCCGTAGGCCCACACCCACTCGGGGTGCTGTCGGGCGGGGTGCTCGGGGACGAGCTGGGCAGGGTCTGCCTGCATCGAGACGCGGTACGGGTTGTACCAGGCGTGGATCTCGATGTTGCGCTTGTGCGACTCCTCGACGACGAACGCGAGCGGGTCGTAGCCGGGGTCCTTGCCCTGGGTGCCCGTGAGGTACTGCGACCACGGTTCGTAGGGGCTGGGCCAGAACGCGTCGGCCGTCGGCCTGACCTGCACGAACACGGCGTTGAGCCGGTACTGCTCGGCCACGTCGAGCCAGTGCAGGTACTCGGCCTTCTGCTGCTCGGCGCTCAGCCCGGGGGCCGAGGGCCAGTCGATGTTGACGACGCTCGAGATCCACATGGCGCGCAGCTCGCGCTTGCGCGGCACGGGGCCCGACGGCGTCGCTCCCGTCGCAGGGACGGGTGCGGCCGCGGCGGGGGAGAAGGAGCCGATCGTCACGCTCAGCGTGCTGGCCGCGACGCCGGCGGTCGCGAGCGTGAGGAAACCGCGGCGGCCGAGGCCCGGGGTCTCGGGCGAGGGGGTGGTGGGAGCGGGGGCGACCGCGGTGGGGTCGCTCGGGTGGTGCGTCATGTCCATGCCTCCGTTGGTACGGGTCCGATGCATGGAAGAGAATTTCACAGTTCCGCTTGATTGTGAAGGAATCTGCCGCGTGAGCCTGTGTCGAGAAGTGAGCAGACGCCCCTGATCCGACGGGATCGGGGGCGTCTGCTCACTTCTCGGCGCTCGGCGCTCGGCGCCATCGGAGTGTCGGCGTTCATAGGTTCGTGACGAGAGTATGTTCCTCGGCATGGCATCCAAACCTCTCCAGGAACCGGCGTTCCTCATCCTGTCGGCGCTCGCTGCCGGCCCGCTGCACGGCTACGGCATCGCCAAGGACGTCGAGGCCAGCTCGGACGGTCGCATCACGCTGCGCGTCGGCACCCTCTACGGCGCGATCGACCGGCTCGTCGCGGCGGGTCTCGTCGAGGTCGACCACGAACAGGTCGTCGACTCGCGACTGCGCCGGTACTACCGGCTCACCGCCGAGGGCGGCGTGCGGCTCGAGGCAGAGGCGCACCGGGCCGAGGCGCACGCACGACGCGCCCTCGCACGACTGGCCGCCCGGGAGCCGCGCGCGAGCGCGCCCGGTCGCACGACCGGAGCGGCGCCGTCGGGCCTGGGTGCCGGGCCGGTGCCCGCATGACCGCCGACGGCCCGCAGCAGGCGGGATCCGCCGACGAGGCTCTGCCCGTGCTGCCCGTCGCGCCCGTGCTCGTCCGCGACTACCGCCGCCTCGTGCGGCTCTTCCCGTTCGCCTACCGCCGCGAGCACGAGGCCGAGATGCTCGGGCACCTGCTCGACGGTGCGCGCCCCGGGCAGTCGCGTCCGTCGTCGGCCGAGCGCCGCGACCTGCTGCTGGCCGCTGTGCGCGAGTGGGCGGTCGTCCCGCTCGGACCGACCCCGGGCCGCCGACGATCGGCCGCGACGTTCCTCGTGCTCGTGCTGCCGCTCCTGCTGATGGTTCCGGCCGCCAAGACCTTCGTGGCGGCCGCCGTCACGTTCGAATACCGCGGCCCGTGGCTCGCCGTGTCCAGCCACCCGTTCGCGCCGGGGTGGGTCCTGTGGGGGGCGGGCCTCGTCCTGGTGCTGTGCGGTCTCGTCCGTACCGGCCGGACCCTCGTCGTCGCGGGAACCGTCGTCTCGACGGTCGCGCTGGGTGTGATGATCTGGCAGGACGCGTTGCAGGCGGCCTATGTCGAGGCCGTGTGGGTCGTGGGCATGGCGGCGTTCGCGCTCGCCCTGGTCGAACGGACCCGGACGGGCGAACGGCCGTACGGGTGGCGCTGGGGCATCGCTCCGGCCGGTATCGCCACGCTGCTCGCCGCGCTGACCTGGGGCGAGTTCACGGGGGCCGGGCCGTCGTGGCGATACGTCTCACCGTTCTGGCATCTCACGACGGGCACGATCGTCGTGCCGGTGGTCGTGGGGCTGGTCGTGCTCGTGGTGATCCCGGCGACGCGCGACGCGGTGCCGTTGCTCGGTGGGATCTTCGCGGCGTTCATGATCGGACGCGTGGGGATCTTCGGGTCGCGCACCTACCCCTTCTACGGGTACGAGCGCGTGGACGTCGCCGTCCTGCTGCTGGTCGCGGCCGCGACGTTCCTGGCACTGCGCTGGACGGTCGACCGGCCCCACCCCGGCCTGACGCTGCGGGTCAGCACCAGCCCCGCCGAGAAGTGAGTAGATGCCCCTGATCCGGCGGGATCAGGGGCATCTACTCACTTCTCGGCGAACGAGCCGAGGCTCAGTCCAGGTAGTCGCCCACCAGCTGCTCCGCGATGCCCGTGTACGTGCCCGGGGTGAGGTCGGTGAGGCGGCGCGTGACGTCGTCGGGCAGGCCGAGGCCCTGGACGAACTCCCGCATCTCCTCGCCCGTCAGGCGGTGCCCGCGCGTGAGGTCCTTGAGGCGCTCGTACGGGTTCTCCATGCCGGGCACGCCCGCGACCGACGCCGCACGCATGGCCGACTGGATGGGCTCGCCGAGCACCTCCCAGTTGGCGTCGAGGTCCGCGGCGAGCAGGTCCGCGTTGACCGCGAGGGCGCGCAGGCCGCGCGAGACGTTGTCCACCGCGAGCAGCGAGTGGCCGAACGCCGGGCCGATGTTGCGCTGCGTCGTCGAGTCCGTGAGGTCGCGCTGGAGGCGCGAGGTCACGAGCGTCGAGGCGAGCGTGTCGAGCAGCGCGCAGGAGATCTCGAGGTTCGCCTCGGCGTTCTCGAAGCGGATCGGGTTGACCTTGTGCGGCATGGTCGAGGACCCCGTCGCGCCCGGCACCGGGATCTGCTTGAAGAAGCCCAGCGAGATGTACGTCCACACGTCGGTGCTGAGGTTGTGGAGGATGCGGTTGAAGCGGGCCATGTCGCTGTAGAGCTCGGCCTGCCAGTCGTGCGACTCGATCTGCGTCGTCAGCGGGTTCCATGTGAGGCCGAGGCTCTCGACGAAGGACCTCGAGACCGCGGGCCAGTCGACGCCGGGGACCGCGACCGTGTGCGCCCCGTAGGTGCCCGTCGCGCCGTTGAGCTTGCCGAGGTACTCGGCGCCCTCGATGCGGCGCAGCTGGCGGCGCAGGCGGTGCGCGAGCACGGCAAGCTCCTTGCCGAGCGTCGACGGCGTCGCGGGCTGGCCGTGGGTGCGGCTCAGCAGCGGGACGGCCGCGTGCTCGCGGGCCATCTCGGCGAGCTGGTCCGCGAGAGCCGTCGCGGCGGGCAGCCACACGTCGCGCACCGCGCCCTGCACCATGAGCGCGTACGACAGGTTGTTGATGTCCTCGCTCGTGCACGCGAAGTGCACCAGCTCGCCCGCCGACGGCAGGACCGTGCCCTCGCCCAGCACGCCAGGAGCGGCCTCGAGGCGACGCTTGATGTAGTACTCGATCGCCTTGACGTCGTGCACCGTGACGCGCTCGATCTCGCCCAGCTCGGCGATGCCCGCGGCGTCGAAGTCGGTGACGATCGCGCGCAGGTACGCCTTCTCGGCGTCGCTCAGCGTGGGCGCGCCCGGGACCACGGGGCCCTCGGTGAGACGGATGAGCCACTCGACCTCGACGTGGAGGCGCTCGCGGTTGAGCGCGGCCTCGCTCAGGTGGTCGACCAGGGGCGCGACGGCGCCGCGGTAGCGCCCGTCGAGCGGCCCCAGGGCGATGGGCGGGGTGATGTCGGCGAGCGTGGCGCGCTGGGTGGTGGTCACAGGCGCGGCGGAGTCGGCGGAGTCCGTAGGCATGGCGCCATTCTCCCACGGGCGCCCGACGGCGGAGCGGGCGTCTCGCGGTCGTCGCGTCGCTCGGAGGGGTCGGGAGTCGGGCGGCCCGGCTCGTCTCCGGCACCTGCGCGGCGCAGGAGTCCTGGCCGTGCACAGGCACGGCCCGCGGACGACTGCCCACAGCCGCGCGCGCGGGCCGGGCGGGACCTCGCGGACCTTCCCTACGGTCGTGCGCATGTCGACCTCCTTCGCCCTCGCCGGCGCCGCGTCGGGCGGGTCACCCGCCCTCGACGTGGTCGATCCACGACCCGAGCTGCGCCGCGCCGCCGACCTCGCCGCGGAGGCGATCGCGATCGTCAGCCGGACCGCGGGCACCGCGTGGGAAGGGCCGGCTTCGGACGGGTACCGAGACCTCGTCGTCGACGCGGTCCACGAGCTGTACCGGACGGACCTCGCCGCCGACCGGGCCGTGGGGGCTGCCGCGCGCTACGTCAGGACGCTCGAGGCAGCCAACGCCGAGGCGAGCCTGCGATGAGCAGGCCGCCGGACCCGACCGCGGGCATCGTCGTCTCCGGAGGAGTGACCCGGGTCGAGACGGCCCACCTGGTCGAGGCCGCCGCCACCGTCCTCGAGGCGGCGCTGCACGTCGAGGCCGCCGCCGACGAGAGCCGGCGCGCGTACGGGCTCGTCAGCGGTCTCGTGGACGGGCCGTCGTCGTCGGTGCGGTGGGTCGGCGGGATCGCGGCGTGCTACAGCACGCTCGGTACGGGGACCTCGTCGGCGTGGGTGCCCGTCCCGCCCGAGGTCGCCGCCGCCCGCTCCGCGCTGCTCGACGAGACCGTGGCCTACACCGACGCGCTGATCCGGGCGCAGGAGGTGCTCATGGGGCTGTTCGACCGGCTCCGGAAGGCCGCCGGGATCTACGAGGAGGGCGAGTCGGGCGCGGAGCGCTTCCTCTCGTGGCTCGCGGGCATCCCCGGGACCGGGGTCGGGCTGACGGTGGGAGCAGGGCTCGCGGACGTCGCGGTGTGGGCGGCCGCGGGGCGCGGCGTCCGCTGGGACCGGTTCGTCAGCGGATCCGGGGCGTATCACGACGAGGCCGTCCGTGACCTGGGCACCGTCCTCACGGTCCTGAGTCCTGTGCCGGACCTCGAGGGGCGTTCGGACGTGGGAGAGGCCGCGGGCATGCTGCGCGGTGTGTCCGACGCCTACCGGCGGAACTTCGCCGCGGAGGTCGTCACGACCGAGCTGACGGAGGACACCCTGCCCGACGGCTTCAGCAAGCCCGCCGCGCGCAGCGCGGAGGATCTCCTGTCCGGGATCGACGTGGTCTACGGCAAGGGCAACGACCTCCCGGACTCGGTCGTCTCGGTCGAGAAGTACGTCGGCGACGACCAGCGGGCGACGTGGGTGGTGACGGTTCCCGGGACGCAGCTCGGCAGGCTGACGACCCCGTTCAGCATGACGTCGAACTTCGACCTGGTGCAGGGGGAGCCCGCCGACAGCACCGCGTACGTCCTCGACGCGATGCGCCAGGCCGAGATCCCCGAGGGGGAGGAGGTCGTCCTGGTGGGCCACTCGCAGGGCGGCATGGTCGCGATGGCCGTCGCGGCGGCGGCGACCGGTGCGACGGGGGCTGCGGGCTCGGCGGGGGCCGTGCCCCGCTACGACGTCCGTCAGGTCCTGACCGCCGGGGCGCCGGTCGGGCTGGCGGCCTTGCCCTCAGGCGTCCGCGCCACGCACGTCGAGAACGAGCAGGAGGTGGTCTCGCAGCTCGACGGCACCGACAACCCGGTCGGTCCGCACCAGGTCACGGTCCGCGCGGACCTCGACGCCCCGGGCGCGCCCAGGAGGCAGGACGGCATCCCGCACGGCGTGCCGCACCACGTCGACGTCCTGACCCGGGCCCGGGAGATCGGCCACCCAGGTCTCATGGATAATCTCGACGCACTCGAGAAGGCCGTCTCGGGTGACCGCGTCGAGGCGCGCTACTTCCGTGGGGCGCTCGACCCGCTGCCGGTCGCGCCGCCATGACGTGCCGGCCGGGGCCAGCGAGGGCAGGGAGCGTCGGCACGGGTCCTCCCTTCGGAGGACCCCGCGTCGCCCTGGATCTCGTCCCTGTGGACGTCCCTGAGGTGACGTCTCCGCTCCTACGTTGAGGACGTCACGAAGGAGGACACACATGATCCAGGCAGCTGGCCTGACGAAGAGGTACGGGGACACGACGGCCGTCGACGGCGTCTCGTTCACCGTCCGCCCCGGGGTGGTCACGGGGTTCTTGGGACCCAACGGTGCGGGGAAGTCGACGACCATGCGGATGATCGTCGGGCTGGACCGGCCGACCGCAGGCACGGTCACGGTGAACGGTGCGCCGTACGTGCGGCACCGCGCCCCGCTGGGCGAGGTGGGCAGCCTCCTCGACGCGCGGGCCGTCCACCCGGGCCGGTCGGCCCGTGACCACCTGCTGGCGCAGGCGAGGACGCACGGCCTCGGCCGCCGCCGGGTCGACGAGGTCATCGAGGCCACCGGGCTCGGAACGGCCGCCCGTCGGCGTGCGGGAACGTTCTCGCTCGGCATGGGGCAACGACTCGGCATCGCGTCGGCCCTGCTCGGTGACCCCCGCACGCTGATCCTCGACGAACCGGTCAACGGGCTCGACCCCGAGGGTGTCGTGTGGGTGCGGACCATGCTCCGGGGCCTGGCAGCGGAAGGGCGGACCGTGCTCCTCTCCTCCCATCTCATGAGCGAGATGGCGCTCACGGCCGACCACCTCATCGTCCTCGGTCGGGGCCGCGTGATCGCGGATGCACCTCTGACGGAGATCGTGGCCCGCGCCCAGACGTCCTCCGTCAGGGTCAGGACACCCATGAGCGCGGAGCTCACGCAGGAGCTGTGTCGCCGAGCCGGGGTGAGCGTCACGACCGTGGAGCACGACGTGCTCGACGTGTCCGGCTGCACGGCGCCGGAGATCGCCACCGCCGCGAGCGTGGCCGGGGTCGTCATCCACGAGCTGGCCCCCGTGCGGACCTCGCTCGAGGACGCCTACATGCGATTGACCTCGGATGCGGTCGAGTACCGCTCGACCCCGGTCCCGGGCGCGTCCACGTCCGACCACTTCACTGTCGGAGGCCCCCGATGACCACACCAGCCACCTCTTCCGTCGCTCCCGCGGTCGGTACGAGCTCGCCCGCCGTCGCGGCGCACCGACGGGTGGACGTCCGGCCCGTGACCTTCGGCCGGCTCGTCGCGGCCGAGTGGACCAAGTTCCGCTCGCTCCGGTCGAGCTGGTGGGTCCTCGGGATCGGCCTGCTGTTCCTGCCCGCGCTCGCGGTGTCGAGGATGATGAGCATCGCCCAGGTCCCGGAGGCCGTCGGGAGCCCGGGGATGGTGGCCGCCGTCTACGTCACGTCGGGCGTCGCGCTGACACAGCTGGCCTTCTGCACCCTCGGCGTCCTGGCCGTCACGGGAGAGTACGGGACAGGCCAGATCCGGTCGACGCTCGCGGCCGCCCCCGCACGCACGTCGGCACTGGGGGCGAAGCTCCTGGTGACCGTGGGGTCCGTGGTGCTGGCCTCGTTCGTCGGGCTGGCGATGGCGTGGGCCGGGAGTGCGGCGTGGTTCGAGCGCACGGGGATGTCGATCGATCTCGCACGGGCCGAGGACGCCCGCATCGTCCTGGGGGTCCCGCTCTACCTGGCGGCCGTCACGGCTCTCGCGTTCGGCATCGGCACGATCGTGCGCAGCTCGGCCGCAGGCATCGCGATCGTGCTCGGCCTCCTGCTGGTCGTGGAGAACGGCCTCGGTGCCATCCCCTGGGAGCCTGTCCAGACGTTCGTCACGTACCTGCCGTCGAGCGCCGGCAGCCGGTTGCTGCAGTCCGACGCGGTCGGTTCCGTGATCACGACGTCGAGCGGCACGGGCCTCTCGCCCTGGGGCGGCTACGGTGTACTGCTCGCATGGGTGGTCGCGGTGCTCGTGGTCGCGGCGGTGCTGCTGCGTCGCCGGGACGCGTGAGGACGGCCCCGACGCGTCCAGCCGGGAGCGTCGACGAGGAGGAAGCATGAGCAGCGAGCCACCGAGCCCCGCCCCGGTCTTCACCGAGCTGTCCGCGCGCCGGGTCGGACCTGTCCGGCGATACCTCGCCCGGCGCCCGGTGATCATGGACGCGTTGCTCGTCGCCGGCTTCACGGGATGGGCGGTGCTCATGGGGGCGGGGGCCGACTCCATGTACGCGCTCCACGCCTACCTGGGCGGGGAGCAGGTCCTGCAGATGCAGTACGCGTCTCTTGCGTTGACGGTCGGCGGGGCGGTGGCCCTCTTCTGGCGTCGGCGACGTCCGGTCCTGGTCGCGCTGGTCATGGGTCTCCTGGGGGTCGTCGCGCTCGCGACCACGGGGGCGACGTCAGGTTTCGACGTCGGGCTCGCGATCGCGCTGTACGCGGTCGCCCGGACCGAGCGACCGGCCGTGACGTGGGCGGTGTGCGCCGGGACGGTCGCTGTCCTGCTGGTCGGCGCGCGGGTCTTCCCGCTGGTGGCGACCGTGGGCAGCATCAGCCTGGGGCTCGGTCCGGCGGACGCGGACGACCTCGCGGCTGTCGCGGGCGCCGGGGGCTTCCTCCAGAGCGCGGTCTGGTACCAGACCGCGGTGCCGGTCCTCGTGCTGTCTCTCGTCGCGGTGGCGCTGGGTACGAACGTGCGCAACCGCAGGCTGCACGTCGCGGCGTTCGTGGACGCGGCCAACGCGCTCGCACGGGACCTGGAGCAGCGAGAGCGCCTGGCGCAGGCGGCCGAGCGAGCGCGCATCGCCCGGGAGATGCACGACGTCGTCGCCCACTCCATCTCCGTCATGGTCGCCCTGGGCGGCGGCGCGGCGGCCGCGATCGACTGGGCACCGGACCGGTCCCGCGCGGCGCTCGGCGAGCTGGTCTCGACGGGCCGCTCGGCGCTCGGCGACATGCGGCGCGTCCTCGGAGTGCTCGACGACGGCGGCGGCGAGGACCTGGGCGACGGACCGCGGACGGCGGGGGCGGAGGAGGTCACCGGAGCAGCGCCCCTCGGGCCCCAGCCCGGCACCCTCGACCTGGCTTCGCTCGTCGACCGCTTCCGCGCCGCAGGGTTGCCGGTGACGACCACGGGGCAGTCGGACGACGGGCTCGGCGACCTCTCTGCGAGCATGCAGCTCGCGGTCTACCGGATCGTCCAGGAGGCGCTGACCAACGTGCTGCGCCACGCACCGGGCACGCCGTCGGTCGAGGTGTCCGTGCTTCGCCGCAAACGTCAGGTCGAGGTCGTGGTGACCGACGGCGGTCCCACGCTCCCGGTCGAGGCGACCTACGGGTCGGGACGGGGGCTCGTCGGCATGCGCGAGCGTGCGGCGGTCTTCGGGGGGACGGTCGAGACGGGGCAGCAAGGGGCAGGATGGCAGGTCCGGGCGGTCCTGCCGCTGAACGAGGGAGACGTATGACGAAGGTCCTGCTGGTCGACGACCAGGCGCTGGTCCGCATGGGGTTTCGGCTCTTGCTCGAGAGCGCGGACGGCATCGAGGTCGTCGGGGAGGCTGCGGACGGCGGCACCGCGATCGACCAGGTGCGTGCACTGCGTCCGGACGTCGTCGTCATGGACGTGCGCATGCCTGGTGTCAACGGTATCGACGCGACGCGCGACATCGTCGCCGAGCACCCGGCCGTCCGGGTACTCGTCCTGACGACCTTCGACCTCGACGAGTACGCATTCGCGGCACTGCGCGCGGGGGCGAGCGGCTTTCTCCTCAAGGACGCGGGTCCCGCCGAGCTCGTGGCGGCGGTCCGCACCGTGGCGTCGGGCGACGCCGTGGTCTCGCCGCGCGTGACGCGGCGCATGCTCGACCTGTTCGCGGGGAGGTTCCCGGAGTCCGGCGCCGCCCCCGAGATCGACGCACCGCACCCGTTGCTGGGGGGTCTCACGCCGCGTGAGACGGACGTGCTGCACAGCATCGCGGAGGGCCGGTCGAACGCCGAGATCGCCGAGCTGCTCTTCCTGTCGGAGACGACGGTCAAGACGCACGTCGGGCGGATACTGGCCAAGCTGGGCGTCCGGGACCGCCTGCAGGCAGTCGTGCTGGCCTACGAGTCAGGGCTCGTGCGGACGCGCACCGACTGACCGCGGCCTGCCTGCGGTCGACGACGGCGCGCAGGACCGCTCCGGGTCAGACCCGCGACTTGGGTGCGACCACCGCGGAGATCGCGAAGTTCAGGACGCCGATGATGAGCGCGGCCAGCAGCGCCCACCAGAACCCACCCTCGATCCGGATGCCCCAGTCCGTCTGCTCGGTGATCCACGCCGTGAGCATCAGCATGAGGGCGTTCACGACGAGCGTGAACAGTCCCAGGGTGAGGATGTAGAGCGGGATCGAGATGATCGCCACGATCGGCTTGATGATCGCGTTGACCAGCGAGTAGATGAGGGCCACGGCCAGGACGATCACGATCTGGCCGCCGACGGTGTCGGAGCCGACGATCGAGAAGTGGTCGTCGATGAACAGGCTCGTGAGCCAGATCGCGATGCCGGTGACGATGACGCGGATGACGAAGCTCATGCGTGTCATCCTGCCATCGGCTGGCGTGGGTCGGCATCCACACACGCGGTCTCCGTGCGAAGCGCGCACCCGGCCCACGACGTGAGCGACGCCGTCGGGCGGCGAGGGACGGTGGCATCCTGGTGGCGTGACCAGCCCCGCGCCCTCCGTCCCCACGCCCCCCGCCGCAGGCGTCCCCCTCCGTCCCGCCGTCGCCGCGCTGCCCGCCTACGTGCCGGGCGCGCGCCTCGCTCCCGGGTCGAGCGCGTTCAAGCTGTCGTCCAACGAGAACCCGTACCCGCCGCCCGCCGCGGTCGTCGCGGCCATCGTCGACGCGGCCGCGGACACCAACCGCTACCCGGACATGTATGCGACGGACCTGACCGAGGCGCTCGCGACCGACCTGGGCGTGGACGCGGCGCAGGTCGTCGTGGGCAACGGCTCGGTGGCCGTGCTCGCGCACATCCTGTCGGCCGTCGTGGACGCGGGGGACGAGGTCGTCTACCCGTGGCGCTCGTTCGAGGCGTACCCGATCGCGGTCGCGGTCGCGGGCGGCACGTCGGTGCGCGTCCCGGTGACCCGGGACGGTCGCCTCGACCTGCCCGCGATGGCCGCGGCGATCAGCGACCGCACGCGCGTCGTCCTGGTCTGCACGCCCAACAACCCGACGGGCCCCGTGGTGCACGCGGGCGAGCTCGACGCGTTCCTCGCGGCGGTCCCGACCGACGTCCTGGTGGTCCTCGACGAGGCCTACCTGGAGTTCGTGCGCGACCCGCAGGCGCCCGACGGCCTCGCGGTCCTCGCGGCGCACCCCAACGTGGTCCTGCTGCGCACGCTGTCCAAGGCCTACGGGCTGGCGGGGCTGCGGGTCGGATACGCGGTCGCCGAGCCCGCGCTCGCGGCGGGCGTCCGCGCGGTCTCGACGCCGTTCGGCGTCTCGCACGTCGCGCAGCGCGCGGCGCTCGCGGCCTTGTCGGTCAAGGGCGAGCTGCTGGAGCGCGTCGAGCACCTGGTCGCGCGGCGCGAGCGCCTGGTCGAGGGGCTGCGGGACCAGGGCTGGGACCTGCCGGAGACGCAGGCGAACTTCGTGTGGTTCCCGCTCGGCGGCCCGACGGCGGAGCTCGCCGCGGGCGCTTCAGCGGCAGGTCTCCTGGTGCGCCCGTTCGCGGGCGAGGGCATCCGGGTGAGCGTGGGTGAGGAGGAGGCGACCGAGGCGTTCCTGAGGGTCGCGGCACGCTGGCGGTAGCGGCACCGGTACCTGTTGCCGGAGCGGGCCCCTGGGAGAAGACTCCCGGTATGGACACTCCCTCGTACGACCAGCTCCAGGACGACTACGGCTGGCTCTTCGGCACGGCGGCGCTGATCGTCTGGGCGGCCGTCGCGATCATCTTCCTGATCGCCTACATCCAGATCATCCGCAAGGCCGGCTACTCGGGCTGGTGGGTCCTGGTGGGGATCGTGCCGCTGCTGAACGTCGTGATGTTCCTGGTGTTCGCGTTCTCGACGTGGCCGGTCGTCCGGGAGCGGGACGCCCTCCGTGCGCGGGCGGGGTACACCGGTCCGTAGCCGCAGGGCTGACCCCCGAGTCCCGTCGTGCGGACGCGCGGTGCGGGCGGTGCTTGCGGTGGCCGTCGTGCTGCGGGGCTCGCCTGTTCTGAGGGGTTGCGCCAACGGATCCGTCCGCGACGCCCTGGTTCGTGGCGAGACGTGGACGTGCAGTTGGAGGGAACCTCCAAAGACGACCGGGGAAGGTTTGTCCTCCAATGGCGCAGGAGGCTACCCGCTCGTAGCCTACGCTTGCGTAAGCTACGGTGTCGTAGGTTCGGTCGGGAACGGCCGAGGACCGCCCCCGAGCGACCCGGGCTCACGCCTCGGGCCGCACCGAAGGAGAACGCGTGAACCAGCAGCACACGGCCCCTGCGGCCGACCTCGCAGCCGAGCCTGCCGGCGGTCCCCTGGCGGCCTCGACGGACTCCGGAACGACGGACACCGGGGCGACCCTCCCCGTCGACGCGGACCTGCTCCAGCTCCTGACCCCGACCGGTGTGCGGGTCGAGACCCCGGAGAACGCGGCCTACCGCGAGCGCGTCGCCCACCTGGACGCCGACGCCCTGCGCGGCCTGTACCGCGACATGGTCCTGACCCGCCGCTTCGACGACGAGTCGACGTCGCTCCAGCGGCAGGGCGAGCTCGGGCTCTTTCCCCAGGCGCTCGGCCAGGAGGCCGCGCAGATCGGCTCGGGTCGGGCGCTCGCCCCGCAGGACTACGTCTTCCCGTCCTACCGCGAGCACGGGGTCGCGTACACGCGCGGCGTGGACGTCGCCGACATCCTGCGCCAGTTCCGCGGCATCGACCACGGCGGCTGGGACCCGGAGGAGCACAACTTCCACCTCTACACGCTCGTGATCGGCTCGCACACGCTGCACGCGACGGGCTATGCGATGGGCGTCCAGCGCGACGGGCTCGTCGGCACGGGCGACCCGGCCAAGGACACCGCGGTCGTGACGTACTTCGGCGACGGCGCGACGTCCCAGGGCGACGTGAGCGAGGCCCTCGTCTTCGCCGCGGTCAACGAGTCCCCGGTCGTGTTCTTCTGCCAGAACAACCAGTGGGCCATCTCCGAGCCCACGACCAAGCAGTCGCGCGTGCCGATCCACCAGCGGGCCCACGGCTTCGGCATCCCGAGCCTGCGGGTCGACGGCAACGACGTCCTCGCGTGCTACGCCGCGACGGCCGAGGCGCTCGAGCGCGCGCACTCGGGCGGCGGCCCCACGTTCATCGAGGCTTACACGTACCGCATGGGCGCGCACACGACCTCGGACGACCCCACCCGTTACCGCACCTCCGAGCAGGAGGAGCTGTGGCGCCGTCGGGACCCGATCGACCGCCTGCGCCTCCTCCTGGAGGCCGAGGGTGCGTGGGACGAGCAGTGGGCCGCAGACCTCGAGGCCGAGGGCGACGCGCTCGGGGAGCGCCTGCGGACCTTCGTGCGCGGCCTGGGCCGCCCGTCGACCGAGTCGATGTTCGAGCACGTGTACGCGACCGAGCACGCGGTCGTCACGACCGAGCGCCGGTGGTTCGAGGAGTACGAGGCGTCCTTCACGGACGAGGGAGCCTCGAGGACGCACGACCAGCACGGAGGAGCACGATGAGCGCGCCGACCACCACCGCACCGGCCACGGCGACCGGCACGGCCCGCCTCACGCTGGGCAAGGCCATCAACGAGGGCATGCGCGCCTCGCTCGCGAGCGACCCCAAGGTCCTGCTCATGGGCGAGGACATCGGCAAGCTCGGCGGCGTCTTCCGCGTGACCGACGGGCTCCAGGCGAGCTTCGGCGAGGACCGCGTGGTCGACACGCCGCTCGCCGAGTCGGGCATCGTCGGGACCGCGATCGGTCTGGCGTTGCGCGGCTACCGGCCCGTGTGCGAGATCCAGTTCGACGGCTTCATCTTCCCGGCCTACGACCAGATCACGACGCAGCTCGCCAAGATGCACTACCGCTCGCGCGGTCGCCTGAACCTGCCCGTGGTCATCCGGGTGCCGTTCGGCGGCGGGATCGGCGCGGTCGAGCACCACAGCGAGAGCCCCGAGGCGCTGTTCGCGCACACCCCCGGGCTGCGCGTCGTCTCGCCGTCGACGCCGCAGGACGCGTACACGATGATCCGCGAGGCCATCGCGTCCCCGGACCCTGTGCTGTTCTTCGAGCCCAAGGGCCGCTACTGGGACAAGGGCGACGTCGTGCTCGACGCTCCCGTCGGCGACTCGACCCTCAACTCCGCGGTCGTGGTGCGCGAGGGCACGGACCTCACGCTCGTGGCGTACGGCCCCACCGTGCCGACCGCGCTCAAGGTCGCCGCCGCGGCAGCGGCCGAGGGGCGGTCGATCGAGGTCGTGGACCTGCGCGCCATCTCCCCGCTCGACACCGCGACCGTCGTCGCGTCGGTGCGCAAGACCGGACGCTGCGTCGTCGTGCACGAGGCCGCGACGTTCCTCGGCTCGGGCGCCGAGATCGCGGCCCGCGTGACCGAGGAGTGCTTCTACGAGCTCGAGTCGCCCGTGCTGCGCGTCGGCGGCTTCCACACGCCGTACCCCGTCGCGAAGCTCGAGCACGAGTACCTGCCGAGCCTCGACCGGGTGCTCGACGCGGTCGACCGCGCCATGGCGTTCTGACGGCCCCGCGCCGCACCCGACCTTCCGACCCGCAGACCAGTTCACACGAGGAGCAGGCAGTGCCCACCTTCGAGCAGTTCAAGCTCCCCGACGCCGGCGAGGGACTCACCGAGGCGGAGATCGTGCAGTGGCACGTCGCCGTCGGCGACGAGGTCACGGTCAACCAGACGATCGTGGAGATCGAGACCGCCAAGTCGCTCGTCGAGCTCCCTTCGCCCTACACGGGCGTCGTGACCGAGCTCCTCGCGGCCGAGGGCGACACGGTCGAGGTCGGCGTGCCGATCATCGTGGTCGACACCGACCCGACGGGCGGGCCGTCGGCTCCCGCCGCCCCCGCGGAGCAAGCCCCCGCTGCCGAGGGCAGCGGTGCGGTCCTGGTCGGCTACGGCGTCGCCGAGCAGGCGAGCGCGCGTCGCCCGCGCCGCGGCGCCGCGACGGCCTCCGCCGCAGGCCCGACGGCGCAGCGCCCCGCTCCCGCCGACGCGCCCTCCGCTCCGGCGACCCCGGCGCCCGGCGCACCCGCGCAGGCGACGCGACCGGCGCCGTCGGGCCCCATCCGTGCCCTGGTCTCCGCCGCGACCGCCGGACGGACCGTCCTCGCCAAGCCCCCCGTGCGCAAGCTCGCGCGCGACCTGGGCGTCGAGCTCGCGTCCGTGCCCGCGACCGGGCCCGGCGGGATCATCACGCGCGAGGACGTGCTCGCCTACAACGCGCGCTCCGAGCCGCGCACGCTCGCGACCTACGCGGGCGACGACTCGCCCTGGCTCAACGACGCGGGCACCGGGTCGTCCGTGACCCCCGACGGACGCCAGACCCGCGTGCCCGTGAAGTCCGTCCGCAAGCGCACGGCCGAAGCGATGGTCCAGAGCGCGTTCACGGCACCGCACGTGACCGAGTTCCACACGGTCGACGTCACCAAGACCATGAAGCTCGTCGCGAGGCTCCGCGAGGACCGCGAGTTCAAGGACGTGCGCGTCACACCCCTGCTCATCACGGCCCGCGCGCTGCTGCTCGCGGTGCGCCGCCACCCCGACATCAACGCGAGCTGGGACGAGGCCGCGCAGGAGATCGTCTACAAGCACTACGTGAACCTGGGGATCGCGGCCGCGACGCCCCGCGGGCTCGTCGTGCCGAACATCAAGGACGCGCACCGCCTCGACCTCAAGGGTCTCGCCCAAGGGCTCTCCGACCTCACGGCCACGGCCCGCGCGGGTCGCACGTCGCCCGCCGACATGTCCGACGGGACGATCACGATCACCAACGTGGGCGTGTTCGGGATCGACACGGGCACCCCGATCCTCAACCCGGGCGAGGCCGCGATCCTCGCGTTCGGCGCGATCCGCGAGCAGCCCTGGGTCCACAAGGGCAAGATCAAGAAGCGCTGGGTCACGCAGCTCGCGCTGAGCTTCGACCACCGCCTGGTCGACGGCGCGCTCGGAGCGTACGTGCTGAGCGACGTCGCGAAGATCCTCGAGGACCCGGCCCAGGCGCTCGTCTGGGGTTGACGGCCCCGCCGGGCGCTGCGGAGAGACCGCCGACGCCTCAGCGGATGCACGATGATCGGTGTGCGGTCGGGCAGTCCCCTCGCCGCTAGGGTGTGCGCATGCGAAGTCGCTCAGGCCTGGTGATCGGTGCGTTGTTCGTGACCCTCTCGGTGACCGGCTGTGCCGCCCCCGCCCCCGCCTCCGCCCCCGCCCCCGTCTCCGTCCCCGCCGCCGGTGACGACGGCGACGGCGGGCCGGCGACCCCAGGCCCCGTCGCCGTCACGTCGAGCGGTGAGGCGACCTCCGCACCGGGGGCCGACGGTGCAGCAGCACGCGAGCGGGCCCAGGCCTGGCTGGACGCGGCGGTCGTGCCGCCCGGAGCGATCCGATCCGACTCCAGCGTCGCCACCTTCACCTCCTTCACCGGCTGGTCGTGCGGGCCGGTCGAAGAGCTCGAGGCGTTCTGGAAGATCCCTGGTGCGACCGTCAGCGAGACGGCCAACTGGCTGAGGGAGAACCCGACCGCGGACCTCGTCACGACAGCCTGGGCGCCCGTGCCCGACGATCCGCCGGTCGACTCCGCGATGGTCGGCAACGCGCCTGCGTCGAGCTCGCACGAAGGAGTCGTCTACACCGTCATGAGGACAGGCGACGGCGTGGCGGTGCGGGCCGAGATCGCGGCGCTCGTCGCCCCCGGCCCCTGTGCCCCGCCCCCTGGCGGAGGGACGTGGGGAGCACCCGGCCAGGGGTAGGACCTCACGGCGGCCGGGAGCGGCCGGGCGTGGCAGGTGGTGCGGGGAGACGTCAGTGACTCGCGGCGCTCCAGCGGTCCTGCGTGTCCGACGGCAGGCCGTCGTCGTAGGTCCAGCCGGCGGGTCGTCGCGTGGGGTCGAACCAGACGTGGCCCCCACGGGTCCAGCGGCGGCGGTAGGCGATGATGCGCTCGGGGGTCGTGTCGTCGATCCCGCTCTCGGACCCGCAGCAGTCGCAGATCGTGTGGGTGGGGCCGTCGAGCGTCCAGCCCGGCTCGTCGAGGTACCAGGCGCACACGCGGCACAGGGCCGCGCTGTGGTCGACGTCCTTCGGTGCGGACGCACTCGTCAGGCGGACGAGCGCGGCGAGCGCGCGCAGCGGGTTGACCGCTCCGGATGCAGCGGTGCTCTGTCGCGGCATGCGTGGATCCTTTTCTCGAATCTCAACCCCTGGACGTGGGTCCAGCGGTTCGCCCCGTCGTGCAGCGGTCGGAGCGCGCCCAGCCCGGCCGCCGTCGAAGGGACTGGCGCGAGTCTAAACCGGGTCGGTCGGGCTCGGGCAGGATGAAACGCCGGACGGCCCGGATATCACCTGACGGTTTGGTCACTGTGCTCCCCGGCAGTCCTCCGGGCGGGTGCTGCAGAGGCTCTCACAGCGGGGCCGGCCGCGGTGTGCGCAAACCCTTACGGACGAGAAACGGGCGCCGCGTCCGGCAGAAACACGCGCTTCCTACGGTCACGGGTACCGGTCGGGCGTCGCTCGACGTGCCGGTTCACCCGGTCCCAGGTCCCACCCCGGTCCCCCCAGGAGGCGCCATGTCCGTCCCCGCAGGCCCTACCCCGCAGGTCACGACCGCAACGCCCAGGCGGCCGTCGGTGCCACCGGCGGCCCCGTCCGCCGCAGCGACCCCGTCGTCTCGTCGTCGTGGCCGCTGGATCGAGCACTGGGACCCCGAGGACCCGACCTTCTGGCGCGACGGCGGCCGCGCCGTCGCCACCCGCAACCTGTGGATCTCGGTCTTCGCCGAGTTCCTCGGGTTCGCCGTGTGGGCCCTGTGGTCGATCGTCGTGCCGCAGCTCGGCACGGCCGGCTTCGCCTTCACCGTGGACCAGCAGTTCTGGCTCATCGCCGTCCCGAGCCTCGTGGGCGCGACCCTGCGCATCCCGTACACGTTCGCGGTGCCGCTGTTCGGCGGACGCAACTGGACGATCGCGTCCGCGCTGCTGCTCCTGGTGCCCACGGTCTCGCTCGCGGTCGTCGTGCAGGACCCGCAGACGCCGTTCGGCGTGATGCTGCTCGTCGCGGCGCTCGCCGGGTTCGGCGGCGGTAACTTCGCGTCCTCCATGGCCAACATCTCGTTCTTCTACCCGGAGAGGGAGAAGGGCAGGGCGCTCGGCCTCAACGCCGCAGGCGGCAACCTCGGGACCGCCGCCGTCCAGCTCGCGGTGCCGCTCGTGATCGTCACGGGGGCGGGCATCGCCCTGGAACGTGCGGGTCTCATGATGATCCCGTTCGTCCTGGTCGCGGCGTTCCTCGCCTGGCGGTACATGGACAACCTGTCGCACGCCACGGCCGACGTCCGCTCGTTCGCGTCCGCGACCCGCAACCGGCACACGTGGATCATCTCGTTCCTCTACATCGGGACGTTCGGGTCGTTCATCGGCTACTCGGGTGCGTTCCCGACGCTCCTCAAGAACCAGTTCCCCGAGGTCACGCTCTCAATCGCCTTCCTCGGTGCGCTCGTGGGTGCGGTGTCCCGCCCGCTCGGCGGGATCGTCGCCGACAGGGTGGGGGGCGCACGCGTGACGATCGCGGCGTTCGGTGTCATGGCCGTCGGGGCGTTCGGCGCGATCCAGGCCCTGGGGTCGCACTCGTTCGGGCTGTTCTTCGGCTCGTTCCTGCTGCTGTTCGTCGCGACGGGCATCGGCAACGGCGCGACCTACCGCATGATCCCCGCGGTCTTCGCGGCGTCGGGGGAGGCGACGGCGAAGGGGCTGCCAGACGACGAGCGCGCCGCCCACCGCACCCGCGTCCGCAAGGCGGCCGCGGGCTGCATCGGGATCGCAGGGGCCGTCGGGGCGTTCGGCGGGTTCCTCATCCCGCGCGGCTTCGCGGTCTCGAACGACCTCGCGGGGTCGCTCGTCCCGGCGCTGTGGATCTTCATCGGCGTGTACGCGGTCATGGCCGCGGTCACGTGGGCCGTCTACCAGCGCCGGGGTGCGGCACTGGCCTCGGCGGGGATCTGAGCGTGGCCCGCTCGGCTCCCGGCCCCGGCGTGGCCGCACTCCCCGGGCGAGCGGCGCCGTCGGGCAGTGACACGCACTGCCCCTACTGCGCGCTGCAGTGCGGCATGACGCTCACGCCCGCGCAGGACCGTGGGCCCGACGGCGCGGGCTCGCCCCGCGCGGTCGTCGCACCGCGCGAGTTCCCCACCAACAAGGGCGGGCTGTGCCAGAAGGGCTGGACCAGCGCGAGCCTGCTCACGGCGAGCGACCGGCTCACGGTCCCGCTCGTGCGCGACCGCACGGTCGACGCGGCGGGCGACGTGACCCGCGGCGAGCTGCGGCCCGCGACGTGGGACGAGGCGCTCGACCGGGTCGCCCGCGAGATCACCGCGATCCAGGGTGACTCCGGGCGGGACGCGGTAGCGGTCTTCGGCGGCGGGGGACTCACCAACGAGAAGGCGTACGCGCTGGGAAAGCTCGCACGGACCGTCCTGCGGACCGCGAACATCGACTACAACGGGCGCTTCTGCATGGCGAGCGCGGCGGCCGGGGCGAACCGGGCGTTCGGTGCCGACCGGGGGATGCCGTTCCCGCTCGCGGACCTCGCGGGGGCCGACGCGGTGCTGCTGCTCGGCTCGAACCCGGCCGAGACCATGCCGCCCTCGGTCCAGCACCTCGCGGGGGTGCGCTCGCGCGGCGGGCTCGTGGTCGTGGACCCACGACGCACGGCGACGGCCGCGCTCACGGGCGCGGGGGCGCCCGGCGGTGCGGCGGACGCGCCGCCGCAGGGCGTCCACCTGCAGCCGGTGCCGGGCACCGACCTCGTGGTGCTGCTCGCGCTCCTGCACGTCGTGTGGGCCGAGGGTCTCGCCGACGAGGAGTACCTCGCCGCGCGCGTGTCCGGGGTCGAGGACGTGCGCCGCGCGGTCGCGGCCTGGTGGCCCGAGCGCGCCGAGACCGTGTGCGGGATCGCGGCCGACGACCTCCGCCGGGTCGCGCGGCTGCTCGCGGCGGCCTCGCCCTCGCGCGGCGGGCGCGGTGCGTACGTCCTGACGGGGCGGGGCGTCGAGCAGTCGACGCAGGGCACCGCGACCGTCACCGCGGCGATCGACCTGGCGCTCGTGCTCGGCCTGCCCGGTCGGACCGGTTCCGGGTACGGCGCGATCACGGGGCAGGGCAACGGGCAGGGCGGCCGGGAGCACGGACAGAAGGCCGACCAGCTCCCCGGCTACCGCAAGATCGACGACCCGGCCGCGCGCGCCCACGTCGCCGCGGTGTGGGGCGTGGACCCCGCCTCGCTGCCCGGGCCGGGCAAGCCTGCGGTCGAGCTGCTGCGCTCGCTCGGGACACCGGGAGGGCCGCGCGCGCTGCTCGTGCACGGGTCGAACGTGCTGGTCAGCGCGCCTAACGCGACGTCCGTCGCCGAGCGGCTCGACGCCCTGGACCTGCTCGTGGTGTGCGACCTGGTGCCGTCCGAGACCGCGCTGCGCGCCGACGTCGTGCTGCCCGTGACGCAGTGGGCCGAGGAGGAGGGGACCATGACCTCGCTCGAGGGGCGCGTGATCCGCCGCCGGCAGGCCGTGACGCCGCCGGCCGGCGTGCGGTCCGAGCTGTGGGTCTTCGCCGAGCTCGCGCGCAGGCTGGGCTCGACCGTGCCCTTCCCGCTGGAACCGGCCGAGGTGTTCGACGAGCTGGCCCGGGCCTCGGCGGGCGGCGTCGCGGACTACTCGGGGCTCAGCCACGCGCGGCTCGACGCCGACGAGGCCGCGGGCGGGCCGGGGCTGTTCTGGCCGGTGCCGGCCGGCCCGGTCGGGGGAGAGGCGCACCCCGGCACCCCGCGGATGTTCCTCGACCGCTTCCACACCCCCGACGGGCGCGCGCGCATGGTCGCGGTCGACCACGTCGGCCCCAGCGACGACCTGCGGCCCGACGCCCCGGTCTACCTCGTGACGGGCCGCGTCCTGCAGCACTACCAGTCGGGAGCGCAGACCCGCCGCGTCGCCGACCTCGACCGGATCGTGCCCGGTCCGTTCGTCGAGATGCACCCGATCCTCGGCTTCCGCCTGGGTGTCCAGGACGGGGACCCGGTGCGCCTCACGTCGGCGCGAGGCGAGGTCCGGGCGCCCGCGCGGTGGAGCGACAGGATCCGCCCCGACACGGTCTTCATGCCCTTCCACTGGAGCGGCGCCGGGAGCGTCAACCGCATCACGACCGACGCGACGGACCCGATCTCCGGGATGCCCGAGTTCAAGGTCTGCGCGGTCGCGGTCGCGCCGGATCCTGACGCGGACCCGGATGCGCACGTGGGCCGGACTCTCGAGCGCTCCGGGGAGGTGGTCGCATGACCGACACCATGTTCCGGGTCGTCGTCGTGGGCGACGGCATGGTCGGGTCGAGGTTCGTGGCCGACCTGCTGGCGAGCGTCGGACCGGGTCGGGTCCGCGTCACGGTGCTCGGCGGCGAGGAGTACGAGCCGTACAACCGCGTCCTGCTGAGCGAGGTCGTCGCGGGTCGGGCCGACATCGGTGCGCTGACCATGCCCTCGGCGGGCGACGGGAGGGTCGAGGTGCACCGCGGTGCGCCCGCGATCGCGATCGACCGCGCCGCGCGCACCGTGCTCACGAGCGACGGGGCCTTCGGTTACGACGCGGTGGTGCTCGCGACGGGCTCTGCCGCGCGCGTCCCGGACGTCCCGGGCCTGCGGTCGGGACCCGGCGGGTCGCTGCCCGCGGGGGTGCACGCCCTGCGCACGCTCGACGACGCGCGCGAGATCGTCGCAGCGACCGCCAACGCGCGACGCGCCGTCGTGATCGGGGCCGGGGTCCTGGGGCTCGAGGTCGCGTGCGGCCTGGCTCGCCGCGGTCTCGCGGTGACCGTGGTGCACGGTGGTGCGAGCCCCATGGACCGTCAGCTCGGCCCCGACGCGGGCCTCGCGGCCCTGCGCACGCTCGCCGAGCTCGGGATCACGGTACGGACCGGGGCACGCACACGCGAGGTCGTGGTGCGCCGCGTCGGCGACGGGGGCGCGGCGCTCTCGGGGCTCGTCCTCGTGCCCGACGGCGGACGCACGCCTCGCGCGACCGGCGCACCGGGGGCTGGGGCCACCGGAGTGCCCGCTGCCGCGGGCCCGGCCGACGAGATCCCGGCCGACCTGCTCGTGCTCGCGTGCGGGACGGTGCCCGAGGCGACTCTCGCCCGGACCGCTGGCCTGACGGTGGACCGGGGCGTCGTCGTCGGGCAGGGGCTGTCGAGCCCCGACGACCCGGACGTGTACGCGATCGGTGACTGCGCGCAGCCGCCCGAGGGCGGGACGGGGCTGATCGCGCAGGGGTGGGAGCAGTCGCGGCGGCTCGCGGCGCGGCTCGCCCTGTGGGGGTCGCGGACGGAACCTGGGGGCGCGCCGGGGAGTCCTGCGCACGACCCCGCCGGGGCGAGGCCGCGACCCCGCGTCCGGTTCGTCGACGAGGACCGGCCGAGCATGGCGCTGCGGATCGCGCTCGACGTCGAGCGGAGCGCAGGGGGTCCGCCGAGTCGCAGCCTGCGCGAGACGCGGCCAACGGGGGTCCACGGCGCCCAGGAACCCCGGCTGGCCGCACCTGGGGACGACCCTCGCGGCGGTGGGGCGAGGTCGTCGCCCGGAGAGATGCCGGCGCGAGAGGTGCCGCCCGCGCCCAGCGCACCGCCCTCGCCGCCCACGGCGCCACCCACCGACGTCGTGCGGCTCAAGGCCGCGGGCCTCGACGTGGTCGCGATGGGTGTCTGCGGGTCACGGCGTCCCCACGACCCGACCCATCGGACGCTCCGCCTGACCGACCCCGACGCGGGGCGGCACGTCGAGGTCGTGGTCGCGGGCGGGTTCCTCGTCGGGGCGACCGTGGTCGGCGCCCCGCAGATCGGTGCCGACCTCACCGCGGCCTACACGCGCCGGGTCCCCGTGCCCGCGGACCCGGCCCACCTGCTGCTGCGACCCGTCGCGCAGGCGGCCGCTCCGGCGTCGGACCCCACGCACATGCCCGACCGGACCACGGTGTGCAGCTGCAACGGGGTGACCAAGGGCGACGTCGTCGCGAGCTGGCGCGAGGGGGCGCGCAGCACCATGGACATCGCCCGCACGACGCGCGCGACGACCGGGTGCGGCGGCTGCAAGGACGTCGTGTGCGGGCTCGCCGACTGGTTGCGGCGCGCGGACCCGGAGCAGGGCGGCCCCGCACCCGCGCTCCCCGCCGCCCCGGAACCGGCTGGCGCCCCGCGCTGACAGGGCTCCCGGGGCGCCGCTCGAGGGCGCGCGGCGCGTTCTCACGCGCACGCCGCCGTGCGCGTGAGAAGAACGTTACGGCGGGGCAAAGGGGCGGGAGCGGCGCGGAAACCGCGCATCCCTAGTGTCCGGAGCAGCAGCCGCTTCCCGGACACCCGGACCGCACCCCCCAGGAGCCCCCGTGACCGCATCATCGAGATCTTCCCGTCACCTCGTGGTCGTCGGCGGCGGCATGGTCGCCCAGCGTCTCGTCGAGGCGTTGCGCGCCCGTGACACCGCCGGCGAGTGGCGGGTCACCGTCTTCGCCGAGGAGCCCCGCCACCCGTACGACCGCGTGGCGCTGACCTCGTACTTCTCGGCGCGCGACCCCGAGGAGCTCACCCTCGGCGACCCCGCGCTGTGGGACGACCCGCTCGTGCGCCTGGTGCGCGACTGCCGCGTCGACTCGATCGACCGCGAGGCACGTCAGGTCACCGACCGCCTGGGCCGGGTCCACGACTACGACGAGCTCGTGCTCGCGACGGGCTCCGACGCGGCGCGCCCCCCGATCCCGGGCAACGAGCTGCCGGGCGTGTTCGTGTACCGCACGATCGACGACGTCGCGGCCCTGCGCGGGTGGGTCGAGGCCAAGCGCGAGGAGCGGGCCGGGACGTCGTACGACCGCCCGGTGCGCGGCGCGGTCATCGGTGGCGGCCTCCTGGGGCTCGAGGCCGCGGGAGCGCTCAAGGCGCTCGGCGCCCAGGCGACCGTCATCCAGTTCGGGACGCACCTCATGGACGCGCAGGTCGACCTGGGCGGCGGGCAGGCGCTCGGTCGCCTCATCAACGACATGGGCATCGCGGTGCGCGTGAGCACCGCGACCCAGCAGATGCGGCCCGCGCGCGCCACGGGTCACGTGGGCCGCCTCGACTTCGTGGACGGCGGGCGGCTCGACGTCGACGTGGTCGTCCTGGCGACGGGCGTCCGGCCGCGCGACGAGCTGGCCCGGGACGCGGGCCTGCCGGTCGGCGAGCGCGGCGGCGCGGTCGTCGACCTGTCGTGCCGGACGCCGGACCCGCACGTGTGGGCGGTCGGCGAGGTCGCGTGCATCGAGGGCAGGTGCCTGGGGCTCGTGGCCCCGGGGTACGCGATGGCCGAGGTCGTCGTGGACCGGTTGCTGGGCGGCGCGGCGACGTTCCCTGGCGCGGACACCGCGACCAGGCTCAAGCTGCGGGGCGTGGACGTCGCGAGCTTCGGCGACGCGTTCGCGCGCACCGAGGGCGCCATGGAGCTCGTCTGGGCGGACCCCGTCGCGGGCGTCTACAAGAAGCTCGTCCTGTCCGACGACGCGCGCACGCTCCTGGGCGGCGTGTTCGTGGGCGACGCGACGCCGTACGCGGCCCTGCGGCCCATGGTCGGGCGCGAGCTGCCGGGCGACCCCGGCTCGTACCTCCTGCCCGAGGGCGCTGCGGCCGGCGGCGCGGCGGGGCTCGAGCTGCCCGACGACGCCACGGTGTGCTCGTGCAACAACGTCGCCGCAGGGACGATCCGCGGGGCCGTGACCGAGCACGCGTGCACCGACGTCGCCGCGGTCAAGGCCTGCACCCGGGCGGGCACGAGCTGCGGCTCGTGCCTCCCTCTCGTCAAGAGGCTCACGACGACCGAGCTCGAGAAGGCCGGGATCGAGGTCTCGAACGCGCTGTGCGAGCACTTCGAGCTCTCGCGTGCACAGCTCTTCGACGCGGTCCGCGTCGCGGACCTGCACACGTTCAGCGAGATCATCGCGCGGTTCGGGCGCGTCCCGGCCGCCGTCGAGGAGATGCCCGACGGCGTCGCCCCGGCCGGGCTCCCGGCCGCGGGCCCCGGCCGTGGGTGCGACATCTGCAAGCCGGTCGTGGCGTCGGTCCTGGCCTCGTTGGGCAACGGTCACATCCTGACGGGCGAGCAGGCCGCGCTCCAGGACACCAACGACCACGTCATGGCGAACATGCAGAAGGACGGCACGTACTCGGTGGTCCCGCGCATCCCGGGTGGGGAGATCACGCCCGAGGGGCTGCTCGTGATCGGGCAGGTCGCGAAGGACTTCGGGCTCTACACCAAGATCACGGGCGGCCAGCGGATCGACATGTTCGGGGCGCGGATCGAGCAGCTCCCGCTGATCTGGCGCCGGCTGGTCGACGCGGGCATGGAGTCGGGGCAGGCGTACGGGAAGTCGCTGCGGACCGTGAAGTCGTGCGTGGGGTCGACGTGGTGCCGGTTCGGGGTGCAGGACTCGGTGGGCATGGCCGTCCGCCTCGAGCTGCGGTACCGCGGCCTGCGTTCGCCGCACAAGATCAAGCTCGGCGTCTCGGGCTGCGCGCGCGAGTGCGCCGAGGCGCGCGGCAAGGACGTGGGCGTGATCGCGACCGACAAGGGCTGGAACGTGTACGTGGGCGGCAACGGCGGCTTCACGCCCCGGCACGCGCGGCTCCTCGCGGAGGACCTCGACGACGAGACGCTGATCAGGACGATCGACCGTTTCCTGCTGTACTACGTGCGCACCGCGGACCGGCTCCAGCGCACGTCGGTGTGGGTCGAGGAGGTCGAGGGCGGGCTCGACGGGATCCGCGCCGTGATCCTCGAGGACTCGCTGGGCATCGCGGCCGACCTCGACGCCGCGATGGCGCTCCACGTGGACGCGTACGAGGACGAGTGGCGCGCGGTCCTGGAGGACCCCGAGAAGCTCAAGCGGTTCGGGTCGTTCGTCAACGCGCCCACGACGGCGGACCCGGACCTCGCGTACGTGGCCGAGCGCGGGCAGCCACGGCCGGCGACGACCGCGGAGCGTGCAGGTGCCGTGCTGATCGCCGGGACGACGTTGGAGGTGCGGGCATGAGCGCGCAGATCGTGGGCACGACGGGCACGACGGCCCCGACGACTGCGTCGGTGGGCGCGTCGGTGGGTGCGGCGCAGGACGCACAGGTCGGCCCGGCGTGGCAGCCCGTGTGCCGCGTCGCGGACCTCGCGGTCGAGCGCGGGGCCGCGGCGCTCGTCGGCGGGCAGCAGGTCGCGCTCTTCCGCCTGACCGACGACCGCGTGCTCGCGGTCCAGCAGCTCGACCCGTTCAGCGGCGCGAACGTCATGTCGCGCGGCATCGTCGGGACGCGCCGCGGGGTGCCGACCGTCGCGTCGCCGATGTACAAGCAGGTCTTCGCGCTCGAGACGGGAGAGTGCCTCGACGCGGTCGGGTTCCTCCCCGTGCTCGTGGCGGGCCCGGACCTGGCGACGTGGCCGGTCGAGGTGCGCGACGGCGTCGTGCACGTCGCGGCGCCGACCGGCCCCACCCCGTGAGGGCCGCCTCGGTGCCGAGCATGCGGTTGTCGTCGGGATCCGGCCCGGATCGGACGCCCACCGCATGCTCGGCGGACGGTCACCGCATGTTCGGCGCCGGCGGCACCGGGCCCGGCGGCTCGGTCGTGCTCGTGGGCGGCGGACCTGGTGCCGCCGACCTCCTCACGGTGCGCGCCTGGCGTGCGCTCGTGAGCGCCGACGTCGTCGTGACCGACCGCCTCGGGCCTACCGAGGTCCTCGCCGACCTGCCCGCGGGCGTCGAGATCATCGACGTCGGCAAGACCCCGGGCCACCACCCTGTCCCGCAGCACCAGATCAACGCGATCCTCGTCGAGCAGGCCCGCCGCGGGCGACGCGTGGTCCGGCTCAAGGGCGGCGACCCGTTCGTCTACGGGCGGGGCGGGGAGGAGGTCCTCGCGTGCCGGGCCGCGGGCGTCCCGGTCGAGGTCGTGCCCGGCGTGAGCAGCGCGCTGTCCGTGCCGGCGCTCGCGGGCATCCCGCTCACGCACCGCGGGACGGTCGGCGCGTTCCTGGTCGTCAACGGTCATGAGCCCCTGGGCGTGGTCGCGCTGGCCGCGGTGCGCGACCGCACGGCTACCCTGGTGATCCTCATGGGAGTGTCGATGCTGAGCGAGATCACGGACCAGGCGGTCACCGCCGGGGCCGACGTCGCCACGCCCGTCGCCGTGGTCGAGTCCGGTTCCACGCAGCACCAGCGGGTCACGCGCGCCACCCTCGGGACGCTCGTCCGCCGCGCGGCCGACGCCGGGATCCGCGCGCCGGCGGTCGTCGTCGTGGGCGACGTCGCGGCCGAGGGGCTGCTCGTCCCGGACGCGACGACGCCCCTGCCCGGGCTGACCGTGCTCGTGCCGGAGCCCGCCCTGTGACGGGGCAGGCCACGGACGTCACCGATGCCACGGACGAGCCCACCGGCGAGCACCGGCCCGCGCTGGGCCAGGTCATGGCCGGCTGCACGGTCCTCGTCACGGCCGACCGCCGTTCGGCCGAGCTCGCCGCGGCCCTGTCCCGCCGGGGCGCCGAGGTGCGGCACGCGCCGGCCCTGAGCATGGTGCCCAACGAGGACGACGAGGCGTTGCTCGCGGGTACGCGCGACCTGATCGCACGCCCGCCCGACGTCGTGGTCGTGACCACGGGCATCGGTTTCCGCGGCTGGATCGAGGCCGCCGACGCGCACGGCCTGGCCGACGAGCTGCTCGACGTCATGAGCCGCGCCCGACTGGTCGCGCGCGGTCCCAAGGCGCGCGGCGCGATCCAGGCCGCAGGACTCCAGGCCGACTGGGTCGCCGAGTCGGAGACGTCGGGCGAGATCGCCGACGTGCTGCTCGGGGAAGGGGTCGACGGGCTGCGGATCGCGGTCCAGCACCACGGGGCGGGGGCCGACGGCCTCGACGTGGTCTTCGCACAGGCGGGGGCCGACGTCGCGAGCCTCATCGTGTACCGCTGGGGGCCGCCGCCGGACGAGACCGCGCTCCGGTCGTCGGTCCACGCGGCAGCGGGCGGCGAGATCGACGCGGTCGTCTTCACGTCGGCCCCGGGCGCCGAGGCATGGCTCGCGGCGGCCGAGTCCGCGGGCGTCGGCGACGCGGTCGTGGCGCGGTTCACGCGCGGCGCCATGATCGCGGCCGCGGTCGGCCCCATCACGGCCCGACCCCTCGCGCACCGCGGCATCCCGACGCTCCAGCCGGACCGCGGCCGCCTCGGGGCGCTGGTCCGCACGCTCGTCGGGCACTACGAGCACGCCGAGACCCTGGCGCTCGTGACCGTCGCGGGCAACCTGCAGATCCGCTCGCGCGTCGCGGTGCTCGACGGCCGCGTCCTGCCGCTCTCGCCCACGGGCCTCGACGTACTGCGTCTGCTGGCCGCCCGTGCCGGGGACATCGTGACGCGGGACCAGGTCCTCGCGGCCCTGCCCGGCGACTCGCGCGACCCGCACGCCGCCGAGGTCGCGGTCGCCCGGCTGCGCGAGGCGGTCGGTGACCGCACCCTCGTCAAGACCGTCGTCAAACGTGGCTATCGACTGGAGCTGGCATGAGCACGGAGATCCTGGGTTTCCCCTCCGACGCGACCGAGGGGAGCGCGCCGTCCGCCGCCGCGGGCAGCCGTGCGAGCGGCGTGGGCGCAGCCGTGCTCGTCGGCTGCTCGCACGGCACCAACAACCCGGACGGTCAGGCCGCGATCCGCGCGATCCTCGCGGACGTCCGCGCGACCCGCCCCGACCTCGACGTCCGCGAGGCGTTCGTCGACGTCCAGCAGCCCGAGGTCGCCGACGTCGTCACGCAGGCCGTCGCGCCGCCCGCCACGGGCGCGGGCCCCGGCGGGGCGGCCGTCGTCGTGCCGCTGCTGCTGTCCACGGGCTTCCACGTGGACGTCGACATCACCGAGGCCGTCTCGCCCGCGCACTCCGGTCGCGGCCCCCAGCACGGACCCGCGACCGCGGCCCGTGCGCTCGGCCCCGACCCGCGCCTCGCCGAGATCCTCGCCGACCGCCTGGCCGAGGCCGGGGTCCGCCCGCACGACGCCGTGGTCCTGGCAGCGGCCGGGTCGAGCAAGGCGGGCGCCGCGCGCGACGTCGAGGACGTCGCCGAGCTCCTGCGCGCGCACCATGACGGCCCCGTCACGGTCGGGTTCGGCGCCATGGCCACCCCGTCCGTGCGCGAGGCCGTCGCGTCCGCCCGCGAGACGCTCGCCGCGACGCCTCCTCGGGGTCGGACGACCACCGCCCCGGGCGAGCCCTTCGACGACGACCTCGCGGCGTCGTCGGGCAGCGAGCCGACCGACGTCCCGCGCGTGGTCGTCGCCGCCTACCTGCTCGCCCCCGGCTTCTTCCACGACCGCCTCCTCGAGACCGGTGCCGACCTCGTCACGGCCCCGCTCGCGCCCGACGCGCGCCTGGCAGCGATCGTGCTCGACCGCTACGCCGAGGGCGCCGCGGCGCTCGCGGGCGGTGTCGACGACCCGCGCTGACCCGGCAGGGCGTCGAGAAGCCGGTCGGCTCAGGCCGGGACCCGGGTCCGCGGTGACACGAACGCCGCGAGCAGCGCGATCGCGACCATGACCCCGAAGCACACGACGTACGCCCCGAGCCCCAGGGGCTCGCGCAGCACGACGAGCATCGACCCGGCCACGGCGAGGGCGATGGCCGCGGACAGCGCGTCGGACACCTGGAGCGCCGAGCTGTTCGCGCCCTGCTGGTCCTCGGGGGACAGTGCGAGCGTGAGCACCGAGAGCGTCGGATGGACCAGGCCCATGCCCAGGCCCGCGAACGTCCAGGCGAGCATGCCGACGATCGGCGGCACCGCGGCCCAGGCGAGCAGCACCGTGCCGGAGATGCCGCCCGCGACAAACAACGACCCGACGAGGACGAACCGCGCGTGCGACCAGCCCCAGTGCGCCTTGCCGCGCAGCCACGCGCCGACCGACCAGCCGATCGCCCCGAAGGTGAGGATCCCGCCGGCCTGGGTCGGGGACAGGGCTCTCTCGGACTGGAGGAGCAGGGGCAGCAGGACCTCGGTCCCGGTGAACGCCGCGGCGACCAGGCCGCGGATCGCGATGACCGACGGGAGGCCTCGGGCGGCACGGGCCGTGCCGCGCGGGAGCAGGCGCGGGACGGCGGCGACGACGAGCGCGAGCGCGACGACGAGCGGGACGTACAGTCGCGCCCCCTCCTGCTGACCGGCGAAGTGCAGCAGCCCGATGCCCACGGCAGCGGCGACCGCCCACCACAGGGCGGCGTTCCCGGACGTGTCGGGGGTGACCTCGCGGCGGTCCTGGTCGACGGCGCGTAGTCCCGGGCGCATCATGAGCACTGCCGGGACGGCGAGCACGGGGACGGCGAGGAAGACCCAGCGCCACCCGAGGTGCTGGACCATGAGCCCCGAGATCACCGGGCCGACGAGCGAGGGCACGACCCATGCCGCGGCGAAGGCAGCGAACACGGCGGGCCGACGGGCCTCGGGGAAGACGCGGGCGACGAGCACGTACAGCGCCACGATGTACATGCCGGTGCCGAGCCCCTGCACCACGCGACCCGCGACGAAGACCTCCATGGTCGGGGCGAGCCCCGAGACGACCAGGCCCGCGAGGAACATGCCCACGCCGCCCCACAGCGACGGGCTCGGTCCGAACCGGTCGCTCCAGCGGCCTGCTGCGACCATGCCGACGACGCTCGCCGCGATCGAGCCCGCGAACGCGACGGCGTAGAGCGCCATGCCGTCGAGGGCCGTGGCGACCGTGTGCATCGCGGTCGCCACCGCGAGGGCCTCGAACGCCCCGAGCAGCACCAGGGCCACCATCCCGACGAGGACGGTGCGCTGGGTCGCGGGCGACAGGCCCGCGCCGGCGGGGGCCTGTGCCGCAGAGGTGGCGGTGGACGGTTCGGTCGGTGCGGACGTCCCTGCGGTCGACGGGGGAGCGGTCGGCGTGTGGGCGTCGCCGATCGCGGCGGCGACCTCGGCCTCGGGGGCCTCGGGGCGTGGCGGTTCCATGTTTCCTCGCAGGGGTGGGCGCGGCCCCGTGGGGGCTGCGCGGTGGGGTGTGCTCGAACGAGCGCTTCGACTAGTCTCGAACCTCAACCATTGTCGAGGTCAAGTGCTGTTCGTCTCGTCGATGGACGGATTGACGAATGCCTGGAGCAATCATGCCTGACGACGGGCCGCACCCCGATGACGAGCTCACGGTCGGCGAGCTCGCACGCCGCAGCGGCGTCTCGGTGTCCGCCCTGCACTTCTACGAGCGCGAAGGCCTGCTCACGTCCCGCCGCACGCCCGGCAACCAGCGTCGCTACCCCCGGGAGACCTTGCGCCGCGTCTCGTTCATCCGCGTCTCGCAGCGCGTCGGGATCCCGCTCGCCCTGGTCCGCGAGGCCCTCGGCACGCTCCCGCAGAACCGCACGCCGACCGCCAAGGACTGGCGACGCCTGTCGCGGATGTGGCACGCCGACCTCGACGCCCGGATCGAACAGCTCGTGCGCCTGCGTGACCACCTCACGGACTGCATCGGGTGCGGGTGCCTGTCGCTGCGCAAGTGCGTCCTGGCCAACCCGCACGACGTGCTCGCGGAGGAGGGCCCCGGTCCACGGACCCTGCTCGTCGAGGCGCTCGACGACTGACCGCCCGACGACCTACGCCGCGAGACCCTCACCAGTTCTTGGTGGACCCTCCGGAGTCGCCCGGCCCGCCGGCCGGGTCGTCGCCGAAGAACTCCTGGTACTCCTGCCGGCTCTGGTCCTCGTCGTCGCGGGCCTCGGAGTTCTGCTGCTGGAGCTTCTCCTGCCGCTCGGCCTCGGCCCGCTCCTGCTCGCTCTGGTCGGTCTCGGGCGGCGGCTCCGCACCCTCGGTGCCGCCCTGCGGGTCCTGGGGCTGCTGCGGCTGTGCGTCCTTCGCCTGCTGCTGCTTGTCCTGCAGGCGCTGGACCGATGCCTCGTTCTGCTCCTTCTCCGGGGGCGGCTGCTCCTCGCAGCCCGGCCACCCGCGGACCTGCTCGGCCGTCGCGTAGGAACGCTCGGCGTACGAGAACCACTGGGCGGCCTGGTCCTGGAGGTCCTCGGGGACGAGCTCCTCGCCCGTGCCGTACGGGTCGATGAGGTAGGAGTTGTAGTCCTGGCCCGCCGCCCGCGCGGCGAGCGCCTCCTCGAGCGCGGCCTTCTGCGACAGGTAGTCCTCGCCCGTGGTCGACTCGTAGTCGCCCGCGGTCTCGTAGGAGATCGACAGGTTGACCTGGATCTCGCAGCGGACCATGGGCGCCTCGTGCTCGGCGAGGTCGTAGGCGCGGTGGAGCTCGGAGATGGCGGCGGTGTCGTCGCCCGCCCGGTGGTTCGAGGTCCCCGTGTTGAACCACGCCTTCCACGGGTCGACGACGTTCATCGTCTTCTGGAGGCCGAAGTTCGTGGCGGCCTCCGAGAAGTCGCTCGCCTCGTACCGGCCGGACGCGTAGGACGCGATCACGGGGAGGAAGGCCAGCTTGGTGCCGAGCACGAGCGCGGCGACCAGCAGGGGCAGGGGCAGCAGGAGCATCAGTGCCCGACGGCGCAGCCGCCGTCCGCGCATCGCCGCGGCCTGGGCAGAGCGTTCGCCCGGCCGCGGGGGCAGGCTCTTGTCGGTCATGCGCGCACCCCCACCCGGCGCGACGCCGACCGGCCCGCCGCCCACGCCTCGAACCCGAGCAGGGCGGCGCCCACGAGCGCGAGAGGCCACACGACCGGACGGTACGCCGTGACCAGGCGCCTGCCGTCCGCCGCGACCTGCTGCGGGTCCACGCCTGCGACGAGCTCCGCCGTCGGGCCCGTGGTCTCGCGGTGCACGTACGGCACGCCGAGCTGGGTGGCGACCGCGCGCAGGTTGTCCTCGTCGATCACCGAGAGCGCGTCGGGCGACTCGGGGTCGTCGAGGGTCGCCCGGGACGGGTCCTTGAGGTAGGCGGCGTCGGCCGGGTCCTCGTCGGGCGCGTACTCCTTCATGCGTCCACCCTCCGGGGTGCCGTAGCCGAGGACGGCGCCGCCGTCGACGAAGGGCGCGAGGTCCTCGTACGAGCGGGGCTCGCCGTCTGCGGTCTGCTCGCCGTCCGACAGGAAGAAGACGAGCCGGACGTTCGACGGGTGGTCGGTCGCTGCGCCCTCGAGCGCTGAGCGGAGCGCATCGAGCGGCCGGTCGGTGAGCGACCCCTTCGAGTAGAGCGTGATCTCGCGCTTGAAGGTGTCGGCCCAGGACGTGATGGCCCGGGCGTCCGTCGTGAGCGGGACCTGGCGGCTCGCCTGGGAGTCGAACGAGATGATCGAGTAGCGGGCGCCCGGGATGTCGGCCGTGAGGCTTGCGACGTCGTGCCGGACGCCCACGAGGCGCTCGTTCGTGCCGTCGAAGTCCTCGGCCGCCATGGAGCCTGTGCGGTCGACCACGAAGAACATGTCCACGTTCGCGACCGACGTGTCGCGGTCCGTCACGGGGACCGAGGGGCCGAGCCCGATCACGGAGAGGACCGCGACGAGGGCCGTGCGCCGGACCCACGCACCGCGCGGCCCGGCGGGCACGCCCTGACCGGCTGCACCGCGCGACGGACCACGGAGCGCGACGACGAGCTGCCACCCGGCGAGGCCGAGCAGCGGGACGAACACGACGGCCCACGCCCACAGCGGGATCAACGGCTGGAAGGTCATTCGCGCAGCCTCCAGGCGACGACGACGAGCAGGGCGGCACCGGCGGTCGCCACGAGGAACCAGATCGTGGGCAGGTCCGTCACGACGACCTCCGGGCTCGCGTCGAGCTCGACGGCCTGCTGCGCGACCACGTCCTCGACCATGCCCTCGACGGCCCGCGGGTCGCCCGCGAGGAAGTACAGCCCGCCGCCGGCCTCGACGACCTCGCGGTACTGCGTCTCCTCGGGGGTGCCCTCGTAGAGCTCCGAGCCGCCGTAGATGCCGTGCAGCGTGATGTCGCGCGAGGCGACGAGCGCCGAGGCCTCCTCGAGCGAGTAGATGGGCTCGCCCGCGACGTAGTTGTCCGTCGCGAGGATGATCGAGCGCGACCGGTCGGTGGTCTCCTCGTCGAACTGCAGCGCGCAGTTCGCGAGCCCGTCGCCGATGAGGCTCGCCGCGGACTCGTTCGCGAGGGTCCCCGCGGTGTACGTGAGGAACTCCAGGACGTCCTTCTGGTCGCGCTCGCTGCTGAAGTCGAGCGTGCTGGGGTCCTTGTCGAACGCCGCGATGCCCGCCGCGAGCTCCTCCTGGACCAACGTGTAGTCGTCCGTCAGGGGGAACACGGTCCTCGACGTCGAGTTGAAGATCGACAGCGCGATGCGCTCGCCCTCGAAGCTGTCGACGAGCTCCGAGTACACCTTGAGGATCTCGCCGTCGTACGCCGTCATGGACCCGGACACGTCGAGGCACAGGACGATGTCCCGCGTCCCCAGGCGGTCCACGACCAGGTCCGTCTCGACCGGCCGGGCGGCGACCGCGCCGACGCCGACGAGCGCGACGAGCAGCCCCGCGAGCCCCGCGACCTGGAGCCTGCGGTAGCGGCGCACCCACGCCGCGAAGGCCGGGACCTGCGCGAGGTAGGAAGAGTTCGCGACCCACGTGACGTCGTCGGGCTGCGCCTTGAGCGCCCGTGCCCGACGACGGCGCGCGAGCCACCACGCCGCCGCACCCGCGGCCAGGACCAGGACCACGACCGCGGCGAGCAGCCACGGCCACAGGATCGAGGCGCCCTGCGGCCCCGGCGTCACCACGTCCTCACCACCGAGCGGGCGCGGTTGATCGACTCCCGGCCGTCGGGCGAGCCGCCCGGCCCCGGCCGGGACGACGCGTCGAGGGCCTCGTCCTCCGCGAACGACGGGTGGTAGTACCGCGCGATCAGGCGCGTCAGGTGCGCCGTGCCCGTCATGCGCTCGATCTCGGACAGGGTCAGCACCGAGGCGTCCACGCCCAGGCGACCCGACGCGAACCCACGGACCTCCTTCGACAGCGCCAGGTGCAGCCCGCGCTCGTCGAGCCCACCCGCGAGGTAGGCCGCCTCGACCGCGTCGAGGTGCGCCTCGAACTCGGTCCGCAGCCCCGCGTACGGGTCGAGGGCACCCGTCGCCCACGACGGCCTGAACCGCAGGGCCTTCTCCTCGGCCGACGCCCGGGTCGAGCGGAACGCGAGCACGACCCATGCCACGACCAGCAGCACGATCACCACCCCGAGGGCAGCCCACCAGCCGCTGTAGAGGGCCGGCGCGTAGAGCTCATCGTCGGG
This sequence comes from Oerskovia gallyi, assembly GCF_014836745.1. Classification (NCBI taxonomy): domain Bacteria; kingdom Bacillati; phylum Actinomycetota; class Actinomycetes; order Micrococcales; family Cellulomonadaceae; genus Oerskovia; species Oerskovia gallyi. The sequence goes on from NZ_JACSQE010000005.1 coordinate 192,888, forward strand.
CACGCTTCGCCCTCCCCAGCAGCTCGACGAAACGAGGCACGACGTCGTCGGTCCCGGTGACGCTCACGGCCTCCACCTGGAGGGCGTGCAGCAGGTCCACGACCGACGCCCGCCGGGACACGGCGGCCTGCGCCGCGCCCGCCACGATGTCCGCGCGCCCCCGCAGGAACGGCGGCAGGTCGAGCGTGCCGTCGACGTCCGCGACCTGCCCGGGGGCGCCGTGCGCCGCCGCGGCGCCGCCCGGGGCCGAGTCCGGCGTAGGGACCCCGACGGGCGACAGGTCCGCGACCGCGACGACCATGACCTCGTGGCGCACGCGCAGGCGCCGCAGCAGGGCCTCGTGCTCGGGCCCCGGTCGTGCCTCGTCCGTCACGACGACCATGATCGAGCGGCGTCGGAACGCGTTGAGCGCCCGGTCGAGCGCCCGGTTCAGGTCGCTCGGCGGGGCCTCGACCCGCAGCTGCCGCTCGACCGTGCGGAGCAGGAGCTCGAGGTCCTGCGTGCTGGCCCGAGGCGGGAGCTGCACGAGGCGCTGCGCGTCCCCCGCGACGAGCGCGACCCGGTCCCCGCGGTCGCGCGCCAGGTAGGCCACGAGCGCGCAGCAGAAGCTCACGACGTCGGCCTTGGGCTCGCCGCTCGCGGCCGTCGCCCCCATGTTGCGGCCCGTGTCCACGACGAGGACCAGGTTGACGTTGGACTCGCGCACGAACCGGCGCACCACGGGGATGCCCGCGCGGGCGCTCGACTTCCAGTCGATGTCGCCCACGTCCTCACCCGGCGCGTACAGGTGGAGGTCGTCGAAGTCCTGCCCGTGCCCCTTGAGGATCGAGCGGTGCCGCCCCTCGAGCAGCCCCGAGGCCCGCCGGGCCAGCGGGAGCTCGAGCCTGGCCCGGACCTGGGCCAGTCGCGACACGTCGGTCATGGGCCGGGCCTACGGGGTCGGGACCGCGTCGAACACGGCGTCGATGAGCTGCTCGGGCTGCACGTTCGTGGCGAGCGCGTCGAACGTGCGCACCAGGCGGTGGCGCAGGACCGAGTAGCGGACGGCCTTGATGTCGTCCGGGACGACGTACGCGCGCCCGGCCTGGATCGCGAGCGCCTGGCCCACGCGCATGAGCGCGATACCGCCGCGCGGGCTCGCGCCGACGCGCACGTGCTGGTCGAGACCAGGGACGGGCCGCGGGCCCGACAGGCGCGTCGTGTTGATCAGGTCGACGATGTACCGCTTGATCGACTCGTCCACGTACACGTCGTCGACCAGTCGCTGGAGGAAGACCACGTCGTCGATGCTGATCGGCTCGGCCGTGATGGGTGCCGTCATGCGGCCCGTCGAGATGCGGTCGAGGATCTCCAGCTCCTGCGCCGGGGCCGGGTACGTGAGCACCTCCTTCATGAGGAAGCGGTCCATCTGGGCCTCGGGCAGCACGTACGTGCCCTCCTCCTCGATGGGGTTCTGCGTCGCGAGGACCATGAACGGCGAGGGCAGCGGGAAGTTCTCGCCGCCGATCGACGTCTGCTTCTCCTGCATGGCCTCGAGCATCGCCGACTGCGTCTTGGCGCTCGACCGGTTGATCTCGTCGAGCAGCACGAGGTTCGCGTGCACGGGCCCGAGCTGCGTCGTGAACGACCCGGTCGCGTAGTTGTAGATCTGCGTGCCCACGATGTCGTTCGGCATGAGGTCCGGCGTGCACTGGATGCGGCGGAACGAGCCGTTGATCGCGGACGCGAGGGTCTGTGCGGCGGTGGTCTTGGCGAGCCCCGGCACGGACTCCAGCAGGATGTGGCCACCCGCGAGGAGCGAGCTGACCAGGGCCGTGCGCAGCGCCTCCTGCCCGACGACCCGCTGGTCGAACACCTGCTCGACACGCTTGAGCAGGTGACCCGCGCGGTCCAGGTCGGTCGTGGAGATGCTGCCGTGACCTGTGGCCATGGTGAGGTCCTTCGCGTGTGCTCGGGTTCTGCCGGAGATGTCGTCACGGCCGTCCCTCACGAGGAGGACGCCGTGCGAACCCGGCCCAGTATGCCAGCGGCACCTCTCGGCACGCCGCTCTCTCCACAGCCGAGCCAGGGGGAGAGGTGCCCACCGCGCGGCCCGACGCCGCTCCGACGGCTCCGCGAGGGGGCCCCGCTCCCCGAGGGGAATACCGCGATGACCCGCATGCCGCCTACCCTGGTCGGGTGACCGCCACCGCCCCCCGCAGCACCTCAGGAACCGCGCCCGACCGGGCCGCGCAGACCCCCGGTCGGGGCGCTGCCGACGCTCCCCGCAACCCCTGGTGGCTCGTGCTCGCCGGACCTGCGGCCGTGGTCGTCGCGATCCTCTCGGTCGTCGCCGCGGGAGCCTTCTCCGGGGCGTTCCAGCCCCTCGCAGGTTTCGCCGACCCGGGGGCGCTCGCTCGCTGGGGGCTGCCGGTCTCGACCACCTTGACCGAGCTCGCGATCGCCCTGACGATCGGCTCGCTCGTGCTCGCGGCCTGCGTGCTGCCCGCCGGACCGCCGCTGCGCAAGGCCCTCGGGGTCGCCGGGGCCGCCTCGGCCGTGTGGGCCGTGCTCACCGTGGTCCAGACCGTCCTGCGCTACTCGGTCCTGTCGAGCATGCCCGTCACGAGCATCGGCTTCGGTGAGCAGCTCGCGGCGTTCGTCACGCAGATCTCGCTGGGCCGCAGCCTCCTCGGCGTCATCGTCGTCGCGGCCCTGACGTCGGCGTGCGCCTTCGCGGTCCGCACCGCGACCGGAGCCCTGTGGACAGCCCTGCTCGCGATCTCGGCCCTCGCGTTCCAGGCCAACACCGGTCACACGGCCGGCGCCGCGAGCCACGAGCTCGCGATCTCCTCGATGTTCCTCCACCTCGGCGGGGCGGCCCTGTGGATCGGCGGGCTCGGGGTGCTCGCGATCGTGCGGCTGCGCGGCGGCCTCGACCGCACGGCCTTCGCGTCCTCGGTCGCGCGCTACTCCTCGATCGCCGGCTGGTCCTTCGTCGCGGTCGCCGTCTCCGGCGTCGCCAACGCCTGGATCCGGCTCGGCGGCGTCGCCGGGCTCAGCACCGACTACGGCGTGCTCATCCTCACGAAGGTCGGGCTCATCGTCGTGCTCGGAGCGATCGGGTTCGCGCACCGCGAGCTCGTCGTCCGACGGCTCCAGGGCGTGGGCGGTCCCGCCCGCGGCCCGCGCGCGACCAGCACGTCCGCCGGGACGGCCACCGCGGCGGGCGAGGCCAGGACGGCGGGAGGCTCCGGCGTCGGGCACGAGGACGCCGGGAAGCGTCCGGCCGCCGCCGGGAAGGGCGGTGCGGCGGCCGCCACCGAGAAGGCCGCGACGTGGCTGTTCTGGCGGCTCGTCGCGGTCGAGCTGCTCGTCATGGGCGCGGTGTCGGGCGTGGCCGTCGCGCTCGGTTCGACGGCGCCCCCCGTGCCCGACGAGCCGATCGCGCTGCCGACGCCCGCCGAGCTCGTGACCGGGCACCCCCTGCCCCCCGAGCCCGACCTCGGGCGCTGGTTCTCCGAGTGGCGCTGGGACCTGCTGCCCGCGTTCGCGTGCGTCGCGGCCCTCGTCGTGTACCTGCGCTGGGTCCGGCGGCTCGCGAAGCGCGGCGACCGGTGGCCCGTCGGGCGGACGATCTCGTGGACGCTCGGCATCGTCGTCCTGTTCTGGGTGACCAACGGTGGGCCCGCGGTGTACGGGCACGTGCTGTTCAGCGCGCACATGGTCCAGCACATGGTGCTCGCGATGGTCGTGCCCATCTTCCTCGTGCTGGCCGCGCCCGTGACCCTGCTGCTGCGGGCCGTGCCCGTGCGCAAGGACGGCTCGCGCGGACCGCGCGAGTGGGTGCTCGCGCTCGTGACCTCGAAGTGGGGGCAGTTCTTCGCCAACCCGATCGTCGCCGCGATCAACTTCGCCGGGTCGATGATCGTCTTCTACTACACGCCCGCGTTCGAGCTCGCGATGACGACGTACATCGGGCACCTCGCGATGCTCCTGCACTTCACGCTCGCCGGGTACCTGTTCGCGAACGCGCTCGTCGGGATCGACCCCGGGCCGCACCGGCCCGGCTGGCCCCAGCGGCTCCTGCTCCTGCTCGTCACCATGGCGTTCCACGCCTTCTTCGGCGTGTCCCTCACGACCGGGACGCAGCTCCTCGTGCCCGAGTGGTTCGGGCTCATGGGGCACGACTGGGGGATCACCGCGATCGCCGACCAGCAGCGCGGCGGCGGCGTCGCGTGGGGCATCGGGGAGCTGCCGACGCTGTCGCTCGCGATCGTCGTCGCGGTCATGTGGGCGCGGTCCGACGAGAAGGACGCCAAGCGCCGCGACCGCCGGGTGGACAAGGACGGCGACGTCGAGATGGACGAGTACAACCAGATGCTCGCGAAGATGGCGGAGCAGGACAAGGCCTGAGCGGCGCTCTCCCGGTGCCCTCGAGGTGCCCGGTGCCCGGGTGCCGAACACGGGGTTGAGGTCGTCATTCGCTCGATGACGACCTCAACCCCGTCCTGGACCGCGCGGTTTCCCGTGTTGGCGGTCGTCCACAGGGGGCCAGCCGAGAGGGCCGTCCACAGAGCACCACCGGGCAGCGGCGCGTGGTCGGCGTCACCTGCTGGGATGCCTCGATGCGCCACCTGTCGCCGGTACCTGAGGAGCTGCTCGTCGTCGCGCGCCGTCAGGAGGGGCTCGTGTCGGCGGCGCAGTGCGAAGAGCACGGACTCCGTTCGCACCGACGCTCTCGGCTCGTCGAGCAACGGCGATGGACGCAGGTGACACGTGGTGTCTACGACATCGACCCGGTGCCACCGGCCCGCCGGGAAGGGCCGGGGGTCCCGGACCATCGCCGTCGACGCGCCGCCTGGGCAGGTCTCCTCGCCTTCGGGCCGGAGGCGATCGCGGTCGGCCCCTGCGCAGTGGCTCTGCTCGGCATCCAGGGACTCCCGCTGCAGATCACTGCGCAGGCGGCGCTCCCGGGCGGGCGTGCGACAGGTTCACGGGACGGCATCCTGCTGAGGCAGTTCGACGACGGGATGACCGTCACGCGCGTCGCCGGCCGGTACGTCGCCACCCCGGACTGGGCGCTCGCCCAGACCGTCCCGGAGGTCGGGCGCCGCACCGCGGTCGCCCTGATGGACAGTGCGCAGCACCGCGGCCTGCTCGACGTCCGTGGACTCGACCGCGCGCACGACATGGCCCGAGGTCGACGAGGGGTCGCCAGGACGCATTCGTGGTGGGAGATCAGCGACCGGCGCGCCGAGTCCCCGCTCGAGACCCTTGCCCGGCTCGACTGCCTCGACGCCGGTGTCCCGCCCGACGAGCTCCAGGTGGTGATCTCAGGCGACGAGGGTCAGTTCCTGGCCCGGGGCGACCTGGGCTGGCGCCTCCCGGACGAGCGGTGGTTGATCGCCGAGGTCGACGGGGCCGAGGTGCACGGAGCTCCCGAAGCCCTGTTCGTCGACCGTCGACGGCAGAACCTGCTCGTCGCGTCACGAGGCGTCGCGTTGCTCCGCTTCACGGCCCGGGACCTTGCGGTCGTGGGGCGGGTGGGGCTGGAGATCCGCGCCTTCCTGGACCGAGCACGACGTTCCGTGCGATCCAGAACGGGGTTGAGGCCGCCATCCGACGGATAACGACCTCAACCCCGTTCTCGGCACCGACGGCTCGAGAGCTCAGGCCTCAGACCGCGATCCTTGCCCTCGCCCATGACGAGAAGCGGTCCACGACCCACACGAGCACGAGCACCATGAGGATGTAGGTCAGCATCTCGTCGAACCGGAACAGCTTGATCGACTTGTTGATGAGGAACCCGATCCCGCCCGCGCCCACGAGCCCCAGCACGAGCGAGGACCGCACGTTGACGTCGAACCGGTAGAGCAGCAGCCCCAGGAACTGCGGCACGACCGCGGGCAGCACCGCGTGCGTGACGACCTGGGTGCGGCCCGCGCCGTTGGTGCGCAGCGCGTCGGCGGGCCCGGGGTCGATCTCCTCCATGGCCTCGGCCCACAGCTTGCCCATGACGCCCGTGTTGTGGACGACGAGCGCGAGCACCCCCGCGAACGGTCCGAGCCCCACGGCGGTCACGAAGATCAGGGCGAACACGACGTCGGGCACGGCGCGGAAGAACGACAGGATCGCGCGCGACCCCTGGTACCAGACCGACCCCGGCGTGCTGCCGCGCGCGGCGAGCACCGCGAGCAGGAGCGACAGCGGGACGGACAGCGTGGTCCCGAGCAGCCCGATCCACAGGGTCACGAGCGTGGCCTGGAGGCCGGGGGCCACGACGGTCGACCAGTCGAGGTCGGGCGGGAACGCCTCGCCGACGAACCGGGCCATGCCCTCCCAGCCGCCCACGAGCGCGCTGATCGAGAAGCCCGTGCCCTGCCAGGCGAGGACGTGCAGCCCGAGCAGCACCGCGCCCGCGGTGACCCAGGTCGTGACCTGTCGGCCCGAGCGGTGGGCCGTGGGCACGACGACGTGCGCGAGCCTCTCGGGCGACGGCCCCTCGGCCCGGGCGGGGGAGCCGCCGCGCGGGGAGCGGGGCGAGCGGGTGGGGGCGGTGGCGGTCATGCGGGGACCCTCGTTCCGACGGTCGTCCGTGTGACGGTCACGGTCGCCGTCTCGGCCGAGTACAGGTGCTCGACGGCGTCGCGCGTCACCGCGTCCGGCGCACCGTTGAGGCGCTCGCGTCCGGCGACCATCCCGACGAGACGGTCGGCGTGCTCGCGTGCGAGCTCGGGGTCGTGGAGGACGGCGACGACCGCGAGCCCCTCGTCGTGCGCGAGGGTCGCGAGCAGCTCCATGACCTGGGTCGAGGCGGCAGGGTCGAGGGCCGAGGTCGGCTCGTCGGCCAGCAGGACGCTCGCCCGCTGGCACAGGGCGCGCGCGACGGCCACGCGCTGCTGCTGGCCGCCCGAGAGCTGGCCGACCCGGTCGAGCGCGCGGTCGGCGAGGCCGACGCGGTCGAGGCAGAGCATGGCTTCGGCGCGCAGCTCGCGGGGGAACAGCGACGCGACGAGCGACCGTCGCAGCGGAAGCCGCCCGAGCGCCCCGGCGCACACGTTGTCGAGCACGGTGCGTCGCCGCACGAGGTTGACCTGCTGGAAGATCATCGCGACCCGGCGCCTGGCCTCGTGCTGCTCCGCCGCCGAGGTCCGGTGGTGGGGGAGGACCTGCTCGCCGTCGACCCACACCTCGCCCGACGTCACGGGCGCGAGCCCGATCACGGACTTGAGCGTGGTCGACTTGCCGCAGCCGTTGGCGCCCAGGATCGCGACGAGCTCGCCCGCCGCGACGTCGAGGTCCATGCCGTCGACCGCGCTGCGCAGCACGGCGTCGCCGGTCTCGGAGCGCGTGCTGAACTGGACCCGCAGGTCACGGACGTGCAGACCGGGTGAGCGGACGCCGTCGGGCAGGTGCAGCACGCCCTCGGCTGCGCCGTGGTGTGAAGCCATCTGGAACAACTCCTTGCTGGAGCGGGACGCGAGCCCGCGAGGGAGAGAGGGCGGTCGACCGGGATCGCGGCCGACCGGACGGGACGAGCGGGGTGGGCCGCCGGGCCCGGTGGACCCGGCGTCCACCCGCACCGCCCGCGAGGGGTCAGACGTCGTCGGCGGTCAGCTTCAGCGTCTTCGCGAGGTCGAACAGCGGCTGGTACGTGTCGACGTCGACCTCGACGAGCGGGCCCGCCGGGTCGACGTCGAGGAACGCGCCGATGGCCTCGACGTCGGCGGTGTCGAGCGTGAGGAGGGCCTCGCGCACGGCGTCCTTGAACTCCTGGCTCTGCGACCCGGCGACCGTGATGGGGTCGTTCGGGATCGCGTCGGACTCCCAGACCTGGCGGAACGTCGACGCGTCGAACGTGCCCTCGCGCTCGGCGGTCGCGAGCGTCTGGGAGTTGATCTGCGCGGCGTCGACCTGGCCGTTGGTCAGGGCGAGCAGCGCCTCGGGGTGGCCGCCCGCATAGGTGATCTCGACGTCGGTCTCGGCGAGACCCGCGTCGAGGATCGCGAAGCGGGGCAGGGCGTCTCCCGACGTCGAGCCGGTCGAGCCGAGCGCGAGCGAGTGGCCCGGCAGGTCCTCGATGCTCTGGATCGGGGAGTCGACGGGGACCCAGATGCCCGCGGTGTAGCTCGAGAGCGAGCCGTCGGCGAGGCCGAACGAGGCGAGGGGCTCGGCGTCGGCGCGCTCGCTCGCGAACACGAACCCGAGCGGGCCGAACTGCGCGAGCTCGAGCTTGCCGTTCTCCATGGCGAGGACCTCGGCCGAGTAGTCCTCGACGATCGTCAGCTCGACGGGGCAGTCGAGCTTCTCCGACAGGGCGTCGGCGAGGTGCTGGTAGGCGGGCTCGAGCTTGGCGGGGTCCTCGTAGGGCTCGATGCCGAACCGGATCGCGCCGTTCGGGCACGTCGCGGACGCGGCACCGTCGGTGCTGGTCCCTGCGTCGGCCGTGCCGGTCGAGCAGGCGCTGAGGGCGCCGAGGAGCAGTGCGGCGGCGAGGACCGAGGTGGCCTGGCCGGTGCGGCTGCGGTGCATGTCTTCTCCTGGGGTGGGGGTTTCGCGAGAGAGGCTGGACTGGTCGGAGGGGCGAGAGAGAGGGTCGTCTGTCAGAGGAAGCCGTCGAGCACGCGCGGGGCGAGCCCGAGCGCGGTGGTCATGCCGATGCCGGACGTGACCGACACCGCGCGCACGCCCGGCATGGGCGTGACGTCGAGGAACGGCGCGGGCGCGGAGGCGTAGACGCCCTGCCAGCGCTCGCGGACCGTGAGGGGACCGCTGCCGAGGAGCCGCGCGGCCTCGGTGAGCAGGAGCTCGTCGAGGGCCTCGGGGTGGAACGGCCCGGGAGTGGTCGCGTAGGCGTGCGTGTCGCCGAGCGTGAGCGTCCCGTCGGGGCGCTGGGTGATCATGAGGTTCACCGCGGCGTCGATCAGGGCGGGGTGCTGGACCCTCAGGCGCTCGCGGACGGCGGCGGTCGCGGGGGAGTGGCGGAAGCCGTCGTAGCGCAGCAGCGAGGTGCCGGTGAAGATCGCGGGGCCGATCTCCCGGGGGCCGCCGTCTGCGCCCGCGGGGGCGTCGACGCGCAGCATCTGCAGCGTGCACCGCTGGATGCCCGCGGCGGCGGCGGTGTCGGGGAAGAACCGGTCCACGTCGTGCCCGACGGCGAGGATCACCTTGGTCGCGACGACGTCGCCCCGGGAGGTGCGCACGAGGGTCACGCCGCTGCCGGCCTCGAAGCCCTGGACGGTCGTGGACCAGGCGAGGTGCGCGCCGCGCTGCTCGGCGTACCAGCGGGCGATCGCGGGGACCGCCTCGCGGGGGTCGACGCGGATGTCCTGGGACAGGAACGCGCCGCCGACGACCTCGGCGGGGTCGCCCGGGACGCGGTCGAGGACCTGGTCGCGGTCGAGCAGCCGGACGTGGCCGTCGCGGCCGTGGGCGAAGTCCTCGAGGACCTGCCGCTCGTCGTCCGCGCGGGCCACGACGACGGTCCCGGACTCGCGCAGCCAGAAGTCGGCCTCCTTGGCGAGCTGGATCCAGCGCTCGCGGGCCGCGAAGGCGTACGTGAGGGCCGTGCCGTCCTGCGCGGTGAAGCAGCCGTGCCCGAAGTTGCGGACCGAGGCGCCGACGGCGCGGTCGTCGCGCTCGACCACGAGGACGGACAGGCCGCGGCCGACGGCCTCGACGGCGTGCGCGAGGCCGACGATCCCGGCGCCGACGACCACGAGGTCGACGCGGGCGGGGAGGTCGTTCCCGGTGGACGGGCTGCGCGTGCCGGGGTGGCCGGCGGGGAGGGCGTGGGTGCGGCCGGACGAGGCCGGGCGTCGAGGTGCTGTGCTGCTCACGACACGGACACTGCCGTGCAGAACGAGCACGGAGCAAGCGATTCCAGGACTTGTCCAGACAAGTTTCCGGAGTGTTCACCTGGCGTTGACGCTCCGTGCGCGGGGTTCACGCGGCCGTCATCGGTACGCCGTTCTCGGTGCGGGAGCGGCCTGTATGGTCAAGTCATGGCTCCGTCCTCGTCGTCCCCGCGTACCGCTCCGTCCCCGCCGAACCAGCAGGCCCGGCCGTCGTCGTCAGCCCGTCCGCCCCACCCGCCCCAGCCGTCGAACGGCCCGCTGCACCAGCACGTCCTGGGCGAGCTGCGCCGTCGGATCGTGTCCGGCACCTACGCGATCGGCGACTCCCTGCCGTCCGAGTCCGCGCTGTGCGCCGAGTTCTCGATCTCGCGCGGCACGGTCCGCCAGGCGCTCGGGACGCTGCGCAGCGAGGGGCTCATCGGCGGGGGACAGGGACGTCCGCCGGTCGTGCGCTCGCGCGCGGTCCCGCAGCCGTTCGAGACGTTCCTGTCGTTCAGCCGCTGGGCCGCGGGGGTGGGGCGCGTGCCCGGGCAGCGGACGGTCGAGGTCGCACGACGCGGTGTGCACGGCGTCGCGGCCGACGCCCTGGGGCTCGAGGAGGGCACGCCCGTGGTCGAGGTGCTGCGCCTGCGCCTGCTCGACGGGGTCCCGGCGATGGTCGAGCGCGACACCTTCATCGAGCCCGTGGGGCGCCTCATCTTCGAGTTCGACCCGGACACCGGTTCGATCTACGACCACCTCATCTCGCGCGGCGCGGACCTGCACGCGGCGCGCCACGTGATCGACGCCGTCGCGGCCGACGAGACCGACGCCGACCTGCTCGAGGTGCCCGCGGGCGCCCCGCTGCTGCGCGAGCGCCGCACCACGCGCAACGCCGCGGGCGTCCCCGTCGAGTACGCCGACGACCGCTACCTGCCCGAGCTCGCGGCCTTCACGATCGACAACACCCAGGACACGTCGCTCTCGATGGTCCGCTTCCCGACGGCGTCGGTCGCCGCGGCGTCCCTCGTGTCGCCCACCACCGGCACCACCGAAATCGAACCGACCCAGGAGCCCTCCGCATGACTAGCAACAGCACCAGCACTCCCGGCACCGTGCCCGCCCCGCGCCCGCCCCTCGCGATCGAGCTCGTCGCGCTCGACGTCGCGGGCACGACCGTCGAGGAGGGTGGCGCGGTCTACGACGCGCTGCACACGGCGGTCCTCGAGCACGGGAGCGGTGCGAGGTCGTCGGACATCCAGCACTGGATGGGGGCCGAGAAGCGCGCGGCGATCACCGCCCTGCTCGCGATCGGTGCCAGCACCTCCGGCGCGCCGGGGGACGCTCCCGACGACGCGACGGTCGACGCCGCGTTCGCGCGCTTCACCGCGCTGCTCCACGAGGCCTACCGGTTGAACCCGCCGACCCCGGTCCCCGGCGCGCCCGAGGCCTTCGCGGCCCTGCGCGCCGCGGGCGTCAAGGTCGCGCTGACCACGGGCTTCACGCGCGACGTGACCCGAGGGATCCTCGACGTGCTCGGTTGGACCGTCGCGTCCGGCCCCGAGCAGTGGCTCTCGCCCGAGGTCACGCTCGACGCCGTGACGTGTGCCGACGAGGTGCCGCTGGGCCGCCCGGCGCCCTACATGGTCCACCGCGACATGGAGCGCACGGGCGTCCTCGACGTCGCGCGCGTCCTCGTCGCGGGCGACACCGTGCTCGACCTGCGGTCGGGGGTCAACGCTCGCGCAGGGGCGGTCGTCGGGGTGCTCTCGGGCAAGCTCGGCGCGGCGGACCTGGGGCGCGAGCGCCACGACTTCCTGCTCGACTCGGTCGCCGACCTGCCGGAGCTCGTGGCGCGCCTCAACGCCTGACCCCCACCCGGCACCCCGGAGCGCGGGGGTCTCAGCCCCGGGTGACGACCCAGCCGTCGCCCGTGCCGCGGGCGACGTGCAGGCTCGCGCCCGGGCTCAGGACGCGGTTCGCGATCGAGAGGTCCTCGGAGCACACGTCGGCCTGGGCGAGCCGCAGGTCCGCGACCTGCGCGACCTCGTCGTCGTTGACGAACACGAGGTAGCCCGTGCCGACGTCGACCGTGCTCGGGAGCTCGCCCTGCACGGGGCCGTCGGCCCCGGCTGCCTCCGCGACCTCGGTCGGATCGTCACCGGGGCACACGATCACGGCCTTCTGCCAGTCGAAGTGGGTCGTGGAGATGAGGTCGAGGTCGCCGTCCGCGCGGCCGGCGGCGGCGATCCCGGCGAGCACGGTGTCGTCGAGGTCCTGCGCGGGCTCGGACCCGCACCCGGTCAGGAGCAGCCCGACGACGGCGCTCACGGTCAGGGGGAGGAAGGGAGCCTTGGGCACGGGTCCAGTATGCGCTGCTCGGCACCGAGGGCGGGGCGTCGTGATAGGACGGTGCAGTGACCACTGACGACGCAGACTCCGTCCCGACCCCCTTCCACGACCTCGACCGGTACGTCGCGATCCCCCGCACGGGCGGCCTCGTGATGTCGCCCGACGGGCGGCGCCTCGTGACGAGCGTGTCGACGCTCGACGCCAAGCGCACGGCCTACGTCTCGGCGCTGTGGGAGGTCGACCCGACGGGTCAGTCGCCCGCCCGCCGCCTGACGCGCAGCACCAAGGGAGAGTCGGGCGCCGCCTTCACGGCCGAGGGGGACCTGCTCTTCACCTCGGCCCGGCCCGACAGCGACGCCTCGGCATCGACCGAGGGCGACCCGACGTCGGCCCTGTGGCTCCTGCCCGTGACGGGTGGCGAGGCGCGCGTCGTCGCCTCGGCCCCCGCCGGGGTATCGGCCCCGCTCGTCGCGCGCAGCGCGCCCGTCCTCTCGCTCGCGGCCGACGTCCTGCCGAGCGCGCGCGACCTCGCGCACGACGCCGAGCTGCGCACGGCCCGCAAGGACAAGAAGGTCGCCGCGATCCTCCACACGGGCTACCCCGTGCGGTACTGGGACCACGACCTGGGCCCGTCCGAGCCGCACCGCTTCGTCGCCGACCTCTCGCACCTGACCGACGAGCCGGCCCGTCCGCTCCCGGCGGACGACAGCACCGCCGAGGACGCCGCCCCCGACCTCCCCGCAGGACGCGTCGAGCTGCGCGACGTGACCTCCGCCGTCGGGCCCGCGCTGCGCGAGCACTCCGCGGACCTGTCCGCGGACGGGACCACGCTCGTGACGACCTGGACCGTCGCCGGACCGGGCGCGTCCCAGCGCTCGATCCTCGTCGCGATCGACACCTCGACCGGGGAGCGCCGCACGCTCGTCGACGAGCCCGGCGCCGAGGCGTCCTCGCCCGTGATCTCGCCCGACGGTGCGTGGGTCGTGTTCGTGCGCGAGACCCTCTCGACCCCGCAGGACGCGCCCGAGCAGGGCCTCGCCGTCGTGCCGCTGCGCCCGGGCGACGGCTCGGACGGCGACCCCGACGACGGTGGCGCGAACCACGGCCTGCGCTCCCTCGCGGCGAGCTGGGACCGCTGGCCCACGTCGGCCGCGTGGCTGCCGGACGGCTCGGGCCTCCTCGTGACGGCCGACGACGACGGGCGCGGCCCGGTCTTCCACGTCGCGTTCACGCCCGACGGGTCGGGGGCCGACGGCACCGTGTCACGCCTCACCTCGGACGACGCGACGTTCACCGACGTCCGCGTCGCCCCCGACGCCTCGGCCGCGTACGCCCAGCGCACGAGCTACCTCGAGCCCTCGCACCCCGTGCGGATCGAGCTCGCGGACTTCCTCGCGGCCCCCGCCGGCGAGCGCACGCCCGTCGCGGCGACCGCGCTGCGCGGGCCCGTGGAGAGCCCGGACCTGCCCGGCACGCTCACCGAGATCGAGACCGCGGCGTCGGACGACGTGCGCGTCCGGGGCTGGCTGGCCCTGCCGCACGGCGCGAGCGCCGAGAACCCCGCGCCGCTGCTGCTGTGGATCCACGGCGGGCCGCTCGGCTCGTGGAACGCGTGGAGCTGGCGCTGGAACCCGTGGATCCTCGTGGCCCAGGGCTACGCGGTCCTGCTGCCGGACCCCGCGCTGTCGACGGGGTACGGGCAGGACTTCGTGCAGCGCGGCTGGGGGTCGTGGGGTGCGGCGCCCTACACGGACCTGCTCGCGATCACCGACGCGGCCGAGGAGCTGCCCGAGGTCGACGAGACCCGCACCGCCGCGATGGGCGGCTCGTTCGGCGGGTACATGGCGAACTGGGTCGCGGGACACACGGACCGGTTCAAGGCCATCGTGACGCACGCGAGCCTGTGGGCCCTGGACCAGTTCGGTCCCACGACCGACGCGTCGTACTACTGGCAGCGGGAGATGACGCCCGAGATGGCGGCCGAGCACTCCCCGCACCGCTACGTCGGGGACATCGTGACGCCCATGCTCGTGATCCACGGCGACAAGGACTACCGCGTCCCGATCGGCGAGGGCCTGCGCCTCTGGTACGAGCTGCTGTCGGCGTCGGGGCTCCCCGCGGCCGCGGACGGGAGCACCGACCACCGGTTCCTGTACTTCCCCGACGAGAACCACTGGGTGCTCCAGCCGCAGCACTCGATCGTCTGGTACCAGGTGGTGCAGGCGTTCCTGGCCGAGCGCGTGCTCGGCCAGGCCCCGGGCGAGGGTGCGGCCCGGCTCCCGTCGACGCTGGGCTGACCGGGTACCCGCGGCCGCGCGAGGTAGGACGTGCTGGGGCGAGGCAGGGCGCGTCGCGCCCCCCCCCCCGCGGCACGTCCTGCCTCGGCGGGGCGCCGGCCGTCTGCGACCCGACCTCGCGGTCAGTGCGACAGGCGCCGGTGCGGCGGGAGGCGCCGGTCGTGCGCGGCACGGACCAGCTCGACGACCATGAACACGATGATGGACGCGACGAGCACGATGCCGAAGAGCAGGAACCAGTTCGCGGGGCCCGACCCCGTGGGCACGTAGACCGCGGCGTCGACGCTGGCGGCGAGCGTGAGACCGGACATGACGTTCCTCCCTGAGCGGGGAGCTCCGGGCGGAACCCCTTCCTTCCAGGATGCACCCGTTCGGCGGTGCTGCACCCGGTGGGACGGCTCGGCCCCGGAACGGCTCGGGACTACGCCCTCGCCGCCCGGACGATCTCGGCCGCGAGGTCGGCGGGCCGCGAGAACATGGGCCAGTGCCCGGTCGGGAGGTCGACGTACGTGACGTCGAGCTCGCCGAGCTCGGTGTGCAGGGGCGGCCCGGGGTGCGCCATCTGCTTCAGCACCTCCGAGGGCAGGCTCGTGCAGATCGCGGTCGCGGGAACGTCGAGCCGCCCGGGGTCGCTCACGTGCACCCGGCCGCCGGCGACGCCGCCCGGGTGGGGGACGGCCCGTGCGCGGAACCGGGCGAGCCCGGCCTCGTCGATCCCGTCGAGGCTCGACCCCGCGGCCGCGAGCTCGTCCCACGAGGGCAGGGGGACCTCGACCGTCCCCGCGGGCAGGTCGGGGGACAGCGACGCGCCGTCGACCAGCGGCCCCGTGTCGACGTGGACCGTGCGACGGATGCGCGCGGGGTCGCGGTCGACGACCTCGTGGATCACGGGCCCCCCGCCGCTGTGCCCCACGAGCACGACGTCCCCGTCGAGGGGCGCGATCACGTCGCGCACGGCCTGGACGTGGTCCTCGCGGGTGAGGTGGCTGCGGTCGGTCGCGACGTCGTCGAGCCCGGGGAGCGTCACGGCGTGCGGTACGAGGCCCGCGGCCTCGAGGTGGGGGACGACGTCGTCCCACGCCCACGCCCCGAGCCAGAAGCCCGGGACGAGGACGACGTGGACCTGCTGGTCTTCGCTGTGCTGTGTGGTGGTCATGCCCCCAGCCTGCCGGGGCGCTGGTGACACCTGTCTGTCACCATTGTTCGAGGGGTTCCGGGCGAGATGCGTCCGCGGCCCCGGACCCGACGGAGGCGGCACGTGAACAAGACCGAGCGGCTCTACGCCGTGGCAGAGGAGCTGCGCCGCGCAGGGCCCGGCGGGACCACGGGCCCCCGGCTCGCACGCCTGCTCGAGGTGAGCGAGCGCACGATCAAGCGCGACGTCTCGGCGCTCCAGCAGGCCGGCCTGCCGATCTGGGCGCAGGCCGGGCCGGGCGGCGGCTACGTGCTCGACCCGTCCGCGTCCCTGCCACCCGTCAACTTCACGCCGCAGCAGGCGGTCGCGGTCGCGGTCGCACTCGCCGCCCTCCCACCCGGCAGCCCGTTCGCGGTGGACGCCGCGGCCGCACAGGGCAAGGTCTGGGACGCGCTCGGTCCGCAGGCGCGCGAGCGGGCGGCGGCCCTCGCGGCGAGGGTGTGGATCGACCGGGGTGCCGGGGCGCGGCCCGCCCCGGACGGGACGATCCCCGCGCCCGGCGGCGCGACGACCGACGGCGACGGCACGACAGGCGGACCTGTGCCGCGCGCCCGGGTGCACCTGCAGGTCCTGCGTGCGGTCGAGCAGGCCCTCGCGCGGTCGCTCGTGCTCGCGATCCGGTACCGCGACGCGCGCGGCCACGAGTCGGCCCGCCGGGTCGAGCCCGTGATCCTGGCGCACAGGGAGGATGCCTGGTACCTCGTCGCGTGGTGCCGGTCCCGGGACGCCGTCCGCTGGTTCCGCCTGGACCGCGTCGAGCGCGCGGACCTCACGGGCGAGACGTACGTGCCGCGGCCGGTCGCGGAGGTGGGGACCCCGCCGTCGGGCGCGGTGCCCGTCGCCTGAACGGTCGAGGGTTTCGCGTTCCAGGAGTCCGCGCGATGATGGCCACCTGCCGACCCCGAGGAGACCTGCCGTGAGCACCGACCGCACCCGCGCCTTCTTCGACGCCCAGGCCCCCGACCTCACGGTCCTCGACACGGGCGAGGACACCGCGACGGTCCAGATGGCCGCGGCGACGCTCGGGGTCGAGCCGGGGCAGATCGCGAAGACGCTCGCGCTGCGCGACGGCGAGCGCAGCTTCCTGCTCGTGACGCGGGGCGACGCACGGGTCGACAACGCGAAGTTCAAGGCGACGTTCGGGACCAAGCCGCGCATGCTCGACGCCGAGAGCGCGACCGCTCTGACAGGGCAGCCGATCGGCGGGGTGGGGCCGTTCGGGCACAGCGGGCCCGTGACGGTGTACTGCGACGTGTCGTTGCAGGGCTTCGAGACGGTCTACCCGGCGGCGGGCAGCCCGACGAGCGCGTTCGCGATCACGCCCGGACGGCTCGCGGAGCTCGCCGGGGCGCAGTGGGTCGACGTCAGCCGGTAGACGGCGGAGGTCAGAGGACCTTGTCGCCCAGGAGCCGGTTCACGGTGTAGATGTCGACGCCGCGCCCGAACTCGAGTGTGACCCTGCCCAGCCCCGAGAACCACAGGACGAGCTCGGAGTCGAGGTCGATCGTCCCGGCGGTCTCGACCGAGTACGCCTGGATCTTGCTGTACGGCAGCGTCGTGAAGTCCTTCTTCCTGCCCGTCATGCCCTGGACGTTGAGCGCGAGGATGCGCTTGCTCGTGAACGTCACGGAGTCACGGATGCCCTTGAAGGCCAGGTAGACCTGCTCGTCGGCGTGCAGGATCTGCTGGAGGTCCTTCTGGGCGCTCGTCAGGTCCCAGGGGCTGAGCTTGACGAACGAGGCGTTGTCGAAGTCGATCACGCGGTCATGCTGCCATGGCCAGGGAGCTGGTCATGACGGACGACACGGCCGAGGCCTCGAGCCAGCGGCGCACGAGGCGGGCGTCCGCGGCCCGGCGCACCGGGCTGCGCAGGTTGAGGTGCGCGTAGGCCCGGTGCTCGACGAGGGCGGCACGGTCGTGGTCGAGGGCCCAGAGGATGGCGCAACGGAGCTCGTCGGTCGAGGGCCGGAACGCGTGGTCGAGGTGCATGATCACTCTCAAGGTGAGGGCCGCGGGTCTCGCGGCGGAGAAACTGTGTACACCTCTCAAGAGGGGCGAACCCGGACTTCATGACGCGACTTCACGGAAGAAGTTTTCCTGACAGTCTGTTTTGTGAAGCGAACGGCCTCAGCGACACGGTGACGCTCGTCACGTGCGTGTCGGTGGACCGTGCCACTCTCGACGCATGGACAGGGACGAGGCACGGGAGATCAAGAGCCAGCTCGCGGACTTCGCGCGCGATCTCGCCGCGGGCACGGACGCGACGGCGAGCGCGGCGCAGCCGGCCGGTGACGGAGAGCAGGAAGCACCCGACGGCCGGGACGCGTGGGTTCCCACGCTCGCGCTCGGGCTGGCGCCGCGCGAGGGCGGCGGGTACGGCATCGCGGTCCGCTACCGCCTGGGGGTCCCGGCCGTGCGCAGCATCGCCCGACGCGTCGCGTCCGAGGCGGGCCCGGTCGTGGACGTCCGCCGGACGGGGCGGATCCGTGCGCTCTCCCGGTCGACGGGCACCGGCCCGCGTCCGCCGGTCGTGACCGCCTTGGCGGCGGGGGAGACCGGCCGGGTGCGGCCGTTGCGCCCCGGGGTCTCGATCGCGCACGTCGACGTCACGGCGGGCACGCTCGGCGCGTTCGTCCTCGTCGGGGACACGTTGCACGCCCTGTCCAACTACCACGTGCTCGCGGGCTCGCCGCGCGCGCAGGTGGGGGACGCCGTCGTGCAGCCCGGGCCCGCCGACGGCGGACGCGCCCCCGCCGACCAGGTGGGCACCCTCGCCGCGACCGTGCCCCTCGCGCGCGGGCGGACCGCGACGGTCGACGCCGCGGTCGCTCTGCTCGACGACCCCGACGTCGACCTCGACTACCCCGTGGGCCTCATCACGACCACGGCCGTCGCGCTCGGCGGCGAGACGGTCGGCAAGATCGGCCGGACGACCGCCGTCACCGCGGGGCGTGTCACCGCGATCGAGCTCGACGACGTCGTGGTCGGCTACGGCGAGGACCTCGGCGCCTTGCGCTTCGACGACCAGATCGAGGTCGAGTCGACCGGTACCGGACCGTTCTCGCGCGGCGGCGACTCGGGGTCGCTCGTGTACCGCGCGGACGGCGTCGCGCTCGGGCTGCTCTTTGCCGGGTCGGAGACCGGGGGAGAGAATGGGACCGGGCTGACGTACGTCAACCCGATCGACACCGTCCTCGCCGCGCTCGACGCCCGGCTCGCGCGCTGAGCCCGCCTCGACCCGCGGCGGACGGTCGGAGGGTGGTACCGGTGGCGAGCATCGAGCAGGCCCGCGAGGCCAAGGCCGCGCTCAAGCAGGCCCTCGCGGGCCAGGACGGCGTGACGGGGATCGGCCTGAGGCACGAGGGGGCGGACGCGGCCGGGCGTTCCGGTGCTGCGAAGGCACGGTCAGAGGCCGCCGACACCTGGTGCCTCCAGGTCAACGTCGTCGACGCCGCCGCGACGGGCGACGTACCGCAGGAGGTCGACGGCGTCGCGGTCGTCGTGCGCGTCACGGGGCGGATCGACCGATCGGGCTAGGGCTCGTACTGCTCGCACGGGGGTAGCCGCTGCCGACAGGGCGAGGTCGAGCGCTGCCCGGTGTGCGAGCAGAATGGTCCGGTGACCTCCACGACCCCCCACGCCCGCCTGCCCCGCGTCCGCGCCTCCGAGCTCGTCGGCCGGGGGTGGCTCAACACCGGCGGCCGCGACGTCTCGCTCGCGGACCTGCGCGGGCGGGTCGTCGTCCTCGACTTCTGGACGTTCTGTTGCGTCAACTGCCTGCACGTCCTCGACGAGCTGCGCGAGCTCGAGGAGGCGCGCCGCGACGACCTCGTCATCATCGGCGTCCACTCGCCGAAGTTCGAGCACGAGGCAGACCCGGTCGCGCTCGCCGCCGCGGTCGAGCGCTATGAGGTGCGCCACCCCGTCCTCGACGACCCCGAGCTCGTCACCTGGTCCGCGTACACCGCGCGGGCCTGGCCGACGCTCGTCGTGATCGACCCCGAGGGCTACGTCGTCGCGCAGATGGCGGGCGAGGGGCACGCGTCGGCGCTCGCCGCGCTCGTCGACGAGCTCGTGACCGAGCACCGCGCCAAGGGCACGCTGCGTTCTGTGGCCGCGGGGGCGGGCGACGTCTATGTGCCTCCCGCCCCGACGTCGGGCACGCTGCGCTTCCCCGCCAAGGCGATCGCGCTCCCCGGGGGCAACCTCCTGGTCGCGGACGCGGGGCACCACTCGCTCGCCGAGCTCGGGCCCGACGGCGAGACGCTCGTCCGGCGCATCGGCTCGGGCGAGCGCGGGCTCGTCGACGGCGGGCCGGACGTGGCGCGGTTCAGCGAGCCCAACGGGCTCTGCCTGGTCCCGACCGAGCTGCGCGCCCACCTCGGCTACGACGTCCTGGTCGCGGACACCGTCAACCACGCGCTGCGCGGCGTGCGCCTCGCGGACGGCCGGGTGACGACGGTCGCGGGGAACGGCCAGCAGTACATGGTGGGGGCGGTCGACAACGTGCTCGCGGCCGCTGACGGTGGTGCGCCGGTCGGTGGGACGCTAGCCGAGGTCGACGGTCCGTTCGGGTCGCGACTCACGGTCCTCGTCGGCGCGAACACGCCGGAGCAGCCCAGGCCCGCGGGCCTGCCCGCGACGATCGAGAACGCGGGCAGCGCGGTGCTGCAGAAGCTGTCCTCGCCCTGGGACGTGGCCTGGGTCGAGCAGATGGGGGTCTTCCTCGTCGCGATGGCGGGCAACCACTCGCTGTGGGCCTTCGACGGAGAGCAGGGATCGATCGACCTCGTCGGCGGCACCATGAACGAAGGTCTGCTCGACGGGCCGCTCGTCGACGCCTGGTTCGCGCAGCCGTCCGGGCTGGCCGTCGGCCCGGACCGGCGCGTGTGGGTCGCGGACTCGGAGACGTCGGCGCTGCGCGTGGTGACCCCGGTCGCCGGGACGACGCAGGGAGAGGTGAGCACCGCCGTCGGGCAGGGGCTGTTCGACTTCGGGCACCGCGACGGGGCCGCCGACCAGGCGCTGCTCCAGCACCCCCTCGGGGTCGCGACGCTGCCCGACGGCAGCGTGGTCGTCGCCGACACCTACAACGGGGCGATCCGTCGCTACGTCCCCGCGGACACCGGGGTGGACGCGTCACCGGCCACGGTGACGACCCTGGCGACGGGCCTCGCGGAGCCGAGCGACGTCGTCGTGCTCCTGGACGGGGAGCCCTGGGCTCCCGGTGAGGCCACCGAGGCGGGGGCGCGCGTCGACCTGCTCGTCGTGGAGTCCGCCGCGCACCGCATCACGCGCGTCGCGCTCCCGGCGACGCTCGCGGGAGAGGTGCTCGACGGCGGCGCGCACCGCACGCAGCGACCCGTCACCGACGTCGTGGCCGGGGAACTGCGGCTCGACGTGCCGTTCTCGCCCGCACCCGGGCAGAAGCTCGACGACCGGTACGGGCCCTCGACGCGCCTGACCGTGAGCGCGACGCCGCCCGAGCTGCTGCTCGACGGCGCCGGGACCGGGACCGACCTCGTCCGAGCCCTCGTCGTGAACCCTGCGGTGGGCGAGGGCGTGCTGCACGTGACCGCCCAGGCCGCGTCGTGCGACGTCGTGCCGCTGCTCGACGACGGGACGCCCGACCCCGACGTGTTCCCTGCCTGCCACCTCGCGCAGCAGGACTGGGGCGTGCCGGTGCGGGTCGTGGACGGTTCCCCGGACGATCGGGTGCTGACGCTCCCGCTCCGGGGGTGAGCCCGCGCCGTCGGACAGGCTGAGATCGGACGGGGACACGCCCAGGGCCGGGCTTCGGCGACGAAGCCCGGCCCCGGGGATGAGTACGTCAGAAGCAGCCCGGCGTCCACTTGTGGCTCAGGATGTGACCCGCGGTGCTGAAGGTCTTGGACTGGCCGCTGTTGACGGCATAGGTCGAGTTGAACGGGCCGCCACCCCCGGCGTTGACCCAGGTGACCACGAGAAGACGGCAGCTCGAGGCCGTGTTCGTGTACGTCTTGGTCTCGGCGGCGTTGGCGGCGGTGGGTGCTGCCAGCATCAGTGCGGCGGTCGTGGCGATGACGGCGATGGCCTTCTTGAACTTCATCGTTCTCCTTGAAGGGTCGTGATGCACGAGGCATCGTGACACCATGCTCGCCCCCTGTGGACGTGGCGTCGATCACAGAGCCTGGCATAAGGAAGGACCGCGCACCATTTATAGGCGCGCGACCGCTCGGCCGCCGGTCCAGCGCCACGGGCGCAGACATGCCAGAACGAGCGTGACCTCGAGGTCACGCTCGTTCTGACGCCAGCATCACTCCCAGATCAGGAGCTCTTCGCCGCGCGCGACCCAGGTCCCGACCGGGGCCAGCGGGGTCACGGCGTCGGGCTTGCCCTCGAGCGCGACGACGGGGCAGACGGCCGAGCGGCCACCCTCCTCGATCGCGGCAGGGTCCCAGGTGACCAGCGTCGTGCCCTGGTGGACCACGTCACCCTGGGCGACGTGCAGCGTGAAGCCCTCGCCCGCGAGCTGGACCGTGTTGATGCCCAGGTGCACCAGCACGGCCTGGCCGCTGTCGTGCTTGATGACGAACGCGTGCGGGTGGACCTTGACGACCGTCCCGCTGACCGGGGCCGACACGAGGCCGCCCTCGGCGGGGTCGGGAGCGATCGCGGTACCCGGACCGACGAGTCCCGCGGAGAACACGGGGTCGTCGACGTCCGACAGGGCGACGACGGTCCCGGTGACCGGGGAGAGGACGGTCAGGGGCGCTGCGGTCAACGGAGGTCCTCGATGTCCGAGGCGAGGTTGTCGGCCTCGGGGCCGACGATCACCTGGATCGCGTTGCCCGTCCGGACGACCGCGATGGCCCCGGCGCCCGTGAGGGTCTTCTCGTCGACCAGGCTCGGGTCCTCGACCTCCACGCGCAGACGCGTGATGCAGGGTTCGAGGTCGAGGATGTTCGCATCCCCGCCGAGGCCCTTGAGGATCTGCTCTGCCTTGCTCATGTCGTGCTCCTTCGTGTGCTGGTGCGGACGTACGTCGAGGTGCCCGCGGACAGCGGGCACGGGGTCACATGAGGTCTGCGAGGTCCGAGGCGATCGTGTCGACCTGGGGGCCGACGACGACCTGGACCACTCGTCCCGTCGTCATGACCCCGAAGGCGCCGGCGGCGCGCAGGGCGGCCACGTCGACGAGGCTGGGGTCCTTGACGAGCGACCGCAGTCGGGTGGTGCAGGGGTCGATCTCCTCGATGTTGCTCACCCCGCCGAGGCCGGCGAGTATCGCGGCGGCCCGTGCTGCATCGGCTGCAGTCATCGTTGCATCCTCTCTGGTGCGTGGGTCGTGGGTACGGCGTCGGTCGCGCCGGTCGTGGGGGTCATGCGGTCTCGGCCGTGCCGGACCCGGAGGTGGGCTCGGCCTCGAGCTCCGGTGCGGGGGCGGGCCGGGGGACGATCGTGGGCCGCGCCTCGCGGAGCGGGACGACGACCGAGTACCGGTCGCCCCGGTAGCACATCTGGGAGTACATGCAGGCGCCGTCGTCCGAGTAGGTCTTGCGGTGCGCGCGCAGGACGGCCCGGACGCTCGTCATGGCGAGGATCGTCTGCTCGGCCGCGCTGGCCTCGGCCGCCATGATCGTGTCCTCGCCCCAGGTCGGGGAGTGGCCGCGCTCGCGCAGTGCGCCGTACAGGCTGTCGGGGACACCGTTGTCGAGCAGGTCGGGGGCGAGCGTCACAGGCACCCACGCGCGCTCGACGGCCATGGGCGTGCCGTCCGCGAAGCGCAGGCGCTCGACGTAGTGCACGCGGTCCTCGGGAGCGATGCCGAGGGCCTCGGCGACGACCCGGCCCGCGGCGAGGGTGTCGCTGTCGATGACCTGGGTGCTGGGCACCAGACCGAGACGTCGTGCTTCCTCGCCGAACGTCGTCAGGCGCATCTCGAAGTCGGTGTGCTGCGGGGCGACGAACGTGCCGCGGCCCTGCTCTCGCTGGAGGACGCCGTCGGCCACGAGGGACTCGAGGGCCTGGCGGACCGTCATGCGGGAGACGCCGAACTTCTCGGTGAGCACGCGCTCGGAGGGGACGGCGTCGCCGATGGTCAGCTCGTTCGCGATCAGGTCGCTGAGGTAGGCGCGCACGATCTGGTGCTTGTGCCCGCCTTTAGGTGCTCTGGCCTGCGTCGTCGCTGCCACGTGTTCCTCGCTCTCGGTCGCCCCGGAGTTGCCGGGGCTTGACACATCATGATGTCTAGACCACTCTGTCCGCAAGTGGTCCAGACAACTATCCCACCACAGACGGTGGTGATGGCTCGGGTTACAGCAACGACGCGCTCCAGAGTCCGGGCCGGCGTCGTGATCAAGGCAGTTCCCAGTTCAAGCGGTGCGGTCCGACGGCCTCGGATGCACCCGATCAACGAGGAGTGAACATGACGTCCGTGGCCGAAACACCCAAGGTGAAGAAGGGGATTCCCGGCTTCGCCCAGCTGCAGAGGGTCGGTCGATCCCTCATGCTGCCCATCGCCTCCCTGCCCGCCGCAGCACTGCTGCTGCGCCTCGGTCAGGCCGACATGCTCGGTGCCGACGGCGCCGCGGGCACCTTCCCCTGGCTGCAGCCCGTCGCCGACGTGTTCGCGTCCGCCGGCAACGCGCTGTTCGCGAACCTCGCGCTGCTCTTCGCGGTCGGTGTCGCGGTCGGCTACGCCAAGAAGGCCGACGGCTCGACCGGCCTGGCCGCCGTCATCGGGTACCTGGTCTTCAAGGGCGTGAGCGACGCGCTCTCGCCGTACGTGCTCGGCAAGCCCGACACCCCGGCCGCATGGCTGGCCGGGGCCGACCCCGACGCCATCACCGCGGCGCAGGACGGGAACTTCCTCGACCTGGTCACGGCGGCCATCACGGGCGGGCCGGAGCAGAAGCTCATCAACTACGGCGTCCTCGGCGGCATCGTCATCGGTCTGACCGCCGCGATCATGTTCCAGAAGTACAGCCGCATCAAGCTGCCGCCCTACCTGGCCTTCTTCGGTGGCCGCCGCTTCGTGCCGATCGTCACCGCGGGTGCCGCAGTCATCATCGCCGTGATCGGCGCGCTCATCTACCCCTGGTTCGACGCGGGCTTCACGGCCATCGGTGACTGGGTCACAGGCTCCACGGTCCTCGGGGCCTTCGTCTACGGCACGGCCAACCGCCTGCTCGTCCCGATCGGCCTGCACCACCTGCTCAACTCGCTGCCCTGGTTCCAGTTCGGCAGCTACACCGACGCGAGCGGCGCCGTCTGGCACGGCGACATCGCGCGCTTCCTGCACGGCGACCCCACGGCCGGCACCTTCATGACGGGCTTCTTCCCGATCTTCATGTTCGCCCTCCCGGCGGCCGCGCTCGCGATCATCCACACGTCGAAGCCCAAGAACCGCAAGCTCATCGGCGGCATCATGGGCTCGGCCGCGCTCGTCGCGTTCGTCACCGGCGTGACTGAGCCCCTCGAGTTCGCGTTCGTGTACGTCGCCTACCCGCTGTACGCGATCCACGCCGTCCTCACGGGCACCTCGCTCGCCCTTGTCAACGCCCTGGGGATCAAGTCCGGCTTCGGGTTCTCGGCCGGTGCGATCGACTACATCCTGAACTTCCGCATCGCGACGATGCCCCTGTGGATCATCGTGATCGGCCTCGGGTACGCGGTGATCTACTACTTCCTGTTCCGGTGGGTCATCACCAAGTGGAACCTGCGCACGCCGGGCCGCGAGGACGACGACTCGGCCGTGGGCGCCGACCCGACCGCAGACCCGGTCCTGGTCGCCGAGGAGAAGAAGGCGGCCGAGGCCGACCTGTCTCCCGCGGAGCTCGATGCCCGAGGCTCCGGGGCGAAGGCCGACGGCGGAGGCGGCAGGTGACCTCCGTCCTCGACGGTGTGGGCGTCAGCCCCGGGCGGGGGGCCGGTGTCGTCGTGACGATGCCGGCCCCCGTGCCCGAGCCCGCCGCGGCGACTCTCGGGCCGGACGCGGACGTCGAGGCGGCGGTCGCCGCGATCGACGACGCGGTCCGCAGCGTCCAGGCGGACCTCGCGGCACGCGCCGCGAGGGCGACCGGCACCGCCGTCGAGGTCCTCACGGTCACGGCCGCCATGGCCGCCGACACCACGCTGTCCAAGGAGTCCGCCCGCAAGGTCCGCGACGAGCGGACCGTCCCCGAGCGGGCCGTGTGGGAGGCGGCCGGTGATCTCGCGGCCCGCCTCGAGTCGCTCGGCGGCATGATGGCCGAGCGCGCGCACGACGTCCGTGACGTGCGCGAGCGCATCGTCGCGGCTCTCACGGGCCGCCGGGCGCCGGGTGTCCCGGACCTCGACCACCCGTTCGTGCTCGTCGCGACCGACCTCGCGCCCGCCGACACCGCGACGCTCGACCCCGCGCGGGTCCTCGCGATCGTCACGAGCGGAGGAGGCCCCACGTCGCACACCGCGATCCTGGCCCGCTCGCTCGGGATCCCGGCTGTCGTCGCGGCGCCCCGAGCCACCGAGCTCGCGGACGGCGAGACCGTGCTGGTCGACGGTTCGCAGGGCACGGTCGAGCGCGATCCGTCGCCCGAGGACGTCGCCCGTGTGCTCGACCGCCCGCGCGGTCCGCGTGCGTTCGACGGCCAGGGCAGGACGGCCGACGGCGTGCGGGTCCAGCTCCTCGCCAACGTCGCGGACCCGGCCGGGGCCGAGGCCGCGGTGGCCGCAGGCGCGGAGGGGGTCGGTCTGTTCCGGACCGAGTTCTGCTTCCTGGGACGCACCGAGGAGCCCGGTGTCGACGAGCAGGTCGCGGCGTACCGGGCCGTGCTGAGCGCGTTCGGGGGCCGCAAGGTCGTCGTCCGCACGCTCGACGCGGGCGCCGACAAGCCCCTGCCGTTCGTCACGGCCGACGACGAGCCCAACCCCGCGCTCGGCGTCCGTGGGCTGCGCCCCGCGGTGCGCCACCCCGAGGTCCTGGCGCGCCAGCTCGACGCGATCGCCCAGGCCGCTGCCGCCGAGGAGGCCGACGTGTGGGTCATGGCCCCCATGGTCGCGACCCCGGACGAGGCCCAGGAGTTCGCGGCAGCCTGCCGTGAGCGGGGTCTGGCGACCGCGGGCGTCATGATCGAGGTCCCCGCCGCGGCCATCCAGTCGCGCTGGGTCCTGGAGCAGGTCGACTTCGCGAGCATCGGCACGAACGACCTGACCCAGTACACGATGGCCGCGGACCGGGAGACGGCGGACCTCGCCGCGCTCTCGACGCCGTGGCAGCCCGCGGTGCTCTCGCTCGTCGGTGCCGCGTGCGCGGGCGGGGCCGAGCACGGCCGCCCGGTCGGCGTCTGCGGGGAGGCTGCGGCCGACCCGGCCCTGGCGCCGGTCCTCGTGGGCCTCGGGGTCACGTCGTTGTCGATGACGCCGCGCGCGCTCGGCGACGTCGCGGCCGTCCTCGCGGCGACGACCTCCGAGCAGTGCGCGGCGCTCGCGAAGATCGCGGTGGCCTCGCCGACCGCGTCGGCCGCCCGCGACGCGGTCCGTGCGCAGCTGCCCGTGCTGGAGGAGCTGGGGCTGTAGCCCTGCGGCGGTGCTGCCTCACCGTCCGCCACTCAGCACTCAGCCCGTGCCCCCTCGGACGAGGGGCCACGGGCTGAGTGCTGTCGTGCGTGGGCCCGGCGACGGCGCCGGGACGAGAAGGTCAGACCGTCTCGCGCCCGAGGAACTCGGCGAGGGCGTCGAGGGCCGCCTCGGCCTCCGCGCCGTCGGTCTCGGTCGCGAGCACGACCTGGTCGCCTGCTGCCGCGCCGAGCGTCATGACGCCGAGGATGCTCGCGGCGTCGACGGTCTCGGCGCCTTCCTTGGTGAGGGTCACGGCGACGGGCTGCTTGCCCGCCTCGGCCACGAACAGCGCCGCGGGGCGTGCGTGGAGTCCCTCGGCGATGGCGACGGTGACGGTTCGTTCCATGACGTGCTCCTCCTGGAAGTGGTATAGACCAGTCCACTGTAGCGGAGGCGGACGACGGCGGCGGCCGGAGCCCGGCCCGACCCGCCCGCTCAGGCCGAGTCCTGCTCCAGGTACGCCACGAGCGACTCGAGGGCGGCGAGCGCGCGCGCGTCGTCGGTCTCGGTCGAGAGGACGACGTCGTCGCCCGGGCCGAAGCCCGGACGCGTCGTACCGACGGTCGAGGACGAGACGGCGTCGGGACGGTCCATGCGCACTCCAGTGCTCCGGGAGGTTCGGTCGAGCAGCATCCTGCCAGAGTTCGAGCGGCGCCCAGGACGCCCCTGTGAACACCGCTCACCCGCTGGGTCTAGGGTGTCGGACATGCGTGAAGCGACGACGCCCGACGCCCAGCCGCCCGCCCAGGGCGAGGCCAGAGGGGGTGAAGCAGGCAGGGGAGAGGAGCCCCGGATCAAGGTCACCCTGTCCAGCGCCAGCGTCTACCCGCGCAAGGCGCCGTTCGCCTTCGAGGCAGCAGCCCACCTGGGCTACGACGGCATGGAGGTCATGGTCTGGTCGGACACGACCACGCAGGACGCGAAGGCGCTCGGCAAGCTCTCGGCCGACGTCGGCATCCCCATCCGCAGCGTCCACGCCCCGACGCTCCTCGTGAGCCAGCGCGTGTGGGGACGGTTGCCCGGACCCAAGCTCGAGCAGACCGTCGACCTGGCGCTCGAGCTCGGGGCGCAGACCGTCGTCGTGCACCCGCCGTTCCGCTGGCAGGGCCTGTACGCGCGCGGCTTTGCCGACCACGTGCGCGAGCTCAACGCCGCCACCGGTGTCACGGTCGCGGTCGAGAACATGTACCCGTGGCGAGGGCGCAAGCGCGAGGTCCAGGCCTACCTGCCCGGCTGGGACCCGACCGACCACCCCTACGACGCCGTGACGCTCGACCTCTCGCACGCGGCCGTCGCCCGGCAGAACAGTCTCGACCTGCTCGACGTGTTCGGTGACCGGCTGGCCCACGTCCACCTCGCCGACGGCACCGACTCCATGAAGGACGAGCACATGGTCCCCGGGCGGGGCACCCAGCCGTGCGACAAGGTGCTCGGCGAGCTCGTGCGCCGCGGCTGGGAGGGGGACGTCGTCGTCGAGATCGCGACCCGGCGCGCCCGCACTGCCGCAGAACGCTACGAGGACCTCGCGGCGTCGCTCGCGTTCGCGCGCACCTACCTCCAGCCCGAGCCGCACGCCGACTACCAGCCGCCGCCCGGCCACGAGCACCGGCACCTGGACGCCTGGTAGGACCGACGTGCCGAGCACGGGGTCGAGGTCGTTCTGTCGCCGATCCCGACCTCGACCCCGTGCTCGACCGCTCACCCACCAACGGGCTCGACCGCTAGCCCGCAGGGGTCGGCCCCGCGAGGGCCGCCTTGGCGTCCTTCGCAGCCGTGCTCTGCGCAAACGCGGCCACCAGGATCACGACGCCCGTGACGACCAGGTACAGGCCCAGCAGCACCGTGATGGTCTGCAGCCCGGTCACGGGGCTCACGAGCACCAGGACGCCGAACACGACCCACAGCGCGGCCGTCGCGAGCTCCCAGTCCCAGCCGGGCTCGCGCGTGCGGCGAGCGCGCAGCGCCCCGACCAGGCCGATCACCCCCGCGACGAGCGCCCAGACCCCGACGAGCCGCAGCACGAGCGTCACGCTCGCCGACGGCCAGAACGCGAGGACGAGACCCACGACGATGCTCAGGCCGCCCACGACCCAGCGCCACACCGCGCCCTCGCCGTCCTTGCGCTGCCGCCCGGCCTCGACCAGGAAGAGGATCCCCTGGAGGACGGCCATCGCCGCGACGAGCCACGTGAGCCACTGGATGCCGCGGTCCGGCGCGACGAACAGCACGACGCCGATCACGAGGAACAGGGCTCCGCGCAGGTAGGCGAGGCCCCACAGGCGTCGGGCGATCTTGGTGGTGCGTCCGGTGAGCGTCTCGTCCTGCTCGGTCATGGGATCCACCGTCCTCGCGCGGCCGGCCCCGCAGCGGGTCCGTGGGGCGTCGCAGACCTCGTCCTCGGAACGTAGCGCGCGGGTGCGGCGGGCGCGCGGCGGACCCGTCGAAAGGCTGGCCCGCCGACCACGAGGTTCCCTGCGGTCGAGAACGGGGTAGAGGTCGCTACGGGCGCCAGGACGACCTCAACCTCGTTCTCGGCACCCGGGTCAGGCCCGGTCGATCGTCATCTCGACGCCGTCGAGCAGCCGGTCGAGCGACGCGTCGAACGGGTCGCTCGGCGCGTGGAACCCGCCCTCCTCCCAGATGCGCGTCATGACGGGGTACCGCTCGACGTCGAACCAGTCGGCCCAGAAGCTGCTCATCGACGTCCAGTACTCGTCGCTGCTCATGCCGCTCGCGTCGTTCTCGACGGACTCGGCGACGGCTGCACGCGCGAGCCCGCGCACGAACGCGTCGACCAGCCCCAGGATCTCGACGACCCGCTCCGCGGACAGGCCGGTGTCGACGAGCGTCCGCAGCCCGGCCTCCTGGGCGTCGAGCACGTGCGGCGCGAGGGGCAGGCGCCACATGTTGGTCTGGAGGATCCAGGGGTGGCGCTGGTACAGGTGCCAGACCTCGCGCGCGTACCGCGAGAGCCCGTCGCGCCAGGGGGCGTCGGCCGCAGGGAGGTCGAGCTCGGCGAACGCCCGGTCGATCATGAGGTCGACGAGCTCGGTGCGCCCGGGGACGTACGTGTAGAGGGACATCGCGCCCATGCCCAGGCGGGCGGCGACGCGGCGCATCGAGAGGGCGTCGAGGCCGACCTCCTGCGCGACGGCGATCCCGGCGGTCACGACCTCGTCGAGCGTCAGGCGTGCCTTGCGGCCGCGGGTCGGCGGAGCGGGCGGGTCCCACAGGAGTGCGAGGCGCCGGGTCACGTCGGCGGGTCGGGGGACCTGGTCGGTGGGGTCCGGGGCGGTGTCGTCCTCGGGTGCGTCGTCCTCGGGGGTGCCGAGCGAGACGTCGAGCGGCGCGTCCGCCGATGAGTCCTGGGTCCGCGCGGAGTCCACCCCGTCGGAGGGGACCGGGGCGACGGTGTTGCTGGCCATGGTGCCTGATCCTCCCACTTTCGCGCTGTGCCGGGGACCCTTCAATTCCCGTACACCGTATGCTAGCGTGAAAACCTATTCCAGTACACCGTACGCGAGAGGCGTGAGCCATGATCCACACCGAAGGGCTGACCAAGACCTTCCATCGCAAGAAGGAGGTGGTCGAGGCGGTCAAGGGCATCGACGTCGACGTCCGTGAGGGCGAGCTCGTCGCGTTCCTCGGCCCCAACGGCGCCGGCAAGTCCACGACGCTGCGCATGCTCACGAGCCTCCTCGAACCCACGTCGGGCCGGGCCGAGGTCGCGGGCTTCGACATCCGCACCCAGCCCGCCGAGGTCAGGTCGCGCATCGGGTACATCGGCCAGGGCAACGGGGGAGGGTTCTCCTACCGCGTCGCCGACGAGCTCCACAACCAGGGCCGTTTCTACGGCCTGGCGGCCTCGGAGTACCAGCGCCGGGCCGCGGACCTCCTCGAGGCGCTCGAGCTCGACGGCCTCGGCAAGCGCACGGTCCAGAGCCTGTCGGGCGGTCAGCGTCGCCGCCTCGACGTCGCGCTCGGCCTCATGAACCACCCGCCGCTGCTGTTCCTCGACGAGCCCACCACGGGCCTCGACCCGCACAGCCGCGCGAACCTGTGGGAGCACATCGGCGTCCTGCGTGAGCGGTACGGCATGACGATCGTCCTCACCACGCACTACCTCGACGAGGCCGACTCCATGGCCGAGCGCGTCGTCGTCATCGACCACGGCACGATCGTCGCCGACGCCCCGCCCGCCACGCTCAAGCGCGACCACGCCGACGACGTCGTGACGCTCGTCGTCGCCGGCACGCCCGGCTCCCAGGGCGAGGTGCCCGACGACGTCACGCGCGTCCGCGCAGCCCTCGCCCCGGTCGTGGGCGAGGGCGGGGCAGGCGACGGTGCCGAACGTACCGAGGACGGGAGGCTGCAGGCGACCGTCGGGGCCGGGGGAGACGTCACGGTGACCCTGTCCACGACGCACGGCGCGGACCGCCTGCCCGAGGCGATCGAGTCCCTGCGGGTCGCGGGCCTCTCGGTCCGGTCGGCCGGGCTCAAGCAGGCGAGCCTCGACGACGTGTTCCTCAACCTGACCGGTCGGAGCCTGCGCGAGGAGGCGGCGTGATGGACGAGCAGACGAACCCCGGCCAGGGGGCCGAGCCCGAGGTCGGGCAGGGCACCGGGCAGGCCACCGGGCAGCGCAGCCTGACGCACCCCGGGCTCGACACCCGGACCGCACCACAGGCCACGGCGAGGCAGGCGACCGACCGGCGCTCCGACGTCGGGCGCTCGGGGGCCGCGAAGTTCCTCGGCGACACCTGGGCGGTCTTCACGCGCGAGATCCTCCTGGTCCTGCGCGACCCCTTCACCCTGATCTTCTCGCTGCTCCAGCCCCTGATCTTCCTGGGGCTGTTCGGGCCGCTGCTGACCGGCGCCGTGGGCGGCGGCATGGGCGGACCCGGCGGGTCCACGGCCGCGACCCTCCAGTGGTTCGTGCCCGGCGTGATCGTCATGATCTCCCTGTTCGGGACCTCCATGACGGGCTCCAACCTGCTCTACGAGATGATGACCGGCTCCTACGAGCGCGTCCTCGCGACCCCGCTCGACCGGTCCGCGATCCTCGTGGGCCGCGCGCTCAAGGAGTTCGCGCCGCTCGTGGTCCAGGGCCTGCTCATCGCGCTCGTGTGCATCCCGTTCGGGTTCACGTTCTACCCGCTGCACGCGCTCGCGGGGCTCGCCCTCCTGGGGCTGTTCGGGGTCGGCGTCGGGGCCCTGTCCTGCGCGCTCGCGCTCGCCGCGAAGAACCGCGAGTGGCTGTTCTGGGGCGTCCAGCAGTCGCTCCTGTTCCCGCTGCTCATCCTGTCCGGCATGATGCTCCCGCTCGAGGCCGGGCCGTCGTGGATGCAGACCGCCGCGAAGTTCAACCCGCTGACCTACATGGTCGACGCCGAGCGCGAGCTGTTCGGCGGGACGTTCGCGAGCACCACGGTCCTGTGGGGCGTCGTCGCGGCCGCGGTCACGTGCGCCGTCGGTCTGTGGGTCGGCATCCGTCGGACCAGGAAGTCGGTGTGAGCGCCGTGGGCAGGGTCACGTTCGACGTCGGGCTGTCCCTCGACGGGTTCGTCGCGGGACCGCACCAGTCCCTCGAGAACCCGCTCGGCGAGGGCGGTGAGCAGCTCCACCGGTGGATGTTCGAGGAGCCCGAGGCCAACACGGCCGCGCTCGAGTCCGTCGCGGCCCCCACCGCGTTCGTCATGGGGCGCAACATGTTCGCGCCCGGACGCGGCCCGTGGGACGAGTCGTGGCGGGGCTGGTGGGGCGACGAGCCGCCGTACCACGCACCCGTGTTCGTGCTCACGCACCACCCGCGCGACCCCCTCGTCATGGAGGGCGGGACGACGTTCTTCTTCGTGACCGACGGGATCGAGTCCGCGCTGTCGCAGGCGCTCGCCGCGTCGCGGGACGGGCACGTCGGGATCGCGGGCGGCGCCTCGACCATGCGGGCGTACCTCGCCGCGGGGCTCGTCGACGAGTTCGGGCTGCACGTCGCCCCTGTGCTCCTGGGGGCCGGCGAGCGGTTGCTCGAGGGCCTGGGAGGCCTGCGCGTCGAGCCCGGGCCGGTGAGCAGCAACCACCTCGTCACGCACCTGTCGTACCGCGTGGTGCGGGGGCTCGTCGGGGAGTGACGCGTGCTTGACTGACGCGATGATCACCGCGACGCCGCGCACACGCAGGCCCGAGATAGAGGTCGGCGCGGGGCGTTGCGACCGCGCGGTGGCCACGCCAGGATGTGCGGCATGACGCCGCCCGCACCCGCCCCCGCCCCCCGTCCTCGTCCCCGCAGCCGTGGCGCCGTGCTCGGGCTCGCGGGCGGGGTGCT
This sequence comes from Oerskovia gallyi, assembly GCF_014836745.1. Taxonomy (NCBI): domain Bacteria; kingdom Bacillati; phylum Actinomycetota; class Actinomycetes; order Micrococcales; family Cellulomonadaceae; genus Oerskovia; species Oerskovia gallyi. The sequence continues at coordinate 226,452 of NZ_JACSQE010000005.1, forward strand.
CCTCGTGGGCGTGGGGGCGTGGCTCGCGTCGCGGCCCTACTGGTGGACCTCGTTCGGGTGGTTCGCCTACGCGCCGCTGTCGGGCGAGACGTTCGCGCCGCCGAGGCCGTGGGCGCAGACCCTCGGGATGGTCGCGGTCGGCGTCGGGCTGCTGGTGCTCGGCTTCGTCGCCGGGTGGGTGGTCGCGAGGCGTCGGGGCGGACAGGCTGGGCCGAGCGACCCGTCGAGGTAGAGGGCCGCGGGAGAATCGTCCCGTGACCACCGTGAACCCTCCCTACCGACTGGCCCTCCTCGACCTCGACGGCACCCTGACCGACTCGGCCCCCGGCATCCTGTCCTCGGTCCGCCACGCCTACGCGACCCTCGACATCGAGCCGCCGACCGACGAGGCCCTGCGCCTGTTCGTCGGGCCCCCGCTCGCCGAGACGTTCGCGCTGCACGGCGTCCCGGCGCACAGCGTCCCCGAGGCGGTCGCGGCGTACCGCGACGTCTACGCCGCCGGGCGCATGATGGAGAACTCGCTCTACCCCGGCATCCTCGAGGGCCTGACGGCGGTGCGCGACGCAGGCGTCCGGCTCGTGGTCGCGACGTCCAAGCCCGAGGTCTACGCGCGCCGCATCACCGCGCACTTCGGGATCGACGACCTGGTCGAGGGCGTCTACGGCGCGACCCTCGACGGTTCGCGCGGCACCAAGGCCGACGTGATCGAGCACGCGCTCGCATCGCTGGCCGAGTCACCTGCCGGTGCAGCGGCGCGCGAGGAGACCGTCATGGTCGGCGACCGGGAGCACGACGTGCTCGGGGCCGCCGCGCACGGCATCGGGTGCCTCGGCGTCTCGTGGGGCTATGCGGTGCCGGGCGAGCTCGAGGAGGCGGGCGCCCTCCGGGTCGTGACGACCACCGACGAGCTGGCACGGGTCCTGCGAGGGGAGTGACGCCGTCGGGAACGGGGTTGACCTTGACGTAACGTCAACTTCTAGGGTCGATCGTGCTGCCTCACCCGAGGCGTCCAGCACCCAGGAAAGGAGGAGAGCGCATGACCGCACGCACACCGGGGACCGCGACCGACTGGTCCATCCAGGAGATCGCCCGCCTCGCCGGGACCACGAGCCGCACGCTGCGTCACTACGACGACGTCGGGCTGCTCGCGCCCAGCAGGGTCGGGCACAACGGCTACCGGTACTACGACGGGCCTGCGCTCGTCCGCCTCCAGCGGATCCTCCTCCTGCGGGACCTCGGCGTGAGCCTCCCGGCCGTCGCCGAGATCCTGGGGCGGGACGACGAGGAGAGCCCTGCCGTGCAGGCGCGGGCTCTGCGTACCCACCTGGACGCCCTCCGGGCCGAGCAGCAGCGGCTGGCGCGACAGATCGCGTCGGTCGAGCGCACGATCACGACCATGGAAGGAGGTGGGCGACTCATGGCGGACGACATGTTCGACGGGTTCGACCACACGAAGCACGAGGCAGAGGTCACCGAGCGGTGGGGGGCCGAGGCCTACCGGACGGGCGACACCTGGTGGCGCGGGCTCTCCGCGCAGGACAAGACGGCCTACCAGGAACGGACCCGGCAGCTCGCGGCGGACTGGACGGCCGCCGCGCAGGCGGGCGTCACCCCGGACAGCGACGAGGCGCAGGCGCTCGCGCAGCGCCACGTCGAGTGGCTGAGCAGCATCCCGGGCACCCCGGGCCACGGTGGGGCGCCGGTCAAGGAGTACGTCGTCGGGCTGGGTGAGATGTACGTGGCCGACGAGCGGTTCGCGGCGAACTACGGCGGCGAGGAGGGTGCGCGCCTGGTTCGCGACGCCCTGGCGGTGTACGCGGAGCGGAACCTGTAGGCACCGAGGTAGAACGTGCTGCGCGAGGTAGAACCCGGGGAGTTCTATCTCGCGCGGCACGTTCTACCTCGGCCTCAGGACGTCAGAGACCGCGTCGGCAGGATGATCGGCGCACCGCCGTCGGGGTGCTCGACCACCTCGACCGGGTAGTCGTACACCTCGCTCAGCAGCTCGGCCGTCAGGACCTCGCGAGGAGAGCCGTCTGCCACGACGCGCCCGCCGGACAGCAGGGTGACCTGGTCCGCGTAGGCCGACGCGAGGCCCAGGTCGTGCACGACCACGACCACGGCGCCACCGGCCGCCGCGTGTCGGCGCGCGATCTGCAGCACGAGCTCCTGGTGCTTGAGGTCGAGCGCGGCGGTCGGCTCGTCGAGCATGAGCAGCCCGGTCCGCTGGGCCAGGACGCGGGCGAGCGCGACGCGCGCCTTCTCGCCCCCGGACAGCGACGGGAAGTGCCGGCCCGCGAGGTGCGACACGTCGGTCGCGGCGAGGGACTCGGCCACGACCTCGTCGTCGAGCTCCTCCAGGGGCGTCCCGCGCCAGGGCGCGCGACCCATCTGGACCACGTCGAGCGACGTGAACGGGAAGCTGAGGTGGATCTGCTGCATGAGCACGGCCCGGCGCATCGCGAGCTCGGTCGGTGTCCAGGACCGCAGGGGTGCGCCGTCGACCAGCACCGCCCCGCCGTCGAGCGGCAGGTCGCCCGTGAGCGCCCCGAGCAGCGAGGACTTGCCCGCGCCGTTGGGGCCGAGCAGCGCGCGGACCTCGCCCGCGCGCACCTGGACGGACACGTCGCGCAGCACGGGCGTCCCGTCGAGCGAGAGCGTCGCGTCGCGCGCCTCGGTCACGACGTCGCCGGCCACCGCGACAGAGGGCAGCCGTGAGGAGCGTCGCCGCCCCGTGACCGCGGTCCGCAGCGACGACAGGAAGCTGCTGCCCTCGTGCCGAGAGTCGAGCTCGACCAGCGTGCGGCTCATGCCCAGCCTCCTTGCCGCGAGCGCGTGCGGCGCAGCAGGTAGAAGAAGAACGGCCCGCCCACGAGCGAGGTGATCATGCCGAGCGGCAGCTCGACGTTCGCGACGAGCGAGCGTGAGACCAGGTCCGCGAGGAGCAGCACCACGGCGCCGCCGAGCGTCGAGGCCGGGATGAGCCAGCGGTGGCTCGGCCCGCAGACCATGCGGACCAGGTGCGGCACGACGAGCCCGACGAACGCGATGATCCCCGTGAACGCCACGCCCGCGGAGACGAGCAGCGCGACGAGGACGATGACGATCTGGCGCAGCCGCTCGACGTCCACGCCCAGGTGGTGCGCGGCGCGCTCGCCGAGGGACAGGAGGTCCATCTGGCGGCGCAGCAGCATCGCGCCGGTCACGCCGACGACCGCGATGGGTGCGACGACCGCGACCGACCCCCACGTGGCCCCACCGAGGGAGCCGAGCTGCCAGAACACGATCTGCTCGCGCGCGGCGGGGTCGGCGACGAACGTGAAGAACGCGAGCAGCCCGCCCGCGAACGCGTTGACCGCGATGCCCGTGAGCACGAGCGTCACGACCTCGGTCCGGCCTCCTGAGCGGGAGAGCGCGTAGACGAGGAACGTCGTGATCAGTCCGCCCAGGAAGGCCGCGGCGGCGACCCAGGTCCCCGACACGAGCGAGCCCGCGGTGACGATGACGGCACACGCACCCACGGCCGCGCCCGCCGAGACCCCGATCACGCCGGGCTCGGCGAGCGGGTTGCCGAACACGCCCTGCATGAGCGCGCCCGAGCACGCGAGCGCGGCCCCGACCAGGATCGCGAGGACCACGCGCGGGAAGCGCACGACCCACAGCGTGTTCTCGCCCTGCGGGTGCGAGGGCATGGGGCCGATGTTCAGGCCCATGTGGTGCATGAGCGAGCCGAGGACCTCCGACGGGGACACGGGCACCTGCCCGGTCATGCCGGACAGCACCGTGAGCACGACCAGCGCGACGCCCAGCCCGATCATGAGCCAGGTCGCGGCACGTCGCCGCGACCTCCCTGCGCCGGGGAGCGCGTCCTGCGCACCGGCGGCACCCGCGGCACCCGGCCCGACGGCGCCGCTCACCGGTCCGTCCGGCGCGCCGCCGGTGGTGCTCGTCGCGGGCGGGGTGCGCTGCTCGGTGGTGAGGGAGCCCGCGGTGGTGCGTGACGTCGTCGGGCCGGCGGGGCGGGTGCCTTGCGTCACGGGGTGGTCGACCCTGCGTCCGCCGCGGCGGCGGCCGAGCCGACCGTGCTCAGGTCCGGTGCGGGCACGCCGTAGAACGCCTCGACGAGCGACGCGATGGTCTCGCCCGTGCGGGGGCCGAACGTCAGGAGGCGGCTGCCGTCCATGTCGATCACGCGCTGGTTCTGGCCCGCAGGGGTCTGGGCGAGGCCCGGGATCGCCATCATGGCGTCGAGGCCGCCGCTCGACTCGAGGCCGTCGGTCATGACGAGGTACGCGGCCGGGGCCGCGGAGATGATGGCCTCGCTCGTCACGGGGGCGTACTGCTGGGTGAGGCCGATCGCGGTGCCGGCGTCCTGGCCGCCGATCTCGCGGACCAGGTCGTCGGCGCCCGAGCCCGGGCCGAACAGCATCTTGATGTTGGAACCACGCAGGTACAGGAACGCGACGAGCGGGTTGCCCGTGTCCGCCGGGACGCCCGCGAGGGCCGCGCAGACCTGCTGGTCGGTGCGTGCGACGAGCGCCGCGCCGGCCTCGGGGACGCCGAGCGTGGTCGCGACCGCGACGATGCGGTCGTCGATGCCGTCGAGCGTGCGGGCCTCGTCGAAGTAGACGACGGGGATGCCCGAGGACTCGAGCTGGGTGCGGGCGGTGTCCGTGAGGAGCGTGGCGTCCGTGAGGATGACGCTCGGGTTCAGGCCGAGGATGGTCTCGATGTTGAGGGCGTGCCCGGCGCCCGTGACCACGGGGACGTCGGCGGCCTCGGGGAAGCCGGTCGGCAGGTCGCGACCGACGACGTTGTCGCCGAGCCCCAGGCTGTAGACGATCTCGCCGAGCGTGCCGTACAGGTCCACGGCGATGATCCGGGAGGCGTCGGTGACGGTGACCTGGCGGCCGTCGTGCGACTGGACCGTCACGGGCAGCGTCGGGGCGGGCGCCGTGGTGATCGGGTCGATCACGTTGTCGGCGAACGTCGCGGTCGTGGGGCCGGTCGGGAACGTCGCGGGGTCCACGGCGGGGCGCTCGCCCGTCTCGAGGGCCACGCACGCGTCGAGGGTGACCGCCTCGGCCTCGGCCTCGGCCTCGGCGGGCGCGGAGTCGGTGGTGGGTGCGGACGTCGGTGTCGGTGCCTCGTACGGGAGCGGCGCGCAGCCTGCGGCGAGCAGCACCGCGGCGAGCGTCGCGACACCGGCGACGGACGAGCGGCGCAGGCCACGCGTCAGCGGACGGCGTCGCTGCTCGGGGGACGGGACGCGGGCAGGGTGCGACATCACAGGGCTCCAGCAGAGGTCGGCCGCCCACGCGAGAGGGCGGCTTCGGGTAAGTTGAGGCTAACCTACGCAGCCCGTCAGGAGGCATGCCGGTCCCCAGGATCTTCTGTGATCTTGGAGACGTCGGGCGCGGCCGCCCCCGGTGCCGAACATGCGGTTGTGGTCGAGAATCCTGGGAATCTCGACCACAACCGCATGCTCGGCCGACGCCCACCGCATGCTCGGCAACCGCGAGGGCCGAGGGGCCGGGGGGTGAAGCGGCAGCAGCGCTCGGTGGTGCCCGGTGCTGCTCAGTGCGCAGTCAGCAGTGGACCGCGCCGAGCTCCGCGAACAGTGCGCTGTTGAGGCGGAACGCCAGCTTGGCCTCCTCGACCGTCTCGGCGATCTGCTCGTCCGTGAGGTCGAGGGCGTCGAGGCGCTCGCGGTAGACGTCCTTGAAGGGCTTGGCCTTGGGGATCTCGTCGAACGTGTAGAACGCCAGGCCGTCGGGGCCGAGTCCGTAGTGGCGCTCCATCATGCGCTTGATGATCTGGCCGCCCGACAGGTCGCCGAGGTAGCGCGTGTAGGCGTGCGCCGCGTAGGCGGACAGCGACGTGCCGACCTGGAGGAGGCGGGCCACGTAGGCCTCGGTCGCGGGCAGGATGCGGATCTCGGTGGCCCAGTCGGGGCCGACGAGGAACGCGAGGTCCTTCTCGATCGAGGGTGTGCGGGTCAGCTCGTCGAACACGAGGGTCGCGCCCTGGGCGTCGTCGCGGATCTGGGCGCTGGCTTGCTCGAGCGCGCCGTAGATCGCGTACTGCTGCGCGGCGAGGTCGGTGTACGCGGCGACGTCGAGCTCGCCGCCCATGAGCTTCTCGACGAAGCCCGTGGTCTCGGCCTGCTCGTGCTCGGGGCGGGTGCCCTCGCGCAGGCGCAGCGACAGGGACGCGGGTGCGGCATCCACGGGGGGAAGGGTCTCGGCGGTCATCTCAGCGGGCTCCTGCGGTTTCGTCGTGTCACGTGCACGACGTCGGCACGTGCGCCAGGAGGTCGGCGCCGGGTCGGCGGTGTGTCGTGACACATCGTCATGACGTCGCGTCAGGAACGATACAACAGTGAGGTGAGGTTTACCTATGCTCTGTGGGGGAGGTCTCACGGAGTGGGCAGGCGGCGACGGAGCCTCACCGCGTGGGCAGCGCGTGCTCTGCGACGTCCTCCGGGTTGGGCAGGCCGTGCAGGAACCGGTAGCCGACGGCCGCGACGACGACAGTGAGCCCGCCCGCGACGAGCAGCGGCGTCGTGAGGTCGACGCGTGCGAGCAGCCCGCCCAGCAGCGAGCCGAGCGGCATGGTCCCCCACAGCAGCGTGCGCCACGTGCCGTGGACCCGGCCCAGCAGGTGCCCCGGGATCGCTGCCTGCCGCAGCGACATGACCAGGACGTTCCACACCGACGTCGAGCCGAACGACACCGCGAAGCACACGACCGCGACCGGGACCGTCGGGAAGAACCCCATGACCACGAGGGCGACCGGCCCGACGAAGTTCGCCGCCGCCATGACCGGGCCCGCCCCGAACCGGACCTTGAGCGGGCTCACGACCACGGCGCCGACGATCCCGCCCACGGCCCCCGAGAGCATGAACACGCCGAACCACCGCTCGGGCACGTCGAGCCGTTCGAGCACGAACAGCACGTCGGTCGCGATGGCCGCCGCGAAGAACAGCGCGATCAGGATGCTGAGGAACCACAGCGGGCGCAGCATGGGGTGGCTCATGATGAAGCGGAAGCCGTCGGTGAGCTGGCGGGCGAAGGTCGTGCGGACGGGCGCGAGCACCGCGGGATCGCCGGGCCCGTCGGGTCTGTCGGCGCGGCGCAGCCGGTTCCGGTGCGCCCGGTGGGCGCCGGCCGCCGCGGCGGGCAGGAAGAACGCGAGCACCCCCGCGACCGCGTAGGACAGGGCACCGATCCCGAGCGGGATCACGACGGCCACCGCGAACAGCGCCGACGTCAGGGGCACGGCGAGGAAGTTCTGCACCACGAGCTCGCCCGCCTCGATGCGGGAGTTGGCGCGCGGCAGGTCGGGGCGGCGCACGATCGCGGGGACGACGGCCCGGATCGCGCCGTCGTACAGCGTCTCGAGCGCGCCGTACGCGAAGATCACGACGTACAGCCACCAGATGGTCAGCGTGCCGGTCGCGAACAGCGTGAGGAGCAGGGCCGCGAGCAGGGTGCGGGCGCCGTTGGCGATCACCATGGCGTGGCGGCGGTCGATGCGGTCGAGCAGCACCCCGGACGGGATCGCGAAGAACAGCCAGGGGAGCATCGCGACGGCCGCGATGCCGGCGATGAGCAGCGGGTCGTCGGTGAGGCGGGTGGCGAGGAGCGGCGCGGCGACGCGCGCGATCCCGTCGGCCAGGCTCGAGCTGATGTTCGCCGTGAAGACGTTGGTGAAGGACCGGCCGAGCCCCCGGCGGGTGGGTTCCTCGGGGCGCCCGGGGGGCGTCGGGGTGTCGTCAGGGGGGAGCGGGGGGAGGGCTGGGGGCACCGGAAGACTCTAGGCGCCCGTCGGCGCGAGCCCGCGACGGCCCGACGGCGGAGCGCCGGCCGCGTCGGTCGGGTGCGGTCCTGCCGCGCCACGGCAGCGGATCCTGACGGCTCCGGGAGGGTTCGTCTACTGCGGGGCCGCAACAATTGTTGCGGCTTCGTAGAACCACACCCCTGGGGGAGGGCCGTGTGGCGAGCGACGACGGTGGGCGCGCGCGCACCGTGTGGCGAGAGACGACGGTGGGCGCGCGCGTGCGCTCTATGCCGCGACGTCCTGCGTCCGGCGTGCCACGAGCGCGCTCCTGCCGCGCTTGCGCTGGGCCGCGGCGAACATCGCCATGAAGACGGCCGTGGTCACGAGCGCGGCGATCGCGTTGGCGACGGCGCCGTCGGGCGTCCCGTGCCGGTCGCCGAGCGTGACGAGCAGCGCGAGGTTCACGAGCCAGTGCACGAGGGTCGCGAGCGCGACGCGCTGCCGCACGGTCCCGCGGCCGAAGTGGCCGAGGAGCACCGACAGGGCGACGGTCGCGAGGAGGAAGCCCACGATCACGACGGGGCCGGCCGTGAAGATCTGCACGTGCCACACGCCCCACACGAGGCCCGTCACGATGCTCGCGACCAGGAGCGAGAACCGGTTCTCGAGCAGCGGCTGGAGCATGCCGCGCCACCCGATCTCCTCGCCGGCCGCACCCACGAGGTACGTGAGCGTCAGCACGACGAACGGCACGCCCGCGACGCCGTGCGCGCCTTCGAGGGGCTCACCCTGCACCAGGAGCACGGCCACGAGCACGCCCCAGTAGAGCAGGCACGCGGCGAACGCCAGGACCAGGTGAGCGACGACCTGACGGCGCGGTACGGCGTCGGGCAGGAGCGGTGCGAGGCGGCTGCGGAAGATCGCGAACGTGACCCCGGCCCCGACCGCGGGGGCGAGCTGGACGAGCGCGAGCACCGACGGGTCGATCCCCGAGGCCGGCTGCAGGAGGAGCAGCGCGCCCGACGCGACGAACGTCGCCAGGACGAACGTGAGGGTCGGGGCGAGGAAGGCGCGGGGCGCTGGGGTCGGGGCGGTCGAGGTCACGCCGCAGGCTCGCAGCCTGTTGCGCGGGGTGTCAACCCTCAGCCGGCGACGAGCTCCTGGGTGCCCACGGCCCGCAGGACGAACGCCTCGGTCGCCTCGATCGCGCGCTCGCGCTGGGCGGGGTCCTCGGGGATGAGGCGGCCCGAGAGGCACGCGTTGACGAGCTGGACCGTGGTGCCGAGGTCCTGCTCGGGGAACTCGCCGCACGCGATGCCCGCGGTGAGGATGCGGCGCAGCGTGTCCTCGACGATCACGGCGTGCTCGCGCAGGCGCTGCTGCGTGCCGCGCGAGAGCACGGTGCGCAGGTCGGGTCCGGGGGCCAGGTGGAAGACGCGCTTGAGCTGCGCCTGCTGGCGGATGTAGGTGCGCAGCTGCTCGACCGGGTCGTCGACGCCTTCCAGCGCGCGCTCCAGCGTCCCGACGTACTGCTCGGTCTCGTGCGTGATGAACCCCAGGAGCAGCGACTCCTTGTCGGGGAAGTGGTTGTACACCGCGGTGCGCCCCACGCCCGCCGCGGCGGCGATGTCCGCGAGGGAGATCGCGTCGAAGCCGCGGTCCATCATGAGGTTCGAGAGCGCCGCGAAGAGCTTCTGACGGGTCTGTGCGCGGTGCTCGTGGAGCGAACCGCCGATGATCTTCGGCATGCTGACATCATAGGCACTACGTGTCAGATTGCTAATTCGTGTCGTTCCGCGGCCCAGGACGCCGCGCCCCGAGCCACCTACACTGGGCCCCAGGACCGGCAGGACTCGACGAAGGCGTCGAAGGAGGCGATCATGACCGACCCCACGGCCGTGAGCGCCGCGCACGCCGCCTTCCTGAGCACGGGAGCGCTCCCGCCCGGCGTCCGCCCCCTCGTCGCCGCGTCGTGGCGGCGCAGCGCCCGCAGCGGCGTCGACCCCGACGTCCCGCACCCCGACGTGTCCATGTCGGACGCCGACCTCGGCCCCTACCGTGCCCGGCACCCGCTCGCGCGCGCCATGCCGATCGTGCGCGACCTCCTCGTCGCGGGGCTCGCGGGGGAGAGCGCGGTCGTCGCGATGACCGACGACGCCGGCCGGTTGCTGTGGGTCGAGGGCAGCGCCAGCGTGCGCGACGACGTCGGACGCATCGGCTTCGTCGAGGGCGCGGTGTGGCGCGAGGAGCGCGTGGGGACCAACGCACCCGGCACGGCCCTCGCGACGGGCCGTCCCGTCCAGGTCCTCGGTGCCGAGCACTTCACACGCCCCGTCCAGTCGTTCAACTGCGCGGCCGCCCCCGTGCGAGACCTGCGCACGGGGCGCATCCTCGGGGTCCTCGACGTCACGGGCGGCCAGGTCGCGGCGTCAGGCCTCGTGCTGTCCCTCGTGCGCGCCTCGGTCGCCGCGGTCGAGCGCGAGCTCGCCGAGCGGTCCGAGCAGTTCGAGCAGAGTGCCGCCGGCTTGCCGATCGGCCCCTTCGCGCCGCGCCTCGACGTGCTGGGCGTGTCCAACGGGGTGCTCCGCGCCGCGGCGGGCGCAGCAGCGGGCTGGCCCGCACCGGGCGCCTACGCGTCCGCGCCCGACGGCGGCACGCACGCTGCGCCGTCGGGCCGGCTGAGCCTTCGCCACAGCGAGATCCTGCTGCTGCTCGCCGCGTCGCCGCGGGGGCTCGGCGCCGACGAGCTGGCCGTCCTGCTGCACCCCGGCGAGCTGTCCGACGTGACGGTGCGCGCGGAGGTGTCGCGGCTGCGGCGGGCCGTCGGGCCGTTGCTGGGCGGGTCGCGGCCCTACCGGCTCGGGGCGCCGCTGCGCACCGACCTCGACACCGTGCGGGACCTCCTCGCCGCGGGCGACGTCCACGCCGCGCTCACCGCGTACCCGGGCCCGGTGCTGCCGCGGTCGGTCGCGCCGGGCGTCGAGCGGCTGCGCGACGAGCTGTCGGCCGAGGTGCGCGGGGCGGTCGTCGCGTCGGGCGACGTCGGGGTGCTGGGGCGCTGGCTCGCGAGCGACGAGGGCGCCGACGACCACGCGGCGTGGCGCCGGCTCGCGGCGCTCGCGGCCCCCGGGACCCCGGCGGCAGCCCGGGCCCGCGCGCGCCTCGCGCTGCTGGACCGCTCGCTGCGCTGACGCCGGGATCGTTCTGACACCGTGACTGCAACCCTCCTGCAACCCTGCGCTGCGTAACGTCCGGTGCACCCGGGCGCAACGGTGCGCCCCGGGATGTGGACCGCGCCGGACGGCGGGCAGACGGCAGGCGGCGGGCCACGCACGGCACAGAGCACTGCAAGGAGGCAGACGCACATGACCGTCTACGCTGCCCCGGGCACCCCCGGAGCCATCGCCGAGTACAAGTCTCGCTACGACCACTGGATCGGCGGCGAGTACGTCGCCCCGGCGAGCGGCCGCTACTTCGAGAACCCGAGCCCCGTCACGGGCCGCACCTTCACCGAGGTCGCGCGCGGCACGGCCGAGGACATCGACCGCGCCCTGGACGCCGCGCACGGCGCCGCCCGGACCTGGGGGAAGACGACCGCGACCGAGCGCGCCGTGATCCTCAACAAGATCGCCGACCGCATGGAGGCGAACCTCGAGAAGATCGCGGTCGCCGAGACGTGGGAGAACGGCAAGCCCGTGCGCGAGACCCTCGCCGCGGACATCCCCCTCGCGATCGACCACTTCCGCTACTTCGCGGGCGCGATCCGGGCCCAGGAGGGGTCGATCTCCGAGATCGACGAGGACACCATCGCCTACCACTTCCACGAGCCGCTGGGCGTGGTCGGGCAGATCATCCCGTGGAACTTCCCCATCCTCATGGCGGTGTGGAAGCTGGCCCCGGCGCTCGCTGCGGGCAACTGCGTGGTCCTCAAGCCCGCCGAGCAGACGCCCGCGTCGATCCTGTTCCTGATCGACATCATCGGGGACCTGCTGCCGCCGGGCGTCCTCAACGTGGTCAACGGGTTCGGGGTCGAGGCGGGCAAGCCGCTCGCGTCGAGCCCGCGCATCCGCAAGATCGCGTTCACGGGCGAGACCACGACGGGCCGGCTCATCATGCAGTACGCGAGCCAGAACATCATCCCGGTCACGCTCGAGCTGGGCGGCAAGTCGCCCAACCTGTTCTTCGAGGACGTCGCGCGCGAGAAGGACGACTTCTACGACAAGGCCCTCGAGGGGTTCACGATGTTCGCCCTCAACCAGGGCGAGGTGTGCACGTGCCCGTCGCGTGCGCTCATCCAGACGTCGATCTACGACCAGTTCCTGGGAGACGCGATCGAGCGGACCCGGGCCGTCAAGCAGGGCAACCCCCTGGACACCGAGACCATGATCGGCGCGCAGGCGTCGAACGACCAGCTCGAGAAGATCCTCAGCTACATCGACATCGGCAAGGCCGAGGGGGCCAAGGTCCTCACGGGCGGCACCCGGGCGGAGATGAGCGGCGACCTCGCGGGCGGCTACTACGTGACGCCGACGATCTTCGAGGGCAAGAACTCGATGCGCATCTTCCAGGAGGAGATCTTCGGGCCCGTCGTCGCGGTCACGGACTTCGCGGACTTCGACGACGCGATCACGGTCGCGAACGACACCCTGTACGGCCTGGGTGCGGGCGTGTGGTCGCGCGAGGCCAACATCGCCTACCGCGCGGGCCGCGAGATCCAGGCGGGCCGCGTGTGGACGAACTGCTACCACGCGTACCCCGCGGCGGCCGCGTTCGGCGGGTACAAGGGCTCGGGCGTGGGCCGCGAGAACCACAAGATGATGCTCGACCACTACCAGCAGACCAAGAACCTCCTGGTCAGCTACTCGGCCACGAGGCTCGGCTTCTTCTAGGCCGTGCCCGCCGTCGTGGGCGGGGCCAGAAAGCACGGCCCCGCCCGCTCGTCCAGTCAGCGGCTCCGCCGTCCAGTCCGCCACGAGGGGAGAAGGATCATGCCCGACGACGTCACGTCCGGCCCGCAGGTCACCGCACCCGGGGCGGTGGGGTCCTCGCCCGGCCGGGTGCTGCCCGAGCGGGTGGCGCTGACCCCCGCCGCGGCCGAGCTGCTCGCCCGCCTGCGGGTCCAGTACGGCGAGCTCATGTTCCACCAGTCCGGGGGGTGCTGCGACGGGTCGTCACCCATGTGCTACCCGCAGGGCGAGTTCCTCACGTCGGAGGCCGACGTGCACCTGGGCGACCTGGTCGTCGTCGACTCGTTCTCGGAGCTCGCGGAGCCCGAGCTGGCAGACGTCGCGCTGAGCGGCCCCGCGGGTCCGCTGGGTGCCGGGATCGTGCTCGACGGGGACGGGGGCGCGGACGCCGTCGACCTCGCGGGGCCGACGTTCACCGTGCCGTTCTGGATGAGCCGCAGCCAGTTCGAGTACTGGAGCCACACGCACCTGACGGTCGACGTGGTGCCGGGGCGCGGCTCGGGGTTCAGCGTCGAGGCGCCCGAGGGCGTGCGGTTCATCATCCGGTCCCGGCTCTTCTCGGACGAGGAGTCGGCGGCGCTCGCGGGCCAGGTGCTCTGAGGTCCTGTCAGGACGCGCGTGGTCCCGGGTGCTCGCCGGTTCTGGCACGTGCGACCGCGGCGAGGATCACCCGCCGTGCGCTGCACCCGGCCCGCCACCCCGTGGCAGTGTTCGGACCATGAGCAGCGAACGGTTCCGACCATGACCACCGACGCGCGGCCGCGACCCCGGGTCCCCGGCAAGGTGGTCCTCGCGTGCGTCGCCGCTGCGCTCGGCGGCCTGCTGTTCGGGTTCGACACGTCGGTGGTCAACTCCGCCGTCGGGGCGCTGAGCGAGCACTTCGAGCTGAGCGCGAGCCTGCGCGGCATGGTGGCCTCGCTCTCGCTGCTCGGGTGCGCGGTGGGTGCGTGGTTCGCCGGGTCGGTGTCCGAGCGTCTTGGGCGCGTGCGCGTCATGCTGCTCTCCGCGCTGCTGTTCGGTCTCTGCGCGGTGGCTGCTGCGTTCGCCCCGTCGGTGGGCGTGCTCCTGCCCGTGCGCTTCCTCGCGGGCGTGGGGATCGGCGCGGCGTCGGTCATGGCCCCCGCGTACATCGCCGAGATCGCGCCGCCGCGCTCGCGCGGTCGCCTCGGCGGGCTGCAGCAGCTCTTCATCACGATCGGGATCTTCGTGGCCCTCGCGGTCGGGCTGGCGATGTCGCGAGCGGCCGGGGGAGCGGTGCACGACCTCTGGGCGGGCATTCCCGCGTGGCGGTGGATGTTCCTGGCCGAGCTCGTCCCCGCAGCGCTGTACGGGCTTGCGGCCCTGCGACTGCCCGAGTCGCCTCGCTACCTCGTGGGCCGTGGTCGCGAGATCGAGGCCCAGCGCGTCCTGCAGGGGTTCACCGGCCTCGGCGACGACGAGGTGGACGAGGAGGTCGACCGCCTTCGCGCCTCGATCGGGGCGCACGCCACGTCCTCGCTCCGGGACCTCCGCGGCCCGGCCCTGGGGCTTCGGCCCATCGTGTGGATCGGCCTGGGCGTCGCTGCCCTCATCCAGCTCAGCGGCATCAACGCCGTGTTCGTCTACTCGACGTCGCTGTGGGAGTCGGTCGGCTTCACCGAGTCCGAGGCCCTGACGATGTCGCTCGTGACCGCCGGCGTCAACATCGCGGTCACGGTCGTGGCGATCGGGCTCGCGGACCGGTTCGGGCGCCGGCCCATGCTCGCGGCCGGGTCCGTGGGCATGGCGGTCGCGCTCGCGGTGACCGCGTTCGCGTTCGGGCAGGCGACGACGTCGGCCTCGGGCGAGCTGGTCTTCCCGATGGCGTGGGCGATGACGGCGCTCGTCGCGGTCAACCTCATGGTCGTCTCGTTCGGGCTCACGTGGGGCCCCCTCGGCTGGGTGCTGCTCGGGGAGATGTTCCCGCCCGCGATCCGGGCGACGGCGCTGGCGGTCGCGACGGCCGTGCAGTGGTTCGTGAACTACGCCGTGACGCGGTCGTTCCCCGTGGTCAGCGAGGTGTGGGGGCTGCCCGCCACCTACGGGACCTTCGCCGCCGTCTCGGCGTTCGCGGTGTTCTTCGTGCTGCGGTTCCTCCCGGAGACCAAGGGACGGTCCCTCGACCAGATGGGCGACGGGGCCCGGGCAGCATGACGTTCAGGACATCACCCTGTCGTACTCTTCCCAGGGGTCGCCAGCGGCTCGTAGCGTTGAAGCCGAGACCGGGGAGGACCGATGTTCACGCAGGTCGTCGTGCACCGTCCGCGCCCCGAGTTCCGCGACGTGACGCTCGCCTACCTCCAGCAGGCTGCCCTCGTCACGCGGTCGATCACCGGGCTCGTACAGGCAGCGGTGTGGTCCGAGGGCGACGAGGAGCGGCTGGTCCTCACGACGACCTGGGAGTCGTCGGAAGCCTTCACCGCGGGCGAGGACGCGTTGTTCGACCTGTTCCGGAGCGTGCCGTTCGAGGAGTGGATGCTCGAGCCGCTCGACGTCCTCCTCCTCGACGAGATCCCGCCACCCGCCCCGCAGGAGTGAGGCCCACGGGATGGACCGGGGGTTCCGCGCCGCGCGCCGGGGCCCTAGCATCCCGGCATGACGACGCCTCAGCAGCCCGGCCCGGCCGACCCCTCCGGCATCACCCCTGACACCAAGGACTGGACCTGGGTCCTGGACCGCCCGTGCCCCGAGTGCGGGTTCGAGTCGGGGACGGTCGACCCGGACAGGGTGGGGCCCGCGGTCCGTGCGACGATCCCGCGCTGGCTGGACGTGCTGGCTCGCCCCGACGTCGCGGTGCGCCCCGACGAGCGCACGTGGTCCCCGCTCGAGTACGCGGCGCACGTGCGGGACGTGTTCGGCATCTTCGACGTGCGTCTCGCGTCGATGGTCGAGGGCGACGACCCGCTGTTCGCGAACTGGGACCAGGACGCGGCGGCGCTCGCGGGCGACTACGAGCACCAGGACCCGCAGCTCCTCGCCCGGGAGATCGAGATCGCGGGCGACCGGGTCGCGGGGCGGTTCGACGCCGTCGGGCCCGACGACTGGGAGCGGCCCGGCCGCCGGTCGAACGGCTCGGTCTTCACGGTGCGCACCCTGGGCCAGTACTTCCTGCACGACGTCGTCCACCACCTGCACGACGTCGGCGCCCCCACCTCCTGACCCGAGCCCGGCGCCCGCACCCGACCCACGCCCGTAACCTCCCGGCATTCTGCGCGGTCCTCGGGGCGCCTAGCGTCACGTCATGACGCTTCCTCCGACGGGGTGGGTCCCCGACCTGTACCGCAGTGACCACCTGCTCGCGCTGCCGCGTTCGCGCGGCGTCGCGCGCCCGGGGATCGAGGCGCTCGCGCGGGCCTGGTTCCCGGAGGCGGGCTGGGTCAGCGAGCCGACCAGCGGTCCGGCGGAGCGCCCCATGGCGGGCGCGCGCTTCCGCGGCGTGGTGCCCGACGACGTCCGTCGCCCCGGGGTGCTCCGGCTCACCGAGGGCGTCGAGGTCGTCGGGCCGTTCGTGGTGCTGTCGCCCGGCGCGCAGGACCTGGGCCTGGCCTCCTCGGCCGCGGAGGTGTGGGCGGTCCGGGTCGCGCGCTCCTCGCGGGGGCGGGTGCCGCTCGACACCGAGGACCGCGACGGCCTCGGTCGGGTCTTCGCGACGGGCCTGCCCGACGACCTGGAGCTGCGGGTCGTGCGGTGGGCGGTCGCGGCGGCACGCAAGGTCGGCGGCAGCGTCGCGGTGGACGGGACGCAGGTGCTCACGCCGGACCCGGCCCGGGGGGTGGACCTGACGGTGTTCAGCGCGCACGCGCTCACGCCCGACTCGGCCCTGGGGGTGCTGCGGACCTTCGTCCCGGGCGCGCGCGTGGCGGCGGTCGAGGAGCGGGAGGACAGCCTGGTCGACTTCGTGCTGGTCGGGGAGACGGCGTACGACGGCGCGGTGAAGGTCGTGGTGCAGAAGGTGGACAGGGTGCCGGCGGCGTTGGCGCCGCTCGACTGGCGCGAGTACGGCCCGTTCGCGTACCGGCTGCTGTGGCTCCCGACGGACGTCTACGAGCTGGAGGTCGAGGAGCCGTCGGGGCTGCACCTCATCGCTCGGGCACGCATGCGGGCGTCGCTCGCCCGCCTCGCGGCCGTGCTGCAGGGCCGGGTCCAGGGCGTCCTGGTCGACGACGGCGGCTTCGAGGTGTCCGCGGCGGAGGTCGAGGAACGCATCGCAGCGGAGAGCACGGCGAGGTTCTGGGTGTGAACAGCCCCCAGAGTTATCCACAGATTCTGTGCACAAGCCTGTGGGTGGCGACGTGAGGACGGTGTTCTCGTTGTGGACGAACCTGTGGTGAACGAGCCCGCCGAAAAAGGGTCCGTCGACCTCTTGCACGGTCGGCCCGAGCAGGACTAGAAACGTCACTATCGGCTTCGAAGGGTAAGGCAGCAGCCCCCAACGACGCCCTCCCGTACGGGAGGACGGACCGGCAAGGACGCTGGAACCACATCCCCCGAGAGCCCCAGGCTGACCGGAGAACGGTGAGACGTCCCGCGGGTCCCAACAACCCCGGGCTGCGGGTGACGACGCAGGTCCCGACCGGAACCGGAAGGCCGATCGTGAGAGGCGCCTTCCAGGAGAACAGGACGAGCACCCGCTCGTCGTGGGGAGGGCGTCGAGCCGCGACGTCGACGCGGAGCCCGGCCTGACCCTCCAGGTCCGGCCGCCTCAGGGCACACGGTCAGTCAGCGAGGCTCCCGGCCCCCGCCGGGGGCCTCGCTGTGTCTCGGCGGTCGGTCGCCAACGGTTCCCCGCCATCCGGCTCGTCGGCTCGGTCCGCAGCGGCGGGCCCCACGCCGGAGGTGAGCCTAGGCTCGTCCCATGAGCAACCTCGAGACCCGGCCCCGCGAAGAGGTGTGCGCCGCGGGGAGCCATGCTCCGTCGTCGGGCGCGCAGGACGTCCCGGGCGCAGGATCGCCCGTCGAGATCCTCGACCACCGCCAGGTCCCGCTCGGCGGTACCCGCGCCATGGACGTGCGCCGCACGCTGCCGCAGCGCGTGCGCTCGCTCGTGGGCGCGTGGTGCTTCCTGGACCACTACGGGCCCGACGACGTCTCGACGTCCGACGGCATGCAGGTCCCGCCGCACCCGCACACGGGCCTCCAGACCGTGAGCTGGCTGTTCGCGGGCGAGATCCTGCACCGCGACTCGGTCGGCTCGTTGCAGACCGTGCGGCCGGGCGAGCTCAACCTCATGACGGCCGGACGCGGCATCTCGCACTCGGAGGAGTCGCCCGCGGGCGTGCGCCCGCCCCTGCTGCACGGCGTGCAGCTCTGGGTCGCGCTGCCGGCGGACCGGCTCGGTGACGAGCCCTTCTTCGAGCACCACGGCGACCTGCCCGCGTGGAGCGGGCCTGGGGGCGAGCGGGTCCAGGTGCTCGTGGGGGCGCTGAGCGTGGGCGGCGCCGAGCTGCGGTCGGCCGCGACGGTCTTCACGCCCCTGGTCGGGGCGCAGGTGGACCTGCCCGCGGGGGCGTCGGTCGAGCTCGCGGTGGACCCGGGCTTCGAGCACGCGCTGCTCGTCGATGCGGGCGACGCGTCGTTCGAGGGCGTGCCCGTGCCGGTCGCATCGCTCGGCTACGTCGAGCCGGGGCGTTCGGTGCTGACCGTCTCGGCGGGGGAGCGAGCCGTGCGGGCCGTGCTGATCGGCGGCGAGCCGTTCGCCGAGGAGATCGTCATGTGGTGGAACTTCGTGGGCCGCTCGCACGACGACGTCGCGGCCGCGCGTGCGGACTGGATGGCGCAGGTCGAGGTCGCCCAGGGCGACGGGGCGGAGATGCCCGGAGCGGGCGGTCCCGAAGTCCCCCTGCCCGGGGACGGCGGCACGCGCTACGCCGCAGGGGCGTCGGGCCGCCGGTTCGGGCAGGTCCTCGGGTACGACGGCGGGCCGCTGCCCGCTCCGGTGCTGCCGGACGTGCGCCTGAAGCCGCGCAGACGGCCGGCCTGAGGTCTCGCCCACATCCAGATCGTGGGTTGTCAGGGGACGCGCAGGATCCGGACCGGATCTCGGTGCGCGGCGGCCAGGGCGGGCGGTACTGCCCCTGCGAGGGCGATGAGGACCGCGAGGGTCGCGACGCCGGTCGTGAACGTGGGGTCGGGCAGGGTGCCCGTCAGATGGTGCACGACGGCGAGCCCGCCCCCGACGCCGAGCGCGATCCCGGCCAGGGCAGCGACCCCGGTCTGGACCAGGACGAGGGTGATGATCGCGGTGCGCGTGGCACCGAGTGCGCGACGCCGCCCGAAGTCCCGGCGCCTGCCCGCGACGGCCCCGAGCATGGTGATGGTGATGAGCGCGAGTCCGACCCCCAGGACGACGGCCATGAGCTGTCTGGACGACGCCCCGAGCTCCCCGGCGACGACCTCGCGCAGCGCGAGCGCGCCGTCGGGGGTCTCGACCGTGATCTGCCGGGACTCGGCTGCGGGCATGACGGCCGGGATGGCTGCGGCGAGTGCGTCGACCGTGGTGACGTCGGTCGCCATGGCGTACACGTAGCGTGCCTCGACGGGCGGGGGCGTGTCCCCGGACGTGCCGGGGCCGCTCGGGGCGAGCGGCGTCGTCGGGCTGGAGACGAGGATGCTGGTGCTGAGCGACGCGAGCGGACCCGTGGCCTCGTAGACCCCGACCACGGGCCACGAGCGTGGGCCGTCGGTCACGGTTCCGACGCCGTCGACCATCCCGAGCGTGCGCGCCGCGTCGACCCCCATGACTGCCTCGCCCTCGCGCGGGGTTCGGCCCGTGACGATCTGGAGCGCGGGGAGCAGGCCGCCGTACAGGGGACGCAGGGCAACCCCGGCGGACAGCCCGCCCGTGTCGGCGTTACGGACATCGGTCACCGATCCCAGCGCGAACGCCCAGCTCACGGAGTCCAGGCGCGCGACGTCCTCGACGCCGCGCGCGTGCATGTGCGCGTTGCCCGACTGGTCGAACGCCGTGACGAGCCGTGTCCCGACGCCGTCGATCCGGTCCATCACCGCGCGTTCTGCGGCGGCGGACTGCCCGGTGGTCGCGAAGACCACGAGGCACACGATCGCGACGACGAGCGCTGCGGTCGCTGTCGCGACGGGCTGGGCGAACGCGGACTTTGCGCCGTCGGCGAGGAGTCGCGCGGGACGCGGCGACCCGGGCCAGGTCTGTCTCCTGCCCGACCGCGGAGCATCAGTGGGGAGGTCGGGTGCGGCGGTGCGGGGGTCGGGTGCGGGGGGTGAGAGCTGCTGCTCGGGCGCGCTCATGCCAGGACCAGCCGGTGGTCGGCCTCGGCCGCGAGCTGCTCGTCGTGCGTCGCGATGACGACGGTCGCGCCGCTTCGCGCGTGGTCGCGCAGGGCGTCCCACACGATGCGGGCGGAGGCGTGGTCGAGGTTGCCCGTGGGCTCGTCGCCGAACACCACGCGCGGGGACGTGAGCAGTGCCCGGCACAGGGCGACCCGCTGGGCCTGGCCCCCAGAGATCTCCCCAGGCCGGTGCGTCGCCCGGTGCCCGACGCCGAACCGGTCGAGCAGGTCGGCGGCGCGGGTGCGCGCGACGCGGGCGGGCATGCCCGCGAACAGGGCGCCCTCGCACACGTTGTCGGTGATGGTGCGGGCCGGGTCGAGCATCGCGTCCTGGAAGACGAACCCGACGTCCGCAGCACGCAGGCGCGAGCGCTCGGCGTCGGGGAGCGCCGCGACGGGGCGACCGTCCCACAGCACCTCGCCCGAGGTCGTGCGCAGCATGAGCGCCAGGATGTAGAGCAGCGTCGACTTGCCCGACCCGGAGGGGCCCGTGACCGTGGTCAACGCGCCGGGCGCGAAGGCCGTGGTCAGCCCCTCGATGACCGGGGGAGCAGCCTTGCGGTACGCGAACGTCAGGTCGCTCGTCGCGAGGGTCACGGCGTGGTCCCGCCTGTGCCGCCTTCGGTCTCAGCCGTACCGGCGTCCGACCCGTCACCCTTGCCTCCGGTCGTACCCCCGCTGGCCCCTGGGTCCTTCTCGCCGAACAGCCGTACGACGTCACCCACCGCGATGCCGTCGACGACCGCGCGGCCGTTGCCCTGGGACAGGATCGTGACGGGGACCTGCTCGCCGTCCTCGGTGACGACGAACGCCTCCCCACCGGCTCGCGTGCCGATCGCTGCTGCCGGGACGGCAGGACCGGTCGCGGCCTCGACGGTGATGATGTTCCCGGTGAACAGCGCGTCCTTCTCGGCGACCGGGACGCTGCTGCACGCAACGCCGCACAGCGAGCCGCCGTCGGGGGCCGTGAGGGTCAGAACCAGCAGGCCGTTCGTCGTCGTGGTCGCGGACGCGATCACACCGTCCCAGGTCACGTCGGACCCGGTCACGGATACTGGGCCTGACGTGGGGACGAGCCCGGCCTGGTCGGCGGACAGCTCCATGACGAACGTCGGGCTCAGGCCCAGCGAGGACACCACGGCCTTACCGGGAGTCAGCTGAGCACCGAGGAAGACCTCGGGATCGAGGACGACCCTCGCCGGCAGCGTGCCGACGAAGACGACGTCCCCCGCGCGGACGACCCCGTCCTCGGTGACCGTGGCGGTCTTCTGCCACTTCTTGACCGCCGCAGTCGTGGCTGCGGAGAACTTCCCGTCCGGGGCGCGGACCTTGAGATAGCCCGCGTCGCGCAGGAACTCTTGGAGCTGGCGGACGTCCGCACCCTCGCTCCCCTCGGAGAGGTCACGGAATGAGGGAACTGCGCCGGACGCGATGACGACTGGCCGCAGGTCCACGGTGTAGAGGATGTCGCCCGCCGCGACCGTGTCGCCCTCGGCGACCTCGAGGGACGTCACCGTCCCCGTGGCGGCCCCGGTTCCGAGCGGCGTCTTGTCCCATCGGGCCGCGACAGGAAAGGACATCGAGTTCCCGATCGTCTCCTCGCGAACCGTGTAGAGCGGGACCGCAGACTCAGCCGCAGGAGCAGCGGGCGGAGCGAGCGTCGCCCGCCCGGCCCACAGTCCACCAGCCGCGGCGAGCAGCACCACCAGAACCCAGGCCGCTCGGGCCCCCCACCTGCGTTTCACTGCTCGTCCGTTCTCATGGGGAAGGTCGTCTCTCCTCGCAGCATGCGCCTGACTCATGGTCCTTCCACCTGCGGTCGGCCACGGCTACAGGCCGATGCGCAGCCGGGACGATCAGAGACCAGCGATGTCCGGCTGGGGGCAAACCTTGTTGATGCGGATCTGTTCGGCCGCAGCCTCCGCGCCAGGGAGGGTGTCCAAGTGCCTGGCGACATCGTCGTAGGCCGTCCAGCCTCCTTGCGCGGATTCGACGTATGCCTCTTCGGTCGCACCTACGGGGCTGACGTCGTAGCCCTCGTTCCTCAGACAATTGCGGACATCGAGCTCGCGTTGATACAGGCCGTGCAGCATGTCCTCGGTAAGTGGTGAACCGTAGTCCTCGCCGAGGAATTCGCGAGTGCATGTAGCAAGTGTCGAGGCGCCCCCGTCGGCATCTGTGCCGACGGGCCACGTAATCATGCCGATCTCGTCCATCGTGACCTCGTAGCCGGCTGATCGGAGGCAGGTCTGTTGAAACGAGAACAACTCTTCCTCTCGCTGTACCTGCTGAGTCATCCAGGCAGGTTCGACGTAAGGAGCGTTCTCGTCGACGGGAATCTCGCTCGACGGTTCAGGGGACGTACATCCGACCAGGAGAACCGCTGTCAGCATGACGAGCGATGCGGAGAAGATTGCGCGGGAATCGGTTGACGTCACTGGGGATCTATTCCTCGAGGTGAAGGATGCGCGGGGAGGTGGGGTGTGCTGCAGCTGATCCTCAGCCGCAGCACACCCTGTCTCACCGAATGCAGTCAGTTGTCAGGCTCTTGAGGTCGCCGGCTGTGACGGCGACCCATGTGCCGGCGCGAGCGCCGCTGAACGTGTAGGTCTTCGTCGCGGCAGTCCCCCAGCTCTTGGCGTGCGGGAAGACGCTGTTGGGGGACTCAGGAGGTGAAGCACTGATGTCATAGGTGCTCTTGGTCGTTGCCTTGCTACCTCCGGTGGTCCATGGAGAGCAATCGACCGACCGGCTAGCGGCTCCGTAGGCGCTCGCGCTACCTGCCGGGACGAAGATCAGTGCGGCGGCCGCGAGCAGGCCGATCGCCCCCCCCTGCTGTCTTGCGATGCATTCGTGTTCCCTTTCGTCGGGGCCGTTCCCCTCATTGGGAAGAGACCCGTGCGTTTTGGACGGGTTTCAACTTAGGGCAGCCTGGCGGTCCCTGTCCAGCATTTCCGGGTCCACAGTAAATGTAGACCGAATGGTAAGGAATAGTGCTGGAATGAAGTTCACGCGCGAGGAGCTTGGCTGCCCGCGGGTGCGTGTGCGGATCCCACAGCAACCAATCGGTAGGTCACGCAACGGGGGCCGCTTGTCCACGCCCGCGACGGCAGCCGTGCTACGAACGGCTACTTCGGCCGTTCCGACGGGTCCCACCCCGGCCGCGGCTCGCGGGACGCCACGGACGCGTCGCGCGAGCGGTACACGATGTAGGGCCGGAAGATGTACGGCACGGGCGCCGAGAACGCGTGCACGAGCCGCGTGAAGGGCCACAGGATGAACAGCAGGTTCGCGGCGACGATGTGGAGCTGGAACGCCGCGGGCACGCCTTCCATGAGCGCGGGCTGGGGCTGGAAGTACCAGAGGGACCTGAACCACGGCGAGATGGTCTCGCGGTAGTTGTACCCGTGGTTCTCGGCGAGGAGCTGGGTCTGGACGGTCGCCCACGCGCCGAGCAGGATCGACGCGGCGAGGAACACGTACATGACCTTGTCCATGCGCGTGGTGGTGAGGAACACGGGCCCGGTCGTCCGCCGCCGGTAGACGAGGATGAGCAGCCCGGCGACGAGAGCGAGAGCCGCGAGCGACCCCATGTAGGTGGCCACGAAGTGGTACGCGCCCTCGTCGATCCCGACGGCCTCGGTCCAGGTCTCGGGGATCACGAGCCCCAGGACGTGCCCGAGGATGACGAACAGCAGGCCGAAGTGGAACAGCGGCGACCCGAGCCGCAGGAGCTTCTTCTCGTAGAGCTCGCTCGACCGCGTGGTCCACCCGAACTTGTCGTAGCGGTACCGCCACACGGACCCGACGACGAACACCGCGAAGGTCACGTAGGGGAAGACGACCCACAGCAGGATGTCTCCCGTGCTCGCTCCAGTCATCGTCGTACCTCCTCGGGCGGCGCCCCTGCGGGGGCGAACGGTTCGAGCGGCCCCATGGCCGACAGCCCGACCATCTCGGTCGGCGGGCCCGACGTCACGAGCTCGAGGTACCGCCGCTCGGTCTCGGCGTCGAGCGGGGGCAG
Organism: Oerskovia gallyi; assembly: GCF_014836745.1. NCBI lineage: Bacteria > Bacillati > Actinomycetota > Actinomycetes > Micrococcales > Cellulomonadaceae > Oerskovia > Oerskovia gallyi. The sequence continues at coordinate 250,547 of NZ_JACSQE010000005.1, forward strand.
GGTCAGGCACACGGCCTCGACCACGAGCGCGTACGGGCTGGCCATCGCGGCGAGGGCAGATCGCAGCACCTCGATGCCCTGGCGGTGCGAGCCGAGCAGCCCCGCGGCGATGCGTTCCTCGTCGCGGGTCCTGGCCCGTGCGGAGAACTCGAGGGCCATGGGCAGGTAGTCGGGCAGCTCCTCGCCGTCGACCTCCCACCCGGCGGCCCGGTACGCCTGCACGAACCGCACGAGCGCCATGCCGCGCTTCCGGGTGTCCCCGGCCGCGTAGTACGACAGGTACATCGAGCACTTGCGCTTGAGGTCGAACGTCGCGACGTAGCGCGCCTCGAGCGCGGCGGGCTCGCCGGTCTCCAGGTCGTCGAGGAACGTGTCGAGCCGCGCCTGCACGGCATCGGGAAGCTGCCCGACGACGTCGCGCACCTCGCGCGCGGCGGCGAGCGTCCCGGCGTCGGGGTAGTCGAGCAGGAGCGAGGCGGCCATGTGGGTGGTGCGCCGTTGCGCGGGCGTGGCCCGGACCGGCGCGAGGGGCTCCAGGAGGGGCGTGCGCGCCGTCGGGCGGGGCAGGAAGGTCGTCGCCGGGGACTTCGTGAACAGGCCCATCATCGGGCCGCCGTGCCGTCGCCGGACGTGTCCGGCCCGGGGCCGTCCGAGCCACCGGGAGATCCCGGCGGGAACAGGCCCGGGGGCCGGCCGTTGCCGTCCCAGTTGAGCAGGTTGACGCGCCCGGACGTCGAGGGGCCGTTGGGGGAGTCGGCCGTCTGACGGGCCTGGAGCACGTGGAAGTTCTCGACCGCGACGGGCACCGGGGTCCCGCTCGACGAGCCGAACGGCCCGGCGCCGCCCATGCCGCCCATCCCGGGGCCGCCGTCGAAGTCGAGCGAGCAGCTGATCTCCTCGAGCTCGCGCGCGATCTCCTGGTGCGCCGTGGGGATGACGTAGCGGTCCTCGTACTTGGCGATCGCGAGCAGGCGGTACATCTCCTGGATCTCGGTGCCCGTCATGCCGACCGCGCGGGCGACGGCCTCGTTGGGCTCGTCGCCCAGGTTGATGTCGCGCATGTAGGTGCGCATCGCGGCCAGACGGCGCAGCGTGCGCTCGACCGGCACGGTGTCGCCCGCGGTGAAGAGCCCCGCGAGGTACTCGAGCGGGATGCGGAGCTTGGAGATCGCCGCGAACAGGGTCCGCGGGTCCTCGCCGTCGTTGCCCGACGACCCGACCACGTCGACCACGGGCGACAGCGGCGGGATGTACCAGACCATGGGCATGGTCCGGTACTCGGGGTGCAGCGGCAGGGCCACGCGGTACTTCTGGATGAGCGCCCAGATGGGCGAGGCCTGCGCGGCCGCGATCCAGTCCTCGGGGATGCCCTCGGCGCGCGCGGCCTCGACGACCGCGGGGTCGTTCGGGTCGAGGAAGACCGAGCGCTGCGACTCGAGGAGGTCGTGCTCGTCCTCCACGGCTGCGGCCTCGGTCACGCGGTCCGCGTCGTACAGGACCAGGCCCAGGTAGCGCAGGCGCCCCACGCACGTCTCGGAGCAGACCGTGGGCAGGCCGACCTCGAGGCGGGGGTAGCACAGCGTGCACTTCTCGGCCTTGCCGGTCTTGTGGTTGAAGTAGACCTTCTTGTACGGGCAGCCCGTGACGCACATGCGCCACCCGCGGCACTGGTCCTGGTCCACCAGGACGATCCCGTCCTCGGCCCGCTTGTACATGGCCCCCGACGGGCACGAGGCGACGCACGCGGGGTTGAGGCAGTGCTCGCAGATGCGCGGCAGGTAGAACATGAACGTCTGCTCGAACTCCGAGGCCACGTGCTCGCTCATGTGCTGCAGGATGGGGTCGTCCTGCATGGTCTCCTTGGACCCGCCCAGGTCGTCGTCCCAGTTGGCCGACCACTCGATCTTCATGTCCTCGCCCGTGAGCAGGGACTTGGGCTTCGCGACCGGCGTGTGCGGGCCCTGCGGGGCCGAGAGCAGCATGTCGTACTCGTACGTCCACGGCTCGTAGTACTCGTGGATCGAGGGGAGCTTGGGGTTGGAGAAGATCGTCGCGAGCTTCTTGGCCCGCCCGCCCGCGCGGAGCTTGAGCTTCCCGCGCCTGGTCCGGACCCAGCCGCCCTGCCACTTCTCCTGGTCCTGGTAGGTCCGGGGGTAGCCGAGACCGGGCCGCGTCTCGACGTTGTTGAACCACACGTACTCGACGCCCGTACGGTTCGTCCACGCCTGCTTGCACGTGACCGAGCACGTGTGGCACCCGATGCACTTGTCGAGGTTCATGACCATCGACATCTGAGCCATCACCCGCATCAGTACGTCACCTCCTGCGAACGACGACGGATCGTCGTGACCTCGTCGCGCTGGTTGCCCGTGGGGCCCAGGTAGTTGAACGCGAAGGCGAGCTGCGCGTAGCCGCCCACGAGGTGGCTCGGTTTGAGCAGCACCCGCGTCAACGAGTTGTGGATGCCGCCACGCAGCCCCGACGTCTCGGCGAGCGGGACGTCGATCGTGCGGTCGGTCGCGTGGTGCATGTACACCGTGCCCTCGGGCATGCGGTGCGAGACCACGGCCCGCGCCACGACCACGCCGTTGCGGTTGTACGCCTCGATCCACTCGTTGTCGCGCACCCCGATCTTGTCGGCGTCGCGCGGCGACATCCAGACGTTCGGCCCGCCGCGCGACAGCGAGAGCATGAACAGGTTGTCCTGGTACTCCGAGTGGATGGACCACTTCGAGTGCGGCGTCAGGTACCGCACCGCGACCTCGGCCTGGCCCTCCGAGCCCGGGTAGCCGCTCGGTGAGCGGTCGCCCAGCGGCGGCGAGTCGGGGAACAGGCGGTGCATGTCGAGCGGCGGCCGGAAGACCGGCAGCTGCTCCCCGAGCTCGGTCATCCAGTCGTGGTCGAGGAAGAAGTGCTGGCGTCCCGTGAGGGTGTGCCACGGCTTGAGGCGTTCGACGTTGATCGCGAACGCGGTGTACCGGCGGCCCCCGTGCTCCGAGCCGGACCACTCCGGGGAGGTGATGACCGTCGTCGGGCGGGACTGGACGTCCGGGAATGTCACCCGCTTGCCCTGCTCGTCGCGCGCGAGGTCCGCGAGCTCGACGCCCGTGCGCTTCTCGACGTGCTCGAAGCCCTGGACCGCGAGGCGACCGTTCGTCGTGCCGGAGAGCGCGAGGATCATCTCGCACGCGTGCGTGTCCTTGTCGAGCCGCGGGCGCCCCGCCGCGGGGCCCGAGGGGACGAGGCCGTTCTTCTGCCCCAGGACCCGCACCTCCTCGCCGGGCGAGAACTGCACGCCCTTGGTGACCATGCCGAGCTTCTCGGTGAGCGGTCCGAGCGAGGCCATGCGGTCCGCGAAGGCGGGGTAGTCGCGCTCGACCACGACCAGCTTGGGCATGGTCACGCCCGGGACCAGGGGACGGGACGCGGACCCCGCGCCCGAGTCGACGATCGTGCCGTGCGGCACCGACATGGCGTCCGGGGTGTCGTGCAGCAGGGGAGCGGCCACGAGGTCCTTGCGCACGCCCAGGTGCTCGACCGAGTACTCGCTGATCTTCCGCGCGATCGTGTGGAAGATGTCGAAGTCCGTGCGGGTCTGCCACGGCGGGCTGATCGCCGGGTTGAACGAGTGCACGAACGGGTGCATGTCCGTCGTGGACAGGTCGTGCTTCTCGTACCAGGTGGCCGCGGGCAGCACGACGTCCGAGAACAGCGTCGTGCTCGTCATGCGGAAGTCGAGCGTCGTGAGCAGGTCGAGCTTGCCGCGCGCGCCCTCCTCGGCCCACTCGATCGACTGCGGGCGCCGCCCCGGCGCCGACTCGTCCGCGAGCACCGCCGAGTCCGTCCCCAGCAGGTGCTTGAGGAAGTACTCGTTGCCCTTGCCCGAGGACCCCAGGATGTTGGCCCGCCACACCGTGACGCAGCGCGGGAAGTTCTCGGGGGCGTCGGGCGCCTCGACCGCGAACCGGAGCGCGCCGCTGCGCAGCTCGGAGACCACGTAGTCCGCGGGGGCGACCCCGGCGGCCTCGGCCTGGTCCACGAGGTCGAGCGGGTTGCGGTCGAACGTGGGGTAGCTCGGCATCCAGCCGCGCTGCGCCGACTCGACCAGGCAGTCGGCCGTGGTCCGACCCGCGAACATGCCCGAGCCGAGCGGCGTCGCGAGCGCGTCCGCCAGCAGCCCGTCGTAGCGCCACTGGTCCGTGGCGACGTACCAGAACGCCGTGCCGATCATCTGGCGCGGTGGCCGCGACCAGTCCAGGCCGCCCGCGTACTGCGCCCATCCGGTGACGGGACGGCACTTCTCCTGCCCGACGTAGTGCGCCCAGCCGCCGCCGTTGACGCCCTGGCAACCCGTCATGGTCGTCAGCGCGAGCATGGCCCGGTAGATCGTGTCGGCGTGGAACCAGTGGTTCGCCCCCGCGCCCATGATGATCATCGAGCGCCCGCCCGACCGCTCGGCGTTGTCCGCGAACTCGCGACCGATCCGTGCGGCCGCCGCGGCCGGGACCCCCGTGAACTGCTCCTGCCACGCCGGGGTGCCGGGCGAGTCCGCGTCGTCGTAGCCCGAGGGCCACTCACCCGGCAGGTCCAGGTCCTCGCGGTTCACGCCGTAGCGGGCGAGCAGCAGGTCGAACACCGTGGTCACCAGGTGCCCGCCCACGCGCCGGACCGGCACGCCGCGCGTGACCGAGCCCGCGCCGCCGGTGTGCCTCCCGGTCTCGCCTTGGTCGGGGTCGGGGGACAGGTCGAAGCGCGGCAGGTCCACGCTGACGGCGGTGTGGTGGGACGCGCCGTGCGTCTCGTGCGCGGCCCCCGGGATCCCCGGAGCGCCCGCCACGCCGTCCGCGACGGACAGCAGCGGGACCACGCCCTCCAGGTCGAGGTTCCACCTGCCCTCGTCGGCCTCGCCGAACCGGTGCCCGAGCGTGCCGTTGGGGATGACGACGCCCCCGTCGGCGTCGAGCAGGACGGGCTTGAAGGCCGCGTTGGCGGCGCTCGCGGCTCCTGGCAGCACGTCGTCGCCCAGGTCGGCCGCGGTGAGGAACTTGTCCGGGACGTAGGTGATGCGTCCCGCGGTGTGAGCTCCGCCGTCGGGCCCCGACGAGGCCGACGCCGGGCTCGGCGTGAGCGTGACCAGGAACGGCGAGTCCGTGTATCTCCTCAGGTAGTCCACGAACGGCGCCGTGCGACGTTCCACGTGGAACTCCCGCAGGATGACGTGCCCCATCGCGAGCGCCAGCGCGCCGTCCGTGCCCGGGTGCACGGCGAGCCACTCGTCGGCGAACTTCGTGTTGTCGGCGTAGTCGGGCGAGACCACGATCACCTTCTGGCCGCGGTAGCGCGCCTCGGCCATGAAGTGCGCGTCGGGCGTGCGGGTCACCGGGATGTTCGAGCCCCACATGATGCAATACGACGAGTTCCACCAGTCGGCGGACTCGGGGACGTCGGTCTGGTCGCCGAACACCTGCGGGGAGGCGACCGGCAGGTCCGCGTACCAGTCGTAGAACGACAGCATCGCGCCGCCCAGCATCGAGATGAACCGTGCGCCCACGCCGTGCGAGACCATCGACATCGCCGGGATGGGCGAGAAGCCCGCGATGCGGTCCGGGCCGTACGTCTTGATCGTGTGGACGTGGGCCGCCGCGACGATCTCCGCGGCCTCCTCCCACGACGCACGCACCAGGCCGCCCTTGCCGCGCGCCTGCTTGTACGCGCGCGCCGTCTCGGGGTTCCCCGTGACCTCGGCCCACGCGCGCACGGGGTCGCCCGTGCGCGCCTTCGCGTCGCGGAAGGCCCGCAGCAGCACGCCCCGCACGTACGGGTAGCGGACCCGCGTCGGGGAGTACGTGTACCAGCTGAAGGCCGCGCCGCGCGGACAGCCGCGCGGCTCGTACTCGGGCGAGTCCGGGCCGACCGACGGGTAGTCCGTCTGCTGCGTCTCCCACGTGATGATGCCGTCCTTGACGTACACCTTCCACGAGCACGACCCGGTGCAGTTCACGCCGTGCGTCGAGCGCACCACCTTGTCGTGCGACCACCGGTCCCGGTAGAAGACGTCGCCCTCGCGACCCCCCTGGAGGAACAGCTGGCGCAGGTCCGGCGAGACCTCGCCGCGGCGCAGGTGCTTGCCGAGCCGGAGCAGGGCGTCCTCACCGCTGCCCCCCGGGGACTCAGGGCGTGGGGCGTCCGCGGCGCGGGCGTCGGTGCCCGGGCCGGGGACGGTGGACTGCGACATGCGACCTCCTGGGGCGAGCAGGACCGTGCGTGTTCGTTCGTCTGCCTCGCAGTATGCCCACGTCCCGCAGGGTTCTGCCCGGGGAGCAGGGCCACGTCGCCCGGTGCGCCCTGATTGTCTACGGTGCTCCCATGACCACGTTCGACGGGCCCCACGCCACCTTCCCCCTCGCCCACCTGCCCGTCACGGTCGTCACGGTCTCCGACCGCGGCTCGCGCGGCGAGTACGTCGACCGTTCGGGGCCGCTCCTGGTCTCGCTCCTGGAGACGGGCGGCTTCGAGCGGGTCACGTCGCGTCTGGTGCCCGACGGCGTCAGCTCGGTCCGCGACGCGCTCACCTCCGCGCTGGTCGAGGGGGCGCGGCTCGTGATCACCACGGGCGGGACGGGCATCGGCCCGCGCGACCACACGCCCGAGGGGACGGCCGAGGTCGTCGACCAGGAGCTGCCGGGCGTGGCCGAGGCGATCCGGCGACGCGGCGCGACCGTCGTGCCGAGCGCGGTGCTGTCACGGGGGATCGTGGGGACCGCCCCGGGTGCGCGCGGGCTACGGGCCTTCGTGGTCAACCTGCCGGGCTCGCCGGGCGGCGTGCGCGACGGCTGGTCGGTGCTCGAACCGCTGCTGCCGCACGTGTTCTCGCAGCTCGCGGGCGGGGACCACTGAGGTCGCGGAAGACGTGTCGTTGAGTGCGGAGTAGTTGTCGTCGATCGGCTCTCCGGACGACAACTACTCCGCACTCAGCGGAAGGTGGGGACGGTCAGCCGCCCGCGAAAGGGGGCAGGACGTCGACCTGCTCGTCGGCCGTCAGCGTCACGCCGTGGTCCGCGGTCCGGACGCCGCCGACGAGCACCGAGCAGCGCGGCAGCACCTCGGCGAGGGCGGGGTGGCGCGCGGTCATGACCGCGAAGAGCTCCCCGACCGAGGCACCGGGGAGGGACTCGGCCTCGAGCCCGGCGGCCTCGGCCGCACCGGCGAAGTAGCGGACCTGCGGCACGTCACGCCCTCTCGTGGGCTGCGGGCTCCACAGGGCTGTCGGCGTCCGCAGCACCGTCGACGACGACCTCGTCGAGCGTCGGCTCGACCTCCCACGCGAGCGCGAGCTCGGTGGCGCGCTCCATGGCGTCCAGGCCGGGGTGGTCGGCGCCCTCCCCGGCGGACAGCCCGGCGACGTACCCGGCGATGAAGGTCGTGAGCGGGGCCGCGGGTCGCTCGACCCGGTGCGCGGCGTCCCGCGCGAGGTCGAGGATCGCCCCGATGTCGACCGCCTCACGGTCGAGGTCGAACTCGTCGACGAGGGCGTCCACCCAGCGCTCGAGGTTGCTCATGCCATGCCTCCCGAAGGTCCGTGCGGGTCGTGACTCTCCAGTGCCTTACCGTGCGCGTCGTGCGTACGTCTCCGCATCCTGCCACGTGTCCACGTCGGTGCTCAGGCCGTCCACGTCCTCGACGCGGGTGAGTTCCATCCCTTGGACGAGCCGGCGCACGGGGGCGCCCGCCAGGCCGCCCTGTGCCTGGTCGTCCGCGAGCCGAGCCACGGCCGCGTCGAGGGACTCGCGGCGGTACAGCCCGACGAGCCACTGGTCCCGTCCGTCGTGCGCGAGGTGCACGCCGTCGATCTCCCCGTGACCGGCGGCGGTGCCGGTGGCGGCCGCCACGAGCAGCGGCACGGCCTCCGCAGCCCGCGGCACGTCGCAGGCGAGGAGCAGGACCCAGGGCGCTGCGCCGTCGGGCAGGGCGGCGAGGCCCGCCGCGGTCCCCGCGACCGGACCGCCGAACGGCGGGTCCTCGCGCGTGAGGACGTACGCCTCGGACGCCAGGTCGTCGGGCCCGACGACGACCGTCGCCCGGGCGTCGCGGGTCGCGGTGAGCACGTGGTCGAGCAGGCGCGCGCCCGCGACGACGAGCTGCGGCTTGGACGTGCCGAGCCGCCGCGCCCGCCCGCCCGCGAGCACGACCGCGTCGAACAGGGGCCCGCTCACACCGGGCGCACCCACTCGCCCGACTTGCCGCCCGTCTTGGACTGGAGGCGGACGTCGGTGAGCTCGACCGACTTGTCGAGCCCCTTGACCATGTCGACGACCGCGAGCCCCGCGACCGCGACCGCGGTGAGCGCCTCCATCTCGACCCCCGTGCGGTCCGCGGTGCGCACGGTCGCGCGGATCTCGACGCCGTGGTCCTGGACGTCGAGGTCCACGGCCGCGCCGTGCACCCCGATGATGTGCGCGAGCGGCAGCAGCTCGGCCGTCTTCTTGGCTCCCTGGATGCCCGCGATGCGCGCGACCGCGAGCACGTCGCCCTTGGGGACCTCGTCGGACCGCAGCGCCGCGACGATGTGCGGACCGCACCGGACGACGCCCGTCGCGGTCGCGGAACGGACGGTCGGCTGCTTGAGGGTGACGTCGACCATGCGGGCGTGGCCGCGCTCGTCGAGGTGGGTGAACTCGCTCATGCGATCACCATGACACGCACGACCTCACCCGGCCCAACCGCCTCGACCTCGGGCGGTACGACCGCGATCGCGTCGGCCCGCGTGAGCGCCGACACGTGGTGCGCGCCGGGCCCGACCGGTGCCACGCCGTCGGCCCCGACGAAGCGCACCGGGAGGAACTGCTGCCGCCCCGCGGGGGAGCGCCAGCCCTCGGCGGCGACGCGCTCGACGAGCGGCTCGACGGGCTCCGGGTGGCCCGCGAGGCGGCGCACCGCCGGGCGCACGAACGCCCGAAACGACACGTACGCGCTCACCGGGTTCCCGGGCACGCCGAGCAGGGGAGTGCCGCGCCAGCGTGCGGCGGCCTGCGGCTTGCCGGGCTGCATCCCGACCGCGACGAGCCGCACCTCCGAAGCCCCGTGATCCTCGCCGTGCGGGCCGGACAGGACCTCCTTGACGACGTCGAACGCGCCCGCGCTGACTCCGCCCGAGGTGACGATCAGGTCCACGTGGGGGGCGACGTCGTCGAGCACCGCGCGCAGCGCCTCGGCCGTGTCCGGGACCGCGCCCACGCGCACCGGCACGCCGCCCGCGTCGCGCACGCACGCCGCGAGCAGGAGCGAGTTGGAGTCGGGGATCTGGCCCGGACCGGGGGCGGTGCCGAACGGCACGAGCTCGCTGCCCGTCGAGAGGACCGCGACGCGAGGGACGCGGTGCACCGGAAGGGTCGCGTGCCCTGCCGAGGCTGCGGCCGAGACGAGCCGCGGGGTCGTCGTGGCGCCCGCCGCGGCGACGAGGTCGCCGACCGCGACGTCCTCGGCGCGGCGGCGGACGTTGGGCCTGGACGGCTCGTAGACCTCGATCCGCTCGTCCAGGGGAGCGCCGGGCACGAAGCGTCGCGTCGAGGTCCGCTCCACGGGCACGACGACGTCGCACCCGTCCGGCACGGGGGCGCCGGTCATGATGCGGACGGCTTCGCCGGGGGCGCCGAGGCCGGACGACGGGCCACCGGGGGCGGGGGAGGGTGCCGCCGCGATGTCGCCCACGACGCGCAGCGTGACGGGGGAGTCCGGGGTCGCGGCCGAGAGGTCCGCGCCGCGCAGCGCGTACCCGTCCATGGCCGAGGCGTCGAAGCGCGGGACGTCCAGGAGGGAGCGGACGTCGTGGGCCAGCACGCGCCGGGCGGGGGCGGCGGTCGCGAGCTCGTCGAGGGGGACCTGCTCGGGGGACGACGGCGAGACCAGCGCGAGGACGTGGTCGCGGTACTCGTCGACCGTCGTCCCGGCCGGTGCGGGGCCGTCGCCCGCACGGGGCGACCCGTCAGGACGCGGCCGGTCCACGGGTGCTTGCGACGGCTGGTCCAGGGCGTGGGGGTCCATGGGGACACCGTAGGCCGCCGCGTCGCTCAGACTCGTGTCGCGACCGCGAAGACCCGCCGGAAGGCGAGCGGCGTCCCGTAGGGGTGCGTGGGGTACGCCGCGCGCAGCGCCTCCTGGAGGTCGGCGACGAAGGACGGACGCAGGGCCTCGGGCAGGGCGTCGAGCACCGGGCGGGCGCCTGTCGCCGCGATCCAGGCGTAGACCGGGTCCTCGCCCTGGAGGACGTGCACGTAGGTGGTCTCCCAGGCGTCGACCCGCCAGCCGGGCCGGGCCAGGTCGCCGAGGTACTGCTCGGCGTCGAACCCTCCCGGCCGGGCGGCCGAGCCGGTCGCCTCCCGGTACCGATCGCGTCCGGCGACCTCGCGCAGCGTCACGTGGCTCGGGGCGTCGTGGTTGCCCGGGACGGAGAACGCGAACGACCCGCCGGCGGCGACCATCGACGTCAGGCGTGGCAGGAGGGCGCGGTGGCCAGGGACCCACTGGAGCGTCGCGTTGCTCACGACGAGGTCGACGGGGGCCGGGGGCTCGAACGTGCGCAGGTCGGCGAGCACGTACCGCCCGCCCGGGTCGTCGCGTCGGGCCCGCTCGATCATCGCGGGCGACGAGTCGACCCCCAGGACGTCGGTGCCCGGCCACCGGTGGCGCAGGGCCTCGGCCAGGTGACCGGGTCCGCAACCGAGGTCGACCACTGTGCGAGGCGTCCCCGGCACGCGGGCCAGGAGCTCGACGAAGGGCCGCGAACGCTCGTCGGCGTAGTGCAGGTAGCTCTCCGGGTTCCAGTCCGCCACGACACGCTCCTCTTGATGTCAACAGTCTTGACATCAAGATACATCAGCCCCGGGCGGTTCAGCCCCGCGTCCCGCGCCGCACCGGCCCCAGCGTGAACAGCAGCGTGAGCAGCGCCGTCACCGACAGGGCCGTGAAGCCCAGGCCGTAGTCCCCGTTGAGCTGGTACACCGCGCCCATGATGAGCGGCGGGATGAACCCGCCCAGCCCGCCCGCGGCCCCCACGAGCCCTGTGACGGCGCCGACCTTGTCCTGCGGGGCGACCTTGGCCACGAGCTCGAACGTCGCGCCCGACGACGCGCCGAGCCCGACCGCGAGGCCCAGGAACGCGACGGTCCCCAGGGGGACGAGGTCCGGCTGGAACGCGACGACCGCGGCCAGGACCGTGACGAGCGCGAAGCACGCGACCGACACCGGGATCCCGCCGAACCGGTCCGAGAGCGTCCCGCCGATCGGGCGGCACGCGACCGCGAGCACCACGAACCCGGCCGTCCGCGCGGCGGCGTCGGCGGCCGTCAGGTCGTAGGCGTTCACCAGGAACGTCGGCAGGTACACGCTGAACGCCACGAACCCGCCGAACCCCACGGCGTACAGCCACGAGAGCTGGAGCGTCGCCGGGAGCCTGAACGTGGCCCACGTGCGCGCCAGGAAGTGCCCGTGCGCAGCTGCCGCCCGGCCCGGGGCGTCGCGCACGAGGAGCCACGACACGACCGCGTACACCGCCAGGACGCACGCCACGAGCACGAACGGTGCGCTCTTGCCGTACGCGTCGGTGATCCGCACCGTCGTGAACGCCGAGATCGCGGTGCCGCCCATCCCTATCCCGAAGATCCCCAGCGCCGTGCCGCGCCGAGCCGGGGGGTACCAGGCGTTGACGAAGGGCACTCCGACCGCGAACGCCGTCCCGCCCAGCCCCAGGAAGAACCCGCCCAGGATGAGCAGCGGAAAGCTGTCGGCGACGAAGCCGATGAACAGCACCGGGACGATCGTCGCCGCGCTGACCAGCGGGAACATGATGCGCGCCCCGAAGCGGTCCGTGAGCGCGCCGACCGGGATGCGCCCCAGCGAACCCACGATGACGGGTACCGCGACGAGCACCGACTGCTGGACCGCCGTCAGGCCGAGCGCCGCGCTGTACGCACCACCGAGCGGGCTGATGAGCGCCCACGCCCAGAAGTTCACCGCGAACCCGATCGTCGCGAGGGCCAGCATGAGCGTCGCGGACCCGCCCGACGGCGCGCCGCCGGTCGAGGCGGCGGCGCCCTGCCCGGCGCCGGGAGCCGTCACCGGCGCGGCTGATTCGTCAGGTTGCGTCACTGTGACTCCCGGGGGTCGGTCGCCCGTCCTCGGGCGAATCGGTGGAGCTCGAGATTCCCGCCCGACCCACGCTATCCGCGCAGGTGACGTGTCGCGCGGGCTGGCGGGGACGCCGTCGGGCCCTAGCGTGGTCCCCACGCCCCCGCCCACGCCGCACCACGAAGGCCCCACCCATGACCCTGCTGTTCCTCGGCGTGATCCTCGTCAACGTCTTCGCGTTCACGCTGATCCTCCTGCGCGCGCCCCTGTTCCGTACCGAGGTCTACCGGCCGATGCTGCTCAACGTCGGGCTGTCGGTGCTGCCCGTGTTCGTGCTGACGGCCCTGATCGTCGTGGACCTCGTGCTCGCTGCGGCCGGGGCAGCGCCCTGGCTCGTCGCGATCCTCGCGGTCGCGGGCCTCGCGATCTGGCTCCTGCTGCTGCCCAACGCCGGATACCTCGTGACCGAGCTCAACTTCAGCCACCGCAAGGACGGCGAGGACGTGCCGCTCTGGTACGACATCGTCGCGGTCCTGACCCTCGCGATGTCGGGCGTCCTCAACACCGTCGTCAACATCTTCCTCGTCCAGATGTTCTACGCCGTCCTGCGCTACCCCGAGGACCTGCGCCCCTTCGAGCGCCCGGCGTCCTGGCTCGTGGTCCTCGTGATCCTCGTGCTCGTCTCGTTCGGGATCTACCTGGGGCGGTACATCCGCTTCAACAGCTGGGACCTGGTGCACCCCGTCGGGTTCCTGCGCAAGCTCCTCGGGTACTTCCGCACGCCCGGCAAGGTGCGCGACGCACTGCTGTTCAGCGGCCTCTACACGGTGTTCTTCGCGCTCATCTACCTGGTCGTGATCGGGTCGCTCCTCGAGACCATCACCGCTGTCACGGGCTGACGGGGCGACCCTCTTCCTGCGGTCGACGTTCTGCCCTACGCTCACCGCTGTGAACGCACCCATCGCCGTGACCGCAGCCGAGTACCTCGACGCCACCCGCCGCCGCATGACCGACGACGGCTGCGAGGGGGGACGGGACCAGGTCGGCCCGGTGCAGGCACTGGTCGGCTACCGCGCGAAGTTCGTCCCCGCCGCGATGTCTCGTGTCCACGTCGTCACCGCGGTCGCGCACTTCACGCCCACCGACCTGCAGGTGGACCTCTACACCCGCGACGTCTCGGCCTTCGCCAAGCGGCGCAGCAACGCACTGCGCGGTGTCCAGTCGGGGATCGGTGCGTTCGCGGTGATCGTCGCCGACGGCGTCACGCCCGAGCTCGTCGCCGCCGCCACCGTGAAGCCGCGCCTCGAGTTCGCGGTGATCGTCCAGCCCGTCCTCGTGGACCTCGCGGCCCGCGAGATCCACACGTTCCGCGGGCGCCGGTTCATCGGTGCCGCGCTCAACGGCTTCCTGCGGCGCACGCTCGACGCCCAGATCCAGGTGCCCGCCTGACGGGTCGAGGTCCGGGTGCGAGCCGCCGTGCGCTCAGCGCGGCGGCTCGTCGCTCCGCTCGGCCGGTGTGCGGGGCGCCTGAGGCGGAAGGTCAGGGGGCCGACGGCGGCGCGACCGAGCCGCGGATGACCAGGTGGAGCGGCAGGACCGTGCGAGCGGGCTCCGCGGCGTCGTCGGGGGCGTCGGCCCCGCGGCGGGCCATGGCCCGTTCGAGCGCGTCGACCGCCGCGAGGGCGAGCGCCGCGACGGGCTGCTCGAGCGTCGTGAGCTGGGGGCGCAGCCACTGGCCGATGCGGATGCCGTCGCAGCCCACGACCGACAGGTCCTCGGGGATGCGGATGCCGTGGAGCTCGGCAGCGCCGAGCATCCCGACGGCCACGATGTCGCTGCCCACGAACACCGCGGTGGGGGAGCTCCCGGGCCGCGTCAGGTAGGGGAACGTCGAGGCGCCGAACTGCTCGGTGTACGGGCCGTGGCGGACCAGCTCGGGGTCGACGGGCAGTCCCGCGTCGGTGAGGGCGTCGACGTAGCCGCGCTTGCGCTCCTGGGTCGTGGAGAGCTCGGGCGGGCCGGCGACGTGCGCGATCCGGCGGTGCCCCTGCTGGATCAGGTACCTCGTGGCCTGGTAGGCGCCGCCGTAGTTGTCGACCGTGACGGTGTCGACCGCGAGGTCGAGGTCGATCTCCTCGTCGATCACGACGACGGGCAGCCCGCCCTCGACCGCGCGGGCGAGGCGCTCGTCGGTCCGGCTCATGCCGAGGTAGATCAGGCCGCCCAGCACGTCGCTGCCCCCGATCAGGGGGCTCAGCCCGCCGTCGCGCTCGCCGTGCTTGCCGGAGACGGCGACGACCAGGGGGATCTGGCGGGACGCGGCGAGGTCGGCGCACTCCTCGGCCAGCGTCGTGAAGAACGGGTTGGTGAAGTCGGGTACGACGAGCGCCACGACGCCCTGCCCGGCGTCGGAGCGGGCGTGCGGTCCCGCACTCGGGCGGGCGGCGCGGACCCCGCGGCTCGTGGTGGCGCCGCGGTAGTCGAGCGCGGCCACGGCGGCGTCGATCCGGGCCGCGGTCTCGGGCTGGACGTTGAGCTGGCCGCGCAGGTAGCGGGAGGCCGTCGATGTCGAGACGCCTGCGTGTTGCGCAACTTGCGTCAGTGTCATCGTCGCCACCTCTCTGCTCGTGCCCCGGCCGTCGGGGTGCTGCCCGAGCCTATCGCTGCGCCGGTGATGGGCAGGCCGGGAGTCCGTCGGGGCCGCGGTTTCCCGGTGCCGTCGGCTCCGCAGCGGCCCGTCGGTGGGTGCCTCGTCGCGACTCGGTTGACACCAGGATGCCGCGCGCCTAGGTTGTTGCGCAACAGCAACACAACATTGCGCAACGTCGCCGATGTGCGGCGGAGCCCGAACCGTCTTGAGGAGAACCGCATGAGCCGCGTGCTGCTAGCCGGAGAGTCGTGGATCAATGCCGCGACGGACTACAAGGGCTACGACGCCTTCCCGCACGCCCAGCTGGAGATCGGCTGCGCCAAGCTGCTCGAGGCGCTCGCCGCCGAGGGCCACGACGTCACGCACCTCCCGTCGCACCTCGTCGCGACCGACTTCCCGTCGACCCTCGAGGAGCTCGACGCCTACGACGTCGTTCTCCTGTCGGACATCGGCGCGAACACTCTGCTGCTCCCGCCCGTCGTGTTCTCCGAGGGACGCCCCTTCCCGAACCGCATCAAGCTCCTCGCCGAGTGGGTGCGTCGCGGCGGCGGCCTCATGATGGCCGGCGGCTACCTCAGCTTCCAGGGCTTCCAGGCCAAGGCGAACTACCACGGCACCGCGGTCGAGGCCGTCCTGCCGGTCGAGATCCTCCCGTACGACGACCGCGAGGAGACCCCCGAGGGCATCAGCGGCGTCCTGACCGACGTCGAGCACCCCGTGACCGCGGGCCTCGATGCCGAGTGGCCCATCCTGCTCGGCTACCAGAAGCTCACGGCCAAGGCCGACGCGACCGTCCTCGCGACGATCGAGGGTCGCCCCCTCGTCGCCGTCCGCACCGAGGGCGAGGGCCGCACGCTGGCCTTCGCGTCCGACATCTCCCCGCACTGGGCACCCCGCGAGTTCATGGAGTGGTCCGGCTACGGCAAGCTCTTCGGCCAGGCGATCACCTGGCTCGCAGGCTGATGAGCGCCCGCCCCGAGGGCGGGGTCACCCCCGCCCTCGCCCCGCAGGTCACGGCCTCCCCGGAGGTGACCGTCGTCGGCAGCCTGAACATGGACATCCGGCTGACCGTCGACCGGATCCCGCGCTCGGGCGAGACCATCAGCGCGGCCGGGCTCAAGCGCTCGCCCGGCGGCAAAGGGGCCAACCAGGCCGTCGCCGCCGCGCGCCTGGGCCGTCGCGTCGCGATGGTCGGGGCCGTCGGGGACGACGACGCGGGCCGCGCGATCACGACCCGACTCCTGGCCGAGGGGCTCGACGTCGCGTCGGTCGCGATCTCCGAGCAGCCCACCGGCACCGCCGTGATCCTCTGGGAGCAGCCCGAGTCCACGATCGTCATCGAGGCGGGCGCCAACGGCGACGTCGACGAGCAGTTCGTCGACTCGCGCGACGCCGCGGTCCGGGCGGTCGCCGACGCACAGGTCGTCCTGTGCCAGTGCGAGACCCCGCTCGGTGCGCTCGCCGCCGTCACGCGCCTCGCGACCGGGACGACGATCCTCAACCCGGCCCCCGCGGTCCCGGTCCCGACCGAGATCCGCGACCGATTCGACGTCCTGGTCCCCAACCGGTTCGAGCTCGCGACCCTCGCGGGCGCGAACGAGGCCCCCGGGTCGCTCGCCGACGTCGTGGCCATGGTCCGAGGTCTCGCCTTCCCGGGCGACGTCGTCGTGACCCTCGGGGCCGACGGCTCGGTCGTGGTGCCCCGCGACGGGCTGCCGACCCCCGTCCCCGCCGTGCGCGTCGACGCGATCGACACGACCGCCGCGGGCGACAGCTTCTGCGCAGCGCTCGCCGACGGGCTGCTGCGCGGGGAGGACCTCGTCGGGGCCGCCCGCTGGGCAGCCCGCGTCGCGGCCGTCACGACCACTCGCGACGGGGCCATCGAGTCCCTGCCGCTCGCCGACGAGGTGCCCGCCGCACCGCAGGACCCCACGCCGGAGCACTGACCCTCACGACCCGTCCGACCGCACGACCCCCACCCCGCACGACCCCCACCCAGCCCGACCACTCAGCGTCGACCCAGGGCTGGCCGTTCGATCGGTCCACCGATCCGACGTACCGTCGAAAGATGAAAGGCACGGCCAAGCAATGAAGCACACCACGCCGGAGACCGCCTCCCGCTCGGGAGGCGCCCAGACGGTCGCTCCGTCGCACCGCAACAAGGTCAAGAGCACCGCGACCGCGCTCCTCGTCCTCGCGACCGTCCTCGCCGGAGCCCTCGGCCCCATGCAGGCCGCGGTCAACGGTCAGCTCGGCAAGACGATCGGCGACGGTCACGCGGCCGCCCTCATCTCGTTCGGCACGGGCCTGGTCCTGATGTTCGTCATCGTGTTCGCGCGCCCCGTGACGCGGCGCGAGGCGCTCTCGATCCCGAGCCTCATCAAGGGCCGCACGATCCCGTGGTGGAACTTCCTCGCGGGCCTCTGCGGCGCCGTCATCGTGCTCTCGGAGGGCGTGACGGTCGGCGTCCTGGGCGTCGCGACGTTCCAGATCTCGCTCATCTCGGGTCTGGTCATCTCGGGCGTGATCTGCGACCGCCTGGGCGTCACGGCCTCGGTCAAGCAGCCGCTCACGTTCTTCCGCCTCGCGGGCGCCGTCCTCGCGATCGTCGCGACCGTCATCGTCATCTCGCCGAACTTCTCGACCCCGCACACGATCGCCCTCGCGATCATGCCGTTCGTCGGCGGTCTCCTCGCCGGCTGGCAGCCCGCAGGCAACGCCGCGGTCGCCGACGCCACGGGCTCGATGCTCGTCTCGATCGGCTGGAACTTCCTGGTCGGCTTCACGGCCCTGGGCATCGCCTACGGGATCCGCGCCATGACCTCGGGCGTCGACTTCCAGCTGCCGCCCACGTGGTGGATGTACCTCGGCGGCCCGCTCGGCCTCCTCTCGATCGCGCTCATGGCGCTGCTCGTCCGTGGCCTCGGGCTGCTGCTCCTGGGCCTCGCGTCCACGGCGGGCCAGCTCGTCGGCTCGCTCCTGATCGACTGGGCCGTCCCGTCGCTCGGCCACACGATCTACGCGGCCACGATCATCGGCACCGTGATCGCGCTCGTCGCGGCGGTGATCGGCATGATCCCGTCCGGTAAGTCGACCGAGACCTCGTCCGGCGTGAGCGGGGACGCAGCAGTGGCCGCCGCCGTCGGCGGTGGTGAGGCAGGAGAGGTGAGCCCGCGATGAACGTCACGCCGGCCGGATTCGTCCAGACGGTCACCGGACCCGTCGCGGTGCACGACTTGGGGCTGACCCTGCCCCACGAGCACCTGTTCAACGACCTGTCGGGAGTGCTCGACGCGCCCAGCTACGAGTTCTCCCGAGCCGTGGTCCGCGAGCCCGTTTCGGCGTCGGTCGCCTGGGCCCTGCGCCAGGACCCGTACTGCTGCGCCGACAACATCGCCGACAAGCCCGTCGCCGCGGTCGAGGCGGAGATCCGCAGCTTCGCGGCCCTCGGTGGACGGACCGTCGTGGACGCGACGTCGAGCGAGGCGATCGGGCGCAACCCTGAGCGCCTCGCGGACGTCGCGAGCCGCACCGGCCTCAACGTCGTCATGGGCGCGGGCGCCTACCTCGAGAAGTTCGAGGGCGAGCGCATCACGGCCCAGGCCGTGGAGGCCCAGGCCGCGGCGATCTCGCGCGAGCTGTCGGACGGCGTGGGGGACACGGGCATCCGGCCCGGCGTGATCGGGGAGATCGGCGTCTCGCCGGACTTCACCGCGGGGGAGCGGGCGTCGCTGCGCGCCTCGGCACTGGCGCAGCTCGAGCACCCGCACGTCGCCATGCAGATCCACCTGCCGGGCTGGCAGCGTCGCGCGCACGAGATCCTCGACCTCGTGCTCGACGAGGTGGGCGTGCGGCCGGAGAAGGTCGTGCTGTGCCACATGGACCCCTCGGCCGAGGACCCCGCGTACCAGCGGGCCGTCGCGGAGCGGGGCGTGTGGCTCGAGTTCGACATGGTCGGCATGGACATCACCTACCCCAAGGAGGGCGTCTCGCCCGACCCGCACACCACGGCGGGCGCGGTGCACCGGCTCATCGACGCGGGGTTCGCGGGCCAGGTGCTCATGAGCCACGACGTGTTCCTCAAGCAGATGTGGGTGCAGAACGGCGGGAACGGGTTCGCCTACGTGCCCACGGTCTTCACCGAGATGCTCGCGCAGCGCGGGGTCGAGCGTGAGGTGCTGCGCCGCCTGACGCACGAGAACCCGGCGACGATGCTGACGGCGTGACCGGGTGACCGTGTGACCGGGTGACGGTGTGTGACCGCGAGGTAGGACGTGCTGCGCGAGGTAGTGCGCGGTGCGTTCTACCTCGCGCAGCACGTCCTACCTCGGCCCCGTGCTCCGGCCCGACGGCGGGGCGACCGTCGAGCGGTCGGCGCGCCACGTCGTCGGGCCGGTGGAAGACTCGGCCCATGCGATTCCGGACCACGATCCTCCAGAGCGGCAAGACGGCCACCGGCATCCCCGTGCCGGACGACGTGGTCGCCGCGCTCGACGCGGGCAAGCGTGTGCCGGTGCGCGTCACGGTCGGCGGGCACACCTACCGCAGCTCGGTCGCGCCGTACCAGGGCCGGTTCATGATCGCGCTCAGCGCCGAGAACCGGGAGGCCGCAGGGGTGTCGGGCGGCGACGAGGTGGACGTCGACATCGAGGTCGACGACGCCCCGCGCGAGGTCGCCGTGCCCGACGACCTCGCCGCCGTGCTCACGCCCACGGCGCGCGCCGCGTTCGACGCCCTGTCGTTCAGCCGCCGCCGCGCGCTGGTCGAGCCGATCGAGGCCGCGAAGACCCCCGAGACCCGGCAGCGGCGCATCGACAAGGCCGTCGAGGCCATCGCGGGACCGGCTCCCGGCACGTAGGGCCGTCGACGTGGAAGGCGCTGCGCGAGGCCCCCCTACTTCGAGCCCGAACCCGCCACGCCACCGAGCAGCGCGAAGGCGCTCTCCGCGGTGTCGACCAGCACGGTCGGGTTCGCGAGCACGGCCGGGTCCGTGGCTGCGAGCTGCACGGTCACGACGTAGCTGTCGCCCTCCGCGTCCTCCGCGAGCCACGATCCGGCCAGGACGCCCGGCGCGCTGCCACCCTTGAACGCGACGTAGGGCCACGCCTCGGCGTCGACCTCGATGCCGGGGTTGACCGAGAGCACCTCGCGCACGACGGGGTCCTGCTCGCCGCGCTCGTGCAACCAGACGTGTGCGGCGCACAGGTCCGACGACGTCGCGAACCAGTCGACGTCGTCCTGCCAGACGGGCGTGGTCACTCCCGCAGGGTCGACGTCGAGGGGCCCACCGGGCAGCGCGTCGAGCATCGCGCGCCGCTCCGCGGTGCCGGCCGCCGCCCACCCGGTGGCCTGCGACGGCGCTCCCCAGGCGATCGCGAACGCGTCGCGGGTCGTGAGGAACGGGGTGTTGAGCGACGGGTCCACGTGCCCCAGCGCGCCCTGCGCGCGTTCGACCGCGTCGCGTCCCACGGCCTGGACCAGCAGGTCGGTCGCGGTGTTGTCGCTGATCGAGATCATGAGCCCGGCCGCCTCACGCACCGTGACCACGGTGCCCGCGGGCGCGTCCTGGAGCTGGCCACCGGGCAGCGACCGCACGTCGTCGGTCACGGTGAGCGCGTCGTCCCAGGTCAGCGTCCCGGCCTCGACGGCCTGCGACACGGCGCCCAGCACGTAGAGCTTGAAGATCGAGCCGAGCGGCAGCACCTCGTCCGCGTCCGAGCCGCCGGGGGCCTCCTCGACCGGCCGGCACGTCCCGTCGTCCAGGACCTGGGCCACGAGCAGCGAGCTCCGTGCGTCCACGGCGTCGAGACGTTCGCCCAGCTCGTCCCAGCTCTCGGCGGGCTCACGGTGCGGGTCGTCGCCCGGGCCGAAGAAGAGGGTCTCGATGCGGCTGTCCGCGTCGACCCCGATCTGCATCGTGAAGAACTGACCGCTCGCGCCGACGATCGTCAGCGCGGCCTGCTGCTCGCCCGGGCCGACCGCGTCGACCGAGACCGGCACCCACTCCTGGTCCGCGCGGAGCTGCTCCAGCACGGGCACGAGCTGTGCGGCGGGCACCTGGTCCAGGAACGACCGCGCGAACCGCCGCTCGAGCGTCGCGGCGTCGGGGGACGCGTCCGCGTTGAGCACCTCGAGGACCCACCCTGCCGCCTTGCCGACGGTCCCGCCCGGCAGCGCGACCGCGGTCGGGGCCACGCTCGGCGTGGGCGACACCACGGAGCCGGGGCCGGGCGACGAGCACCCGGTCAGTGCGAGCCCCACGACGAGGAGGCCTCCTACGAGGGACGAGCGACGGCGTCGGGCAGCAGGAGGGGAGGGCATCGGGACACCCTACGGAACACCCCTCGCACGGCGGGCGCGGACCCGCCGGGGCCGCCCGACCTCGACCTCAGGACGCGCGCGCGACGAAGCGCTTCACGACCCGCTTGGCCTCGCGTCCCGCGAACCGGCGCGCGAACACGCTCGCGGCAGCCGCCGCGGCGGCGAACGTCACGGCGCTGATGATGCCGACCTCCGGGTCGTCCAGGTCCTTGGGCGCGTCGTGCCCCGTCGCCTTGGCCCACGCATAGCTCACGGCCTTCTGGGCGATCCAGCCTGCGGCCAGCGTCAGTGCGACGGTCGTGACCTTCTCGGCGAGGGTCTGCTCGTTCTCGGCCATGTGTGTTCCTCCGGTGAGGGTGAGGCGGGCGGGGCGGTGCCGCCGTCGTACCCGCAGGCCCGACGGCGAAGCTCACTCCCACCGTAGGCGGCCCCCGGGGCGCCGCGCTCCCCGGGGGACGTCACCCGCGAGAGCCCTGCCCGCGCCGTCGGGCCGCGGTGTAAAGTCGCAGGTGAACGACAGGGGAGCGCCGACCGTCCGGGAGACACCGGGCAACGGGCGCTGAGAGTGCGGACCACCGCAGACCCTCGAACCTGATCCGGTTAGCACCGGTGGAGGAAGTCGGGCTTCTCTAGCCTCGCTCACGGGACCTCCCGTGCGCGAGGTCCCCCTCCTGTGACGTCCAAGGAGGACACGTGAACACCATCAGTACCCGCCGCGGCACCCCCCGCAGGCTAGGCCTGGGGCTCGTCGGCGGGATCGGCGCGCTGGCCCTCGCGGCCTGCGCTGGCAGCACGGGCGCGGGATCGGGCGAGAGCGGGTCGAGCGCCGCGAGCAGCACCGTCACCCTCGTCACGCACGACTCGTTCAACGTCAGCGAGGACGTCCTCGCCGCGTTCGAGAAGGAGTCCGGGCTGACCGTCAAGCAGGTCGCCCCCGGCGACGGCGGAGCGCTCGTCAACCAGCTCGTGCTCACCAAGGGCTCGCCGCTGGGCGACGTCGTGTTCGGCATCGACAACTCGTTCGCGACGCGCGCGATCGACGAGGGCGTGCTCGAGCCCTACACGCCCGCGGGCCTGGCCGACTCGGCCGCGCAGTACGCGGTCGGCGACGGCGCGCTCACACCCGTGGACCTGGGCGACGTGTGCGTCAACGTCGACCACACCTGGTTCGCCGACAAGGGCCTCGCGGAGCCCGTGACCCTCGACGACCTCACCAAGCCCGAGTACAAGGACCTGCTCGTCGTCACCAACCCCGCGACGTCGTCGCCCGGGCTGTCGTTCCTGCTCGCGACGGTCGGCGCCTACGGAGAGGACGGCTGGGAAGGTTACTGGGCCGAGCTCAAGGACAACGGCGTCAAGGTCGTCGACGGCTGGTCCGACGCCTACTCGGTCGACTTCTCGGGCTCCGAGGGCAAGGGCCCACGCCCCCTCGCGCTGTCCTACTCCACGTCGCCCGCGTTCACCGTCTCTGAGGACGGGGCCTCGACCAGCACGGGCGCGCTGCTCGACACCTGCTTCCGCCAGGTCGAGTACGCGGGCGTGCTCGCCGGCGCCGAGAACCCCGAGGGTGCCAAGAAGCTCGTCGACTTCCTCGTGAGCGACGCGTTCCAGGCCGACATCGCGGACAACATGTACATGTACCCCGCGAACGCGGACGTCGCTCTGCCCGAGGGCTGGGCCGAGTTCGCGCCGCTGTCCCCGGCGCCGTTCGAGGTCGCTCCCGCCGACATCACTGCGCACCGCGACGAGTGGATCAAGGCGTGGACGTCGACGGTGATCGGCTGAGCACGATGCCCGTGAGCCGCGGCGTGCCCGCGGCCGTGCAGCGCGGCGGGCGGGTCCTCCTGTGGGGGCTCGCCGCCGGGCTGCCGCTGCTGTTCCTCGGGGTGTTCTTCGCGTGGCCCGTCGTGACGCTGGTCGCGCGCGGGTTCGTGACCCAGGACGCCTCGGGTGCCTCGCTGGACCTCTCCGGCTTTGCCGAGGTGTTCTCCGAGCCGCGGACCTGGCGCATCGTCGGGCTCACGCTGTGGCAGGGCGTCCTCGGGACCGTGATCTCGCTGCTGCTCGGCGTGCCCGGCGCCTACGTGCTGTACCGGTGCAGGTTCCGGGGGCGCACGTTCCTGCGGGCCTTCGTGACCGTGCCGTTCGTGCTGCCGACCGTCGTGGTCGGCGTCGCGTTCCGCTCGCTGCTCGTCGAGGGCGGGCTGCTCGGGTTCCTGCGGCTCGACGGCACGTTCGGGGCGATCGTCCTGGCGCTCGTGTTCTTCAACTACTCGGTCGTGGTCCGCACGGTCGGCGGGCTGTGGGAGCACCTCGACCCGCGCGCTGAGGAGGCGGCCCGCGCCCTCGGCGCCTCGCCCTGGCGTGCGTTCCGGTCCGTGACGCTGCCGTCCCTGGCGCCGGCCATCGCGTCCGCGGCGTCGATCGTGTTTCTGTTCTGCGCGACGGCGTTCGGCGTCGTGCTCGTCCTGGGCGGCGTCCAGTACGGGACCATCGAGACCGAGATCTGGATCCAGACCACCCAGTTCCTCGACCTGCGCACCGCGGCCGTGCTGTCGGTGGTGCAGCTCGTGGTCGTCGTGGTCGCGCTGAGCGTCGCGAACCGGACCCGCTCCCGGCGCGAGCGCGCCCTCAACCTGTCCGCCGCGACGTCCGCTGCCCGGCCGCTGCGCCTGCGGGCCGACGCCGCCCCGCTCGCGGTGACCGCCGTCGTCGTGCTGGGCCTGATCGCGCTGCCGCTCGTCAACCTCCTCGTCCGGTCGTTCCAGACCCCCGCCGGGTGGAGCCTCGCGAACTACGCGAACCTCGGCACGACCGGCGGTCGCAACGCCCTGACCGTGACCGTGTGGGAGGCGACCGCGAACTCGCTGCGCACCGCGGCGCTCGCGACGCTCATCGCGGTCGTGATCGGGGGGCTCGTGGCTCTCGTCGTCTCGCGGCGGCCCCGGTCCCGCACGGCGCGGCGCGCGATCGGCGCGCTCGACTCGGTCTTCATGCTCCCGCTCGGCGTGTCCGCCGTCACGGTCGGGTTCGGCTTCCTCATCACGCTCGACAAGCCGCTCGGCCTCGACGTGGACCTGCGGACCTCGGGGATGCTCGTCCCGATCGCCCAGGCGGTCGTCGCGATCCCGCTCGTCGTGCGGACCGTTCTGCCCGTGCTGCGCGCGATCGACCCGCGCCTGCGCGAGGCCGCCGCGACCCTCGGGGCGTCGCCCGCCCGCGTGTTCGCCGCGGTCGACGGTCCCATCGCCGCCCGGTCGCTGGGCCTCGCGATCGGGTTCGCGTTCGCGGTCTCGCTCGGGGAGTTCGGGGCGACGTCGTTCCTGGCCCGCCCCGACACCGCGACCCTCCCCGTCGTGATCTTCCGGCTCATCGGGCGGCCCGGCGCGGAGAACTACGGGATGGCGCTCGCCGCGAGCGTCGTCCTCGCGGTGCTCACCGCGACGGTCATGATGGTGGCGGAGCGCCTGCGCGGCGACCGCTCGGCAGGAGAGTTCTGATGGACGGAGCCCAGGTGGTGGAGCGAACGACCGGTGGTCCCACGGCGTCGCATGACCCTCACGAGGTCTCGGCGGGCCGGGGGCTCGCGGTGCGTGACGTCGTCGTGCGCTACGCGGACCCTGCGTCCGGCAGAGGACCAGGGACGACGGCGGTGCGCGGCGTGAGCCTCGACCTCGCCCCGGGCGACGTGCTCGCGCTGCTCGGCCCGAGCGGGTGCGGCAAGTCGAGCCTGCTGCGCGCGGTCGCGGGGCTCGAACCCGTGGCCGCCGGGTCCGTGTCCTGGGACGGGCGCGACCTCGCGGGCGTGCCCGTGCACCGGCGCGGGTTCGGGCTCATGTTCCAGGAGGGGCAGCTGTTCCCGCACCGCGACGTCGCGGGGAACGTGGCGTTCGGCCTGCGGATGGCAGGCGTGAAGCGCCCCGCCGCGGCGGGACGGGTGGCCGAGCTGCTCGACCTCGTGGGCCTCGCGGGGTACGCGCAGCGACCCGTCGCGACGCTCAGCGGCGGCGAGCGCCAGCGCGTCGCGCTCGCCCGCGCGCTCGCCCCGGAGCCGCAGCTCCTGCTGCTCGACGAGCCGCTGTCCGCGCTCGACCGCGGGCTGCGCGACCGGCTCGCGGGCGACCTACGCGCCGCGCTCGTCGCGACCGGGACCACCGCGCTGTTCGTCACGCACGACCACGACGAGGCCTTCACCGTGGCCGACCGCGTCGCCGTCATGGACGCCGGACGGCTGCTCCAGGTCGCCGCACCCGAGGACCTGTGGCGCGCGCCCGCGTCGCGGCGGGTCGCGGAGTTCCTGGGGTACCAGGCCTTCGTGCGAGCGACGGAGGGTGGGCCCGCGGGCGACGGCGCGCTGCTGGCGATCGGGCCGACGGGGCTCGTGCTCGCGACTCCTCGTCCCGCCGGTGTGCCAGAACGGGCGAGGGGTGGTTCTGACAGCTCGGCGGGGTGGGCCGGCACGGTCGTGCGCAGCAGCTTCCGCCGCGGGCGCACCGAGGTCACGGTCGACGTGGACCTCGGCGCGGGGGCCCAGCGCGTCGTCGCGCTCGGCTCTCCGCCCGGCGGTGCCACGACGACCACGCCCGACGGCGCCGCGCACCACCCGTTCGCGCCTGCACCGGGGGAGCGGGTCCGGGTCGTGCTCGACCGTGCGGGCTGCGCGGTGGTCCCGGGGTAGAGGTGGCACCCGCCCTGCGACCGACCGGCTCCCGCGTTAGCGTCGAACGATGACGAAGACCACGAGCGACCACGTGTCCGACCGCACCGAGGAGCACGGCGGCAAGGCCGCGAAGATCCTGTACCGGCCGTTCGGGCTGGCGAGCTCGATCATCGGCGGGCTGATCGCCGGCCAGGTGTTCAAGCAGGTCTACAAGCGCGTCTCCCCGGGCCACCGCAAGGACGCCCCCACGCCGCTGCAGTCCGAGTACCCGCTGCGCGAGATCCTCGTCGCGTCCCTCATCCAGGGAGCGGTGTTCTCCGGGGTCAAGGCGCTCATCGACCGCGGCGGGGCGCGGGTCTTCCAGAAGTGGACGGGGGAGTGGCCGGGCGACTGAGCGGCTTCACACGGGTCCCGCGTCCCTGACCAGCACCGCGAGCTGCGTCCTGTTCTCCAGGCCCAGCTTGTCCAGGACGCTCGACACGTGGGCCTTGACGGTCGGGAGGCTGAGGTAGAGCTCGCGCCCGATGTCCGCGTTGCTCGCGCCGCGCCCCACGGCGAGCGCGACCTCGCGCTCGCGTCCTGTCAGACGGTCGAGCGACGCCGCAGCACGCGCACGCGCCTCGCCGACCGAGGCGGCCGACGCCATGAGGCGTCGCGCGACGTCGGGCGAGAGCACCGGTTCCCCGGCAGCGGCTGCCAGGACGGCTGCGGCGATCCGGGCCGGGGGCATGTCCTTCAGGAGATAGCCGACGGCCCCCGCGCGGAGCGCGCCGAGCACCTCGTCCTCGGTGTCGAACGTCGTGAGCACGACGACGGCGGGCGGGTCGGTCCGTGCGCGCACCCGGGCCGTCGCGGTGATCCCGTCGACCCGTGGCATCCGCAGGTCCATGAGGACCACGTCGAGCGGGTGGGCGTCGAGGAGGCCGGGGACCTCCGCACCGTCGGCGGCCTCGCCGACGACCTCGATGCCGTGGGTGCCGTGCAGCATCATGCGCAGGCCGGACCGCACCAGGGCGTCGTCGTCGACGATGGCGATCCTCACGGGGTCGGTCATGCGTCCCACGGTAGCGACACCGTGAGCCGGAACCCGGCACCGCCGGTGGCCGGACCGGCGAGGACCTCGCCGCGCAGCAACCCTGCCCGTTCACGGAGGCCCACGAGCCCTGTCCCCGTTCCCTGGCGCGAGGGGACGTTCCCGGGGGAGGGACCGTCGTCGGACACGTCGACCCGGACCTCGCCCGGGACCACCACGACCGCGACGCGGACCGCGCTGCCGGGCGCGTGGCGGCGGGCGTTGGTCAGTCCTTCCTGCACGGCGCGGAAGGCCGCGGCCTGCACGGTGGCCGGCACCCCGGCGGGGTCGCCGTGCTGCTCCCAGTCGACGTCGACGCCCGCGACGCGGGACTCCTCCACGAGCCGCGGGACGTCGGCCAGGCCGGAGGCAGGGCGCAGGGCGTCGGGCTCGGCGCGCAGCACGCCCACGACCTCCCGGAGCTCCTCGAGCGCCGCGCTCACGCCCGCACGGACCAGGCCTGCGGCGCGAGCGACCTCTGCGGGCGGCGTGTCCGGCCGGAACTCGAGCGCGCCCGCGACGGTCGCGAGCAGGGAGAGCCGGTGGGCGAGGGTGTCGTGCATCTCGCGGGCGATGCGCGCACGCTCGGCGGCCCGGGCCTCCCTCACACGGAGCTCCTGCTCGCGCTCGGCCCGCCGTGCCCGCTCCCGGAGGTCGGCGACGACCTGGGCGCGGGCCTGGGCGAAAGCACCCCAGCCGACGAGCGCGGCGTGCACGGCCGCGTCGCACAGCAACCACCAGCCGAGCGGGAGGCCCACCGGGCGCCACAGGGCCTGGACCGCGTGCCCCGCGAACCCTGCTGCGGCGACGAGCACCGCGACCCGCAGCGGTCGGCGACGGGCGACCTCGAGCGTCGCCACGGTCGACGCCGGGGTCGCTGCGGGAGACAGGGCGGCGAGCGCGGCCAGCACGAGGGCGGGTCCGACCGGCCCGGCGAGCACCGCCGTGACGCGCGGCGTTCGCGCTCCCCGCGGCGACCACCACAGGAGCGGGGCGAGGGCCACGGCGACCAGGGCGACCCCGAGGTCGAGCACCACGCGCGAGCCGGACTCCTGCGGCAGGACCCCCCACAGCATCAGTGCGGTGAGCGCGCCCACGGCGAGCACGACCCATGCCAGCACGGCCCGTGAGGGGGCGGGCGGAGGCGAGCATTCCTCGGTCGGAGAGCTGTTCATGCGGCCAGCGTAGGGACGCCCGTCGCCGGGCCACCACCGACTTTCGGAGGGGGGAGGGGGCCGTCGGTCGGGCCGCTGACAGCCGTCGGGAGGGTCCGGCGGGACCGGTGCGCGGGGCACGGTGGGGAACGCCGGCCACCCGGTCGGCGCAGGCTCCGCAGGGAGCTCTGGCGGCAGAAGGAGGAGTCATGGACGCGAACGGCACGCGGACGACGCGCACAGGCACGAGGAGCACGGGGACGACCAGCGCGGGCACGAGCACCGTGGGCAGGCCGACGCGGCGGCTGCCCGCGTGGTGCGTGCCGCTGCTCGCGGCGGTCGCCGCGGTGCTCGTCTGGGCGGTGGGGACGGCGGCGGGCGTCGAGGCCGTCGTGGGAGACGCTGGCGGCGGCATGGAGGTCGGGCCGGCCGCGGTGGTCGTGACCTCTCTGGTCGTCGGCTTCGCCGGGTGGGGTGTCCGGTCGCTGCTGCGCAGGACCGGTCGGGCGCCGAGGGCGGGGCGCACGCCGGGCGAGCGGGCCTGGACGGTGACCTGCGCCGTCGTGCTCCTGGTGTCCCTGCTCGGCCCCCTGGGCGCGACGAGCACGTCCGCGACGCTGCTCCTCCTCGCGCTCCACGTCACGGTCGGGGCCGTGGTCGCGCTGGGGCTGAGACGCTGAGCGCGCGGGGACGGCGGCCCTGAGCCGCCCGCCGGAGGGCCCGACGGCGCCCGCGCACCTGCGCGCGCCGCGAGCCCTCGCGCGTGCCACGGTGGGACCAGGGACCGATGAGTTCGCGGCCCGGTCCTGGTCCAACCGTCGTACCGGCAGACTCCCGAAGGGACCCATCATGGCCAAGCTCGTCTCGACCCTGTTCATCTCGCTCGACGGCGTGGCCGAGATCGACCCGGCCTGGCACTTCCCCTACTTCGACGAGCACATGGGAGCGGCAGTCGACGAGGACTACACGGGTGTCGACACCCTGCTCCTGGGGCGCGTCACCTACGACAGCTTCGCGGGCGCGTGGCCAGGACGCGAGGAGGCCGGCGAGGAGGACGCCGTGTTCGCGAAGCGGCTCGGGGACGTGCGCAAGATCGTCGCGACCCGGGGCGATGCGGACCTCGGCTGGCGCAACGTCGAGCGGATCGACGGGGACCTGGTCGAGTCCGTGACGACGCTCAAGGAGACCCCCGGCATCGCGAAGGTCCTCGTCGCGGGGTCGCTCTCGGTGGTCCGCCAGCTCCTCGCCGCCGGGCTCGTCGACGAGCTGAGCCTGCTGGTCCACCCCGTCGCCGCGCGCAAGGGCGAGCGTCTCTTCGACGAGGGGGAGCCGATCTACCCCCTGCACCTGCTGCGCTCCGAGGTCTTCCCCACGGGGGTCGTGCACCTGGTCTACGGCCCGAGCGCCCTGCCGGGCAGCGAGGACTACGAGGACGTGAAGGACAAGGTGCCGGGCGGTGCGGAGGGCTGACCGCCCGCCCGGTTCGTGGCGCCGCTGACGCGTGAGCCGCGTCGGCCGCGTCTCGGCCGGACACCTACCGACCATATGGTTGGATTTGACCGGTGAACTCGTTGCGGAGGCATGTCCTCACTGTTGTCCTGCCCGGTGTGCTCGGTGCGACCCTTCTGACGGGGTGCGCGTCACCCACGGACGCCGGTGGAGACGGCCCAGCGACCGGCGCTCCCGCCCCCGCAGCTGCCTCGGAGACCCCGTCGACGGCCGGGGCGTGCGACCTGATCGGTGCCGACCAGGTGGCCGCGCTGGCCGGTCAGTCGCTCGACGGCCCGTTCGAGACGACGGTCGCGGGCAACGTCGAGTTCCCCGCCTGCGTGTGGGGCGACCCGGCGGGCGCCACGGTCCAGGTCTCGCGCATCCCCGCCGCGGACTGGGCGCAGCAGCTGCCAGAGATGCTCCAGCAGCTCGAGGCCACGGGCCTCGTCGACGACGCGGAGAACACTCGCAAGATCCGCGAGGCGTCCGCGCTCGTCGGCACGGGCGAGAAGCTCGACGCGGTGCAGGCGTGCGAGATCTTCTCCACGACGATCGAGATCGCGGGCGG
>NZ_JACSQE010000006.1:0-82879 GCF_014836745.1 Oerskovia gallyi
CGCACCACCCTGCACCAGATCTCCAACCTGCCCGGCAGACCCGGACGCCACCTGTCCGTCCTGGCCTACAAAGCCGCACAACGCGTCATCGGCTTCAACTGACTCTCCCCACCAAGGGCCCGACACCACCACGGTGCCGGGCCCTTCACCCTGCGCGCCCTGCGCGCCGACAGCACCGCCATCGGGCGAAGGAGCCCGCTCCGGCGACAGGTTGTGCACTGAAATCGACAGGTTGTGCAGAACGGTCCGGGGGCCGTCGGGAACCGCGCTGTGATGAGTCCGCTGGGCTCCGCTGATGGGACACCGCGTGTGCCATGCGCAGCGCAGCGTCGTCCGGACAGGGACCGACTCCGATGTCGACCAGGTCCGCACGACCGATGTTGCCACGAGGGGGCATCTAGGGCGCGGCAGCACTTGAAGAGTCGAAGGAGACACACACGTGTACACCCGCAAGCGCGACGAAATGGGATGTCGATGAAGACTACGGCTACGGCACGACGAGGCCAGAGGATGACCAGAGGGGCCAAGGGAGCGGCGGCGCTCTCGGCGATCGCCCTGATCGCGGTTGCGGGCTGCACCAGCGGCACCTCCGACGAGAACGACACCAAGAGCGGGAACGCCTTCACCACCCGCGAGGTCACGGACGGCAAGACCGACTTCGTCGTCGTGACGAACCCCGGCGACGGCCCGGTCCTCTCCTACGGCGCCGACAGCGGGATCGAGCTCCTGACCGAGGAGGTCGACGGCAAGAAGGTCGCGTTCAAGGACATGAACGCCAACGGGACGCTCGACACGTGGGAGGACTGGCGCGAGACCGCTCAGGACCGCGCCGCCGACCTGGCCCAGGAGATGTCGGTCGAGCAGATCGCAGGCCTGATGCTCTTCAGCTCGCACGAGCGCTCCCAGGCGGACGGGCTCACCGACGCTCAGAAGGAGTACCTGAAGGACTCCAACCTGCGCAACGTGCTGCACGCCGGCGCGAGCGACGCCGACGCGACGGTCAAGTGGGCGAACGCGATGCAGGCCTACACGGAGACCCTCGCAGCCGAGGGCACCCCGTACGTCCCGGTGAACTTCGCGTCCGACCCGCGCTCGACCGCAGGCTCCGGCGGCTACAACGCCGAGGGCGCGGACATCTCGCGCTGGCCGTCGAACCTGGGTCTCGCCGCGACGTTCAACACCGAGCACACCAAGAACTTCGGCGAGATGTCCTCGGCGGAGTACCGTGCGCTCGGCCTGACGACGGCTCTGTCGCCGCAGATCGACCTCGCGACCGAGCCGCGCTGGCTCCGCGTCGGCGGCACGTTCGGCGAGGACGCCGACCAGAACACCGAGCTGGCTGCGGCGTACGTCGACGGCTACCAGGGCAGCGAGGGCACGGACCAGTGGGGTCCGGAGTCCGTCAACGCGATGATCAAGCACTGGTCCGGTGACGGTCCGGGCGAAGGTGGCCGCGAGGGTCACACCGACGCCGGCAAGTACGGCGTCTACCCGGGCGACAACATCGCGGCGCAGCAGCAGGCCTTCCTCGGCTCGCTCGACTCCGCGGCAGTGATGACCGCGTACTCGATCGCGCTCGACGCGAACGGTGAGCCGAAGTTCACCGACCGCATGGGCACGGCGTACGACCAGGACCGCATGGACCAGCTCCGCAAGGACGCCGGCTACGAGGGCGTCGTGGTCACCGACTGGGGCGTCATGAGCGGCGCCGACGACGAGGGCGAGATGTTCGGCATGGCCTGGGGCGCCGAGAGCCTCACCCCGGCCGAGCGCTACCTCAAGGTGCTGGGCACCGGTCACGACATGTTCGGTGGCGTCAACGACGCGACCCACATCCTCGAGGCCGCCGACCTGTGGCAGCAGAAGTTCGAGGCCGGCGAGCTCGAGGAGGACGCGCAGACCCGCTTCCAGGAGTCCGGCGCACGCATCCTGACGATGTTCTTCAACCCGGGCCTGTACGAGAACCCGTTCCTCGACCTCGAGCAGTCGAAGGAAGTCCTCGCGAGCGACGACAAGGTCGAGGCGGGCTACGCGGCCCAGCTCGACTCGGTGGTCATGCTCAAGAACGACGGCGAGACCATCTCGGCCACAGACGCCGCGGACTGGAAGGACAAGACCGTCTACATCCCGCGCAACTTCAACACAGGTTTCCCCAGCGCGTTCGGTCCCGGTGAGTACACCGAGGCACCGAGCATCGACATCGAGACTGCCGAGAAGTACTTCGGCAAGGTCGTCACCGACGAGGCCGTGACCGACGCCGAGGGCGTCGTGTCGAGCTACACCGCTCCCGACCTCTCCGACGTCGACGTCGTCCTGGTGGGCATGGACTCCCCGGACAACGGCGGCAACTTCTCCAACATCGGTCACGACCTGGAGAACGACACCTGGTACCCGCTGTCGCTGCAGTACCGTCCGTACACCGCGGACGGCGAGAACGTCCGCAAGGTCTCCCTCTCGGGGGACATCCTGGCCGACGGCACCAAGCAGAACCGCTCGTACTTCGGCAACACCTCGAAGATCGCGAACGAGTCCGACCTGGACGCGTTCGAGCGTGCCACGGCTGCTGTCGAGGCCACCGGCAAGGACATCCCGGTGATCACGGTCCTCAAGGCGATCAACCCGGTCGTCCCGACCGAGTTCGAGGGCAAGTCCGACGCCATCGTCGTGGGCTTCGGCACCAGCGACCAGGCGCTCATCGAGGTCGCACTCGGCCTCTACGAGCCGAAGGGCCGCCTGCCGATCCAGTTCCCGAAGGACATGGACACGGTCGAGGCCCAGCTCGAGGACGTCTCCAAGGACATGACGCCCTACGTCGACGCCGCGGGCAGCTCGTACGACTACGGCTTCGGCCTGAACTTCGCGGGGCCGATCACGGACTGACGGCCGCGCACCGGGTGGCCGGCGGCTCGCGCCGCGGCCACCCGGGTACCGGGGCGTCCCGTGGACGCCCCGGTGCACCCGCAAGGCCGCGGGACGTGCTCGCGGCCAGAACTCACCAAGGAGCAGAAGTGAAGCAGAACAAGGTGCTGACCACCGGCCTCGGCGTCGTGCTGGGGCTGACGGGGCTCTTCGGCCTCACCGCCTGCGGCAGCGGCGACGGCGACTCGGGCGCGAACGCCTCCGCGGAGCAGGCAGCCGACGTCGACATCAAGGACGACCTCGAGAACGCCAAGACGGCCGTGGCGGACGCCCTGGCCGAGGACGACTCCTGGGCCCAGATTATGCTTGCCAGCGACGTCAAGGCCCCGACCGTCAAGTACGGCCTCCTCGTCGTGCCCTACACGGCCTCGGACGCCGCGTCGCGCGTGCAGGGCACGGTCGACATCAAGGACGGCAAGTTCACGATCGAGGGCGACTCGGCCGCCACCGGCCAGACGTGGCAGATCGACCAGGACGGGAAGATCTCCGAGGTGTCGGAGTAGCTCTGCGGAGCACCGCCCGGTCCCTGGCCAGACGACGTCCGCGGGGCCGGGCCGTCGACCAATCACGACGAGACGCTGGCAGTGCGTCACGTCCGCGGCGCACAGCCGACGATCCCACCCATGATCTGATCGCTGCCCGCACTCGAGGAGGAATGCAGTGAACGCCAAGGCGAAGAACGCCGATCGGCAGAAGAAGCCGATGTCGAACAAGAAGTACCTGTGGATCTGGGCACCCACGCTCGCCACGGTGACCGTCGTGACGGTCGTCGCGAACGTCGCGCTCAACGTCGCCGGCGGCTGGGTCGCGTCCCAGTTCGGCTCCGGCACGTACGAGTTCACGAACGCGGCGGAGTCGGCCGACTGGGACACCGAGTACTACACGTCCGACTTCGGGTCGATCGACGAGGTCGACGCTGCGGCCAAGACGCTCGTCGAGGAGATCGCGGCCGGCGGGATCGTCCTGGCGAAGAACGATGCTGGAGCGCTGCCGCTGGCGCCGAGCTCGCGCGTCACGATGCTGGGTCGCGCGGCAGCGGACCCCGTGTTCGGCGGTTCTGGCTCGGGGTCGGTCGACACGAACTCGGCGGTGACGGCACGCGCCGGCCTCGAGAACGCCGGGTTCGAGGTCAACGACCAGGTCTTCACCACGATCGAGGCGTTCGCGGCGGAGAACCCCCGGGGCTACATCGAGATGGACCGCCCCGACATCTCGACGTACTACATCGGTGAGATGCCGGTGAGCGAGTACGAGGCGCAGGCCTCGTCGTTCTCGCAGTACTCCGACGCGGCCGTCGTCTACGTCGGGCGTCCGGGCGGTGAGGGCGGTGACCTCACGCAGGACATGGCCGACTGGGACGAGAACGCCGAGCCCGGACAGCACCAGCTCGAGCTCAACAAGGACGAGCGTGACCTGATCGCGCTGGCCAAGGAGAGCTTCGAGACGGTCGTCGTCGTGGTCAACGCCTCGACGACCATCGAGATGGGCGACCTCCAGGACGACCCCGGTGTCGACGCGATCCTGCTCGCCGGCTCGCCCGGCGCGACGGGCCTCGACGCGCTCGGCGACATCCTGGCGGGCGACGTGAACCCGTCGGGTCGCACCTCGGACCTGTGGGCCGCCGACTTCACGGCAGACCCGACCTTCGCCAACTTCGGCGGCTTCGTCTACGACAACATCGAGGCGTCGTTCCCGGTCCCGGCGATCGAGAAGGCCACCTCCAACGCGACGCTGACCTCCGACGCCCCGTTCGTGAACTACGCCGAGGGCATCTACTTCGGCTACCGCTACTACGAGACCGCGGCGGCAGAGGGCTTCATCGACTACGACGACGCGGTCGTCTACCCCTTCGGGTACGGCCTGAGCTACTCGAGCTTCGCCTGGAACGTCGTCAGCACCGAGGCCGGTGCGGTCGACGGGAAGATCTCCGTGACCGTCGAGGTCACCAACACGGGCGCCACGGCGGGCAAGGACGTCGTCGAGCTCTACTACACCGCTCCCTACACGGACGGCGGGATCGAGAAGTCCGAGGTCGTGCTCGGTGGGTTCACCAAGACGGGGCTGATCGAGCCGGGCGCGAGCGAGACCGTGACGATCGACCTCGCGGTCGAGGACATGGCCTCGTACGACCACCTGGGCAACCAGGCGTACGTCCTCGAGGCGGGCGACTACAGCATCACCCTGCGGACCGACTCCCACACCGTGGCCACCGGCACGGAGCCGTTCGTCTACACGGTCGCCTCCGACGTCGTGTACTCGGGCGACGACCACCGCGCGACGGACCTCGCTCCGGTGACCAACCAGTTCGACGACGTCTCGGCGGCGTTCAGCACCGAGCCGACCGAGGGCAAGATCCTCTCGATGTCCCGCGCGGACTTCGCCGGGACGTTCCCGAAGGCTCCGACCGCGGACATGCTCGTCGCGGACGAGGCGGTCCAGGAGGGCTTCCAGCCCTGGGACGACGAGGCCGCGGCGGCAGCGT
Source organism: Oerskovia gallyi (assembly GCF_014836745.1). Taxonomy (NCBI): domain Bacteria; kingdom Bacillati; phylum Actinomycetota; class Actinomycetes; order Micrococcales; family Cellulomonadaceae; genus Oerskovia; species Oerskovia gallyi. The sequence continues at coordinate 5,402 of NZ_JACSQE010000006.1, forward strand.
TCGAGGGCGAGACGCCCACGACCGGTGCGCAGACGGACCTCACTCTCGTCGACATGCGTGGTCTGCCCAAGGACGACCCGAAGTGGGACGAGCTGCTCGACTCGGTCTCGGTCGGTGACATGACCAGCATGCTCCTCAACGGTGCCTACCAGACGGCCGCGATCGGTTCGATCGCCAAGCCGCAGACCGTCGAGCCCGACGGCCCCGCGGGGTTCTCCTCGTTCATCAACTCCTCGATCAACGGTGTGGCCTACCCGTCGGAGTTCCTCATCGCGCAGACGTGGGACGTCGAGCTCGGGAGGGCGATGGGCGAGATGCTCGGCAACGAGGCGATGTTCAAGGACATCAACGGCTGGTACGCGCCCGCGATGAACCTTCACCGTTCGCCGTTCGGCGGCCGCAACTTCGAGTACTACTCGGAGGACCCGTTCCTCTCCGGTGCGATGGCGACCGCGGTGTCCAACGGTGCCGCGAGCAAGGGTGTCTACACGGCGCTCAAGCACTTCGCGCTCAACGAACAGGAGACGAACCGCGTCAACAACGGCATCGCCACCTGGGCGGACGAGCAGACGATCCGCGAGATCTACCTCAAGCCGTTCGAGATGGCTGTCAAGAACATCACGATGGACGTGCAGTACGTGTCCGACGAGAACGGCACGATCTCGGAGACGACGATCGGAGCGGGCGGCATCATGAGCTCGTTCAACCGCATCGGCGCGACCTGGGCGGGCGGCTCCGAGGCGCTCATGACGAACGTCCTGCGCACCGAGTGGGGCTTCGAGGGTTTCGCGATCTCGGACTTCAACCTGTACCCCTACATGAGCCCGAACCAGGGGATCAGCGCGGGCACGGACCTGACCCTGACCTTCCAGCCGTCGAAGTCCTTCGTGGACACGACGTCGGCCAAGGCGGTCAGCGACATCCGTGAGGCGACCCACAACATCCTGTTCACGGTCGCCAACTCGAACGCCATGAACGGGCTCGCGCCCGGGGCCACGGTCACCTACACGCCGCCGACCTGGGTCTACATCCAGATCGGTGCGACCGTGCTGATCGGTCTCCTGGTGCTGGCCGGCGGGTTCATGGTCACTCGGCGTGTGCTGCGGCACCGCAAGGCCGAGGCTCCGGCTGCCTCGCCGGAGCGGGTGGCCGTCGGCGCCGACTCCTGAGACCGCCTCGGTCCGTCGTGCGGGTGGTCCCCCGACACGCGCACGACGGACCGAGGTTCCTGCGGCCGGGCGGCCGACGGTGCGTGTTCCAGCGCGTCCCGTCGGCCGCCCGGCCTTCTTCGTGGTCTCCTCGTCCCCCGTGGGGGACGGCGTCGGGGGAGGCGGGCGGGCGCCGCCCGACGGCGGGGGTGCGGCGACCTGTCGGTCAGGCCGGTCGTTCGAGCACGGCCGCCTCCTGCTGCGGCTCGCACGGTCGGTCCAGGAGATCGTGCACCGACCGCCGATGCTCCTCGGCGACAGGGAGCCGTTCGGCCAGCTCGACGACCCACCCCGACAGCCTGCGCAGGGGCACGTCGTGGTCGTTCGACGCGGCCCGCAGGACGCTGAAGGCGCGGCTGGTGCTCACGTCGCACGTGAGCGCGAGGATGCCCTTCGCCTGCTCGATCGTGGCGCGGTGCTCGGCCGCAGCACGGATCTGCTCGCCTGCGAGCACCTCGGCCCGCTGAGCGAGGGTTCGCGTGAGGTCGGTGAGGTACCCCATGACCTCGACGACCTCGTGCGTGTCGCAGTCCCGCCGTCCCTGTCCCACGAGGCACACGGTCCGTCCTCGCCCCTGGGCCGTCTCGATGCGGTGCACGCTCGAGAGGGGCATCCCGCCCTCGCCCGCGCGCCGGAGCGCCTCCTCGACGTCGGCGCGGTCGTCGGGATGGCGGAGGGCCAGGAAGATCTCCGTCGTGGGGGTGATCTCGTCCAGGTCGTAGCCGTGCAGGACGTACGTCTCGGACGACCACCACCAGCGCCCGGTGACCAGGTCGTGCCGGAACCTGCCGGCGGGAGCCCGCGCGGGACGGCCCGGGCTCCTCGAGGACACGACGCGCTCCGGACGGGTGGGGGTGATGGTCATGGTGCGGCGACTCCTCGGCATGGGGGCTCGTGTCGGTGTCGGCCCCCCGTCGTGACGGCCCTTCACGTTCTCGCACCGTGCGCGCTCCCACCTCGAGCGAAAGTCGATACTCGATCGACCGGAGGTCGAGAGGGCCGCCATCGGGAGGAGACCCGGATGCGACGTGGCGGACCAGGCGCGTGGGATCCTCTTCGGGGGGCTCCGGCGCGCAGCGTGGGTGGACCGGGCCCTGTCCGGCCTCATGAACGACGATGCAGGCCAGGCGTCAACGCGCTGACCTGCATCGTGGGGGTGCCCCGGGTGGGATTCGAACCCACACTGGATCGGGTTTGAGCCGAACGCCTCTGCCGGTTGGGCTACCGGGGCACTGACCGTCCGGGGACCTCGAGGAGCCCGCAGCGGTGCGTGGACCATCGAACCACAGAACCGGGACGAAACGAGAATCACACCCACAGCGCGGGGCGAACGGGGTGTTCTCCCACTACGATGAGGGACGTGAGTGACGACAACGCGCAGCCCGATGCCACGGCACCGCTCGACCTGCCCCCCCTGATCAAGCCCGAACCGAGCGTCGAGGCCGAGGCGCCCGCTGCGCCGTCGGGCGGTCGCCCTGCCCGCCGTGCCGTCGTCGCCGAGGACGAGGCGCTGATCCGCATGGACGTCGTCGAGACGCTCCGCGAGGCGGGCTTCGACGTCGTCGGCGAGGCGGGGGACGGCGAGACCGCGGTCAGGCTCGCGCTCGAGCTCAAGCCCGACGTCGTCGTGATGGACGTCAAGATGCCCGAGCTCGACGGCATCTCGGCGGCCGAGCGCATCGGCAAGGCGCACGTCGCGCCCGTCGTGCTGCTGACGGCGTTCTCGCAGACCGAGCTGGTCGAGCGCGCGCGGGACGCCGGCGCCATGGCGTACGTCGTCAAGCCGTTCAGCCCCGCGGACCTGCTGCCCGCCGTGGAGATCGCGATCTCCCGCTACTCGCAGATCAGCGCGCTCGAGTCCGAGGTCGCAGACCTGGCCGAGCGGTTCGAGACCCGTAAGCGCGTCGACCGCGCGAAGGGTCTGCTCATGACCAAGATGGGTCTCTCCGAGCCCGAGTCGTTCCGCTGGATCCAGAAGACGTCCATGGACCGTCGTCTGACGATGCGAGAGGTCGCGGACGCCGTCATCGAGCAGGTCGGCGGCGCCTGATCCGGTGCGGCACGTCGCGAACCGGGTCGTGAACAGCCTCTTTGTTCGGGACGCTCAAGAAGGCTATCGTCATGGACAGGTGTCCAGGACGATGAGTTCGACGATCCGGACTCCCACGAAGCATCAGTCGATCGATGACCGGGGGCGCTCGTCGGTGGCAGACAGCTCTGCTGCCGCCGGGGTGCTCCGAGGTCGGAGGATCCTACGAGGAGGTTCCACGTGCGTGCAGCAGTAGTGGTCAGGCCTGCGGTCGGCAACGACCTCCCTGGTGTCGCTGCACTCTGTGCCGAGGCGCGTCGCGAGTCCGCGGCCGGTCCTCAGGTCTGCCTCTCGGACGAGTCCAAGCTGGTCCGCCAGCTCCGGGTGCTGCTGTCCGTCCCCGGCGGCACGGCGCTCGTGGCGTTCCACGACGACGTCCCGGTCGGCTTCCTCCTCGCCCGTGTGCTCGACCCGCACCTCTTCAACGACGAGCCCAGCCTGTACATCGAGGCGCTCTACGTGTCGCAGGACGCGCGGCGACGCGGGGTGGGCCACGCGTTGCTCACGGCGACCGCGGAGCTCGCAGCCGAGCACGGCGCGATCGACGTCTTCTCGGTGCCGATCCCGGGCTCCCGGGGCGTGCAGCGGTTCCTCGCGCGGCTCGGTTTCGCACCCGCCGCCGGGCATCGTGTCGTCTCGACGTCGGTGCTCCAGCGTCGGCTCGCCGCGGACTCGGGCACCCTGCGCCGTGGCGCGCGCAGTCTCGAGGACCTCATCGCACGCCGTCGCAAGGCGCGGACCGACGGTCAGACGGGTCCGGTCGACCTGCGCGCCTTCCAGGACGACTACCGTCGCGAGGCCGCCGCGGGTCTCGACGCCCCGCTCGTGAGCGAGCCTGCGACCCGCTGACCCCGACACGTGAAGGGCCCGGCTCGATCCTTCGAGCCGGGCCCTTCGTGCGCCTGGTGGTCGGGCGGGCCTCAGCGCCCGTCGAGCACCATGCAGGTCAGGCGCGCGGTGCACACGCGCCGCCCCTCGTCGTCGACCACCACGATCTCGTAGCTCGCGGTGGTCCGTCCCAGGTGCAGCGCCGTCGCGACGCCGTGCACCGAGCCCGAGCGCACGCCACGGTGGTGTGTGGCGTTGATCTCGATGCCCACGGCCGCGCGCCCCTCGCCCGCGTGGATCTGCGCCGCGATCGAGCCCAGGGTCTCGGCCAGCACGACCGAGGCGCCGCCGTGCAGCAGTCCGGCGGGCTGGGTGTTGCCGGTGACCGGCATGCTGCCGGTCACGCGGTCCGGGGCGACGTCGTCGAGGGTGATGCCCATGCGCTCGATGAGGGTGCCCACGGTGCTCGCACGCAGCGCCGCGAGCGCTGCGTCGTCGGGGGAGATGGTCGGGCTCTCGGCTCCGTGCGTGTCAGTCATAGCGGATAGGTTTGCACTCGTGACCACCACTGCGCGACCTCGCCTCCTGCTGATCGACGGACACTCGATGGCCTACCGGGCCTACTTCGCCCTGCCGGTCGAGAAGTTCTCGACGACCACCGGCCAGTCGACGAACGCCGTCTACGGGTTCGTCTCGATGCTGACGAACCTGCTGCGTGACGAGAAGCCGACGCACGTCGCGGTCGCGTTCGACGCCGGGCGAGCCTCGTTCCGCACCGAGGTCCTGCCGACCTACAAGGGCACGCGCGACGCGAGCCCGGAGCCCTTCAAGGGTCAGGTCCCGCTCATCAAGGACATCCTCGCGACGCTCAACATCCCCGTCCTGCAGAAGGAGAACTTCGAGGCGGACGACATCTTCGCGACCCTCGCGACCCAGGCCGCGGCCGTGGGCATGGAGGTCCTGATCTGCTCGGGCGACCGCGACTCCTTCCAGCTGGTCCGCGAGGACGTGACGGTGCTCTACCCGAAGGTCGGTGTCTCGACGCTCGCGCGCATGACCCCGGACGCGGTCCTGGAGAAGTACGGCGTCCCGCCCGAGCGCTACCCGGACCTCGCCGCACTCGTGGGGGAGACCAGCGACAACCTGCCGGGCATCCCGGGCGTGGGTCCCAAGACGGCGGCCAAGTGGATCAACGCGTACGACGGCCTGGACGGCGTGCTGGCCTCGGCCGACAAGATCACGGGCAAGGCGGGGGAGAACCTGCGGGCCAACCTCGACCAGGTGCGCCTCAACCGGCAGCTCAACGCCCTGCTGACGGACATGGAGCTCCCGCTCGGCCCGGACGACCTGCTGGCCCAGCCCTGGGACCGCGAGGCGATGCACCGCGTGTTCGACGCCCTGGAGTTCACGGCACTGCGCGAGCGCCTGTTCGCGCTCGCCCCGGAGGGGGAGGAGGACGTCGAGGAAGGCTTCGACGTCTCGCTCGCCGCGCTCGGGCAGGGTGAGCTCGGTGCGTGGCTCACCGCGCGCAAGGAGCGCCCGGTCGGGCTCGTGGTGGCGGGCAAGGCCGCCCCCGTGGGCGGTGACGCGTGGTCGCTCGCCGTGGCGGACGACGGCGCCGCTGCGGTCGCGGTCGACCTCGCCGACGTCGCGGTCGTCGACGAGCAAGCCCTGGCGGCGTGGCTCGCGGACGCCGACGCGCCCAAGGTGGTCCACGGCGCCAAGGCCACGTGGCACGAGCTCGCCGCGCGCGGCTTCGACCTGCAGGGTGTCGTGTTCGACACCGAGCTCGCGGCCTACCTCTGCCACCCCGACCAGCGCGGCTACGACCTGGGGGACCTCGCGATCCGGCACCTCAAGCGCGAGCTGCGGGTCGAGGAGGTCGACGAGCCCCAGGGGGCGCTCGACCTCTCGCTCGACGGCTCGGGCGAGGACAAGCGGGACGCCGTGCGCGCCGTCGGCGTCCTCGACCTCTCGGAGGTCCTGGTGGGCGAGCTGCGCGACCGCGGCGCGGACCACCTGCTCAGGGATCTCGAGCTTCCGCTGGTCGACGTCCTCGCTCGCATGGAGTCGCGCGGCATCGCTGCGGACGTCGAGTACCTGACCGAGCTCGAGAAGCACTTCGGTGAGCTCGTCGCGACCGCCGCGTCCGAGGCCTACGACGTGATCGGCCGCGAGGTGAACCTGGGCTCGCCCAAGCAGCTCCAGGAAGTCCTGTTCGACCAGCTGGGCATGCCCAAGACCAAGAAGATCAAGACCGGCTACACCACGGACGCGGCAGCCCTCGCGGACCTGTTCGCCAAGACGGGGCACCCGTTCCTCGAGCACCTGCTCGCGCACCGCGACGCCACGCGCCTGCGGCAGACGGTCGAGGGCCTGCTCAAGTCCGTCGCTCCCGACGGGCGCATCCACACGACGTTCCAGCAGACGATCGCGGCGACAGGGCGGCTGAGCTCGACGGACCCGAACCTGCAGAACATCCCCATTCGCACCGAGGCGGGTCGGCGGATCCGCCGCGCGTTCGTGGTCGGCGAGGGCTACGAGACGTTGCTGACCGCGGACTACAGCCAGATCGAGATGCGCATCATGGCGCACCTGTCGGGCGACGAGGGCCTCATCGAGGCGTTCCGTTCGGGCGAGGACCTGCACAGCTACGTGGGTTCGCGCGTGTTCGACGTCCCGACCGACCAGGTCACCCCGGCGATGCGCTCCAAGATCAAGGCGATGTCCTACGGCCTGGCGTACGGGTTGTCCTCGTTCGGCCTCTCGCAGCAGCTGGGCATCTCCGTCGGAGAGGCAGCGGGCCTCATGGAGGACTACTTCAAGCGCTTCGGCGGCGTGCGCGACTACCTCACGGGCGTCGTCGACGAGGCCCGGGTCACCGGGTACACCGCGACCATCCTGGGGCGTCGTCGCTACCTGCCCGACCTCACGAGCGACAACCGCCAGCGTCGCGACATGGCGGAGCGCATGGCGCTCAACGCCCCCATCCAGGGCAGCGCGGCCGACATCATCAAGGTCGCGATGCTGGGCGTCCAGCGCGCGCTCGACGAGCAGGACCTGCGCTCGCGCCTGCTCCTGCAGGTCCACGACGAGCTCGTGGTCGAGGTCGCGCCGGGGGAGCGGGACACCGTCGAGGAGCTCCTGCGCCGGGAGATGGGTGCGGCGGCCGAGCTCTCGGTCCCGCTGGACGTCTCGGTGGGTGCGGGACGCACCTGGCACGACGCGGGCCACTGAGGTCCGGTCGGCCGTCGTCGGGAGGCTGCAGCGCTGCCCGACGACGGCCGAGGCCTCCTCGTCGCTGCGGGCTCACGACCGGGCGAACCGGGACCCGCCGTACTTCTTGTGGACGGCCTGGCGGCTGACACCGAGGATCGTCGCGATGGCGGCCCAGGAGACGCCTCGGGAACGGGCGCGGCGCACCACGAGCGCCTCGCGGCGGTCGGCCTCGGACCGCAGCTCGCGCAGCGCCGCGAGGGCGCGCAGCGGGTCGTCGTCGTCGGCCGCGCGGACGAGCATCGTCATGTCGGGCTCCTTCATCGGGTGTCCTCCGGTCGGGTGGCCGTGGCCACTGTGTCAACATAGGTTGACGGTTGGCATTGCGTCAACCCATGTTGACAGCTCCGGCGCGCCTCGCCGACGCGGAACCTCGCCGCGTCAGCCCGACCGGCGCGTCCGGAAGATGGCGGTCCCCGGGAGGTAGGCACCGCGGACCGGTCCCCAGCCGCCCCAGACCTCCTGGTTGTCGGCCGGCCACTCGGGCTCGACCACGTCCTCGATCACGAGCCCTGCGCTCACGACCTCACGCACGTGGTCCCCGATCGTCCGGTGGTACTCGGCGTACGCGACGCGACCGGACGTGTCGGTCTCGACGTAGGGTCGGCGGTCGAAGTACGAGCGGTGCGCCGTCAGGCCGTGCTCGCTCGGGTCGTCGGGGAACGCCCAGCGCAACGGGTGGGTCACCGAGAACACCCACGCCCCGCCGGGACGCAGGAGGCGAGCGGCCTCGCGGTGGATCGCGGCGGCGTCGGGCACGAAGGGGATGGCCCCGAACGACGTGAACGCGACGTCGAAGCTCGCGTCCGCGAACGGTAGCCGGCGTGCGTCGGCCTGCACGAGCGGCACGGCGACGCCCGTCGACGCGTTGAGCCGTGCACCCGTGGCGAGCATCCCGCCCGACACGTCGGTCGCGACGACCTCGACGCCGCGCGACGCGAGCCAGCGCGAGCACTGGGCCGCGCCGGCTCCGACCTCGAGCACCCGGCGGCCGTCGAGGTCGCCCAGGAGGTGGGCCTCCGACTCGCGCAGCCCCTCGGGGCACCAGCAGAAGTCGACCGCGCCGAGGAAGTCGCCGTGCTCGTCGAGGTACTCCTGCGCGTTGGCGTCCCACCACGTGCGGCCCGCGGCCCCACCCTGCTCCGCGGGCACGTCGCGGTACCCGACCGACCCGATCGTCTCATCCGTCATGCATCCATCGTCTCGCGAGGAGGGTCGTTCCGCGGCATCGCCGCTGGTGATCGATAGGGTGGGGGTTGGTCGGTCGAGCGATGGCGCTGGTCCGCCTTCCGACGATCACTCATCACGAGACGAGGTTCGAGTTGCGCATCGGTCTGCTCACAGGTGGCGGGGACTGCCCCGGTTTGAACGCGGCCATCAGGGCTGTCGTCAAGCAGGGGATGGGCGAGTACGGGCACACGATCATCGGGTTCCGCAACGGGTGGAAGGGGGTCGTCGACGGCGACATCGTCCCGCTCGGACGCCAGGACATCCGGAACGTGCTGCCCGTGGGCGGAACCCTCCTGGGGACCGCCCGCTTCCACCCGCACGCCTCCGACGGCGGCATCGACGCGGTCCTCGCGACGGTCGAGGCCGAGCGTCTCGACGCCATGATCTGCATCGGTGGCGACGGCACGCTGCACGCCGCCAGCAAGGTCGCGGACGCGGGCGTCAACATCGTCGCGATCCCCAAGACGATCGACAACGACGTGGAGGGCACCGACCTGTCGATCGGCTTCCACACGGCCGTCAACATCGCGACCGAGGCGATCGACCGGGTCCACACGACCGCGGAGAGCCACAACCGCGTCATGGTCGTCGAGGTCATGGGGCGCCACGCGGGCTGGATCGCCGTCAACGCCGGCATCGCCGGCGGTGCCGAGGTCGTGCTCGCCCCCGAGGACCCGTTCGACATGGACGCCATCGAGAAGTTCCTGCGCCACCGTCACCGTGCGCACGCCAACTTCTCGATCGTCGTGGTCGCCGAGGGTGCCGTGCCGCGTGAGGGCAGCAGCATGAACTTCACGCAGGAGCTCGGCAAGTACGGCGAGATCATCGCGGGCTCGATCGGTGAGCGCGTGTCGGCCGAGATCGCCAAGCGCACGGGGTTCGACACGCGCCTGACCGTGCTCGGCCACGTCCAGCGTGGCGGGGAGCCCACCCCCACGGACCGCATTCTCGGCAGTCGTTTCGGCGTGGCCGCGGTCGACGCGATCTCGCGCGGGGAGTCGAAGGTCATGACCGCGCTGCGCGGGGAGAGCGTCGTCCTCGTCCCGCTCGACGAGATCGCGGGCAAGGTCAAGCACGTGCCCGCCGAGCTGCTGCGGGTCGCGCACGCCCTGTCCTGACGCACGCTCCCGCACCGCGGACGGCCGCTCGGGGCCGTCGCGCGTCGGTCGACGGGCCGCCGACCGACGCGCTCGACGCCGAACGGGTGAGAGCGCGTGCACAGACGCGGCTCCCTTTGACCCCGTCGCCTTTCCGTCGATAGGATGTCTGACGGTGCAGTGCGCCTACCGCCCTACCTCCTGCCTGAGACGTGACGCGTCCGTCGTGTTCGTCGTGGCGGGGCCGTTCCGTGCTCGGAGCGGAGGTCACCGGTGGCGACCACCACAGCAGCATCCCTATCCGAACTACTTCCTGTCCGCATCGGAGCATCGAACTCAATGACCATCTCCACCCCCGCGAAGTCCGCACCTCAGGTTGCCATCAACGACATCGGCACCGAAGAGGACTTCCTTGCCGCCATCGACGCCACCATCAAGTACTTCAATGACGGTGACATCGTCGAAGGCACGATCGTCAAGGTCGACCGTGACGAGGTTCTCCTCGACATCGGCTACAAGACCGAGGGCGTCATCCCCTCCCGCGAGCTGTCCATCAAGCACGACGTGGACCCCGGGGACGTCGTCAAGGTCGGTGACGCAGTCGAGGCCCTCGTCCTCCAGAAGGAGGACAAGGAAGGTCGCCTGATCCTCTCCAAGAAGCGCGCTCAGTACGAGCGTGCCTGGGGCACGATCGAGAAGATCAAGGAAGAGGACGGCGTCGTCACCGGCACCGTCATCGAGGTCGTCAAGGGCGGCCTCATCCTCGACATCGGCCTGCGCGGCTTCCTGCCCGCGTCGCTGGTGGAGATGCGCCGCGTCCGCGACCTCCAGCCGTACGTCGGCAAGGAGATCGAGGCGAAGATCATCGAGCTCGACAAGAACCGCAACAACGTCGTCCTGTCGCGTCGTGCGTGGCTCGAGCAGACGCAGTCCGAGGTTCGCTCCACCTTCCTGCAGACCCTGCAGAAGGGCCAGGTGCGCCCCGGTGTTGTCTCCTCGATCGTCAACTTCGGTGCGTTCGTGGACCTCGGCGGCGTCGACGGTCTGGTGCACGTCTCCGAGCTGTCCTGGAAGCACATCGACCACCCCTCCGAGGTCGTCGAGGTGGGCCAGGAGGTCACGGTCGAGGTCCTGGACGTCGACTTCGACCGCGAGCGTGTCTCCCTGTCGCTGAAGGCGACGCAGGAGGACCCGTGGCAGACCTTCGCCCGGACGCACGCCATCGGTCAGGTCGTGCCGGGCAAGGTCACGAAGCTCGTCCCGTTCGGTGCGTTCGTGCGCGTCGAGGACGGCATCGAGGGCCTCGTGCACATCTCCGAGCTGGCTGTCCGCCACGTCGAGCTGCCCGAGCAGGTCGTCAACGTCGGTGACGAGGTCTTCGTCAAGGTCATCGACATCGACCTCGAGCGTCGCCGCATCTCGCTGTCGCTCAAGCAGGCCAACGAGGGCGTGGACCCGGAGTCGGACGACTTCGACCCCGCGCTGTACGGCATGGCTGCCGAGTACGACGAGCAGGGGAACTACAAGTACCCCGAGGGCTTCGACCCCGAGACCAACGAGTGGCTCGAGGGCTTCGAGGCGCAGCGCGAGACGTGGGAGTCGCAGTACGCGAAGGCTCACGAGCGCTGGGAGGCTCACCGCAAGCAGGTCGCCGAGGCTCTCAAGGCCGACGACGAGGCTGCGACCTCGGGCGAGTCGTCCGCCAGCTCCGCTGCCACCTACTCCTCGACCCCGGTCCAGGAAGAGGCTGCCGGCACGCTGGCCTCGGACGAGGCTCTTGCCGCTCTGCGCGAGAAGCTCACCGGTAACTGATCTCCTCCCGGCCTCCGGGCTGGGGTGATGTCATGACGAGGCCCGCCACCTTCGGGTGGCGGGCCGTCGTCGTGCCCGGGGTGGGGCGCGTGCGCAGGCCTTCGGCGGGACCACGGGCGAGGATCGCCGTCTAGGCTGGGACGATGCCGTGGATCACCGAGAGCTCCCGCACCGCGTACGAGAACCCGTGGATGAGGGTGCGGGAGGATCGGGTGATCCGCCCCGACGGGGCGCCGGGCATCTACGGCGTCGTCGAGCTGCGCTGGCCCGCGGTCTTCGTGGTGGCCCTCACCGACGACGACGAGGTCGTCCTCGTGACGCAGCACCGCTACGCCACGGACGCGCTCTCGATCGAGGTGCCCGCCGGCGCGAGCGACGGGGAGGAGCCGCTGGTCGCCGCCCAGCGTGAGCTGTTCGAGGAGACGGGGCTCCGTGCCCGGGAGTGGGTGCGGGTCGGGGGCATGGACGCCCTCAACGGGCTCGCGAAAGCCCCCGAGCACGTGTTCGTGGCTCGGGGGCTGACGGGGCCGCTGCCCGGGCGAGCGGCCAGTGACGCGTCGGAGGCCACGGACGCGGCGCGGGGGCAGTCCACGAGTCAGGTCGAGGAGGGGATCTCCCGCGTCGAGGCCGTGCCGTTCCACGAGGTGCTCGGCATGATCTCCCGGGGGACCGTCCGTGACGGTGAGACGATTGCGGCCCTCGCCCTCGCAGGGCTGTGGCTCGGCCGGTTCGCCTGACCTCGGCCTCCCGTCAGACCGCCATGCTCTCCTCGTCGTCCTGGGGACCGAGCGTCTCGTCGGACGGCGGGCTCACGGTGTCCCGCGTCGCGAACTGCGTCCGGTAGAGCTCGGCGTAGAGCCCGCCGCTGACGAGGAGGTCGGTGTGGGTACCGGTCGCCACGACGCGGCCCTGGTCGAGCACGACGATCATGTCGGCCTGACGGATGGTGGACAGACGGTGCGCGATGACGAGGGACGTCCGCCCGTCGAGCGCCGCGTCGAGCGCGAGCTGGACGGCCGCCTCGGACTCGGAGTCGAGGTGGGCGGTCGCCTCGTCGAGCACGACGAGGGCCGGCGCCTTGAGGAAGAGGCGCGCGATCGCGAGCCGTTGACGTTCGCCGCCCGAGAGCCGGTAGCCGCGGTCGCCGACCACTGTCTCGAGCCCGGCGGGCAGGGACTCGACGAGATCCGCGACGTGCGCCTGGCGCAGCGCGGTCCACAGCTCGGCGTCGGTGGCGTCCGGCCTGGCGTAGCGCAGGTTGCCTGCGATCGTGTCGTGGAAGAGGTGAGCCTCCTGGGAGACGACGCCCACGGTGTCCTGGAGCGAGCGCTGGGTGACCTCCCGCAGGTCGCGCCCGGCGATGCGCACGGCGCCGCTGGTGGGGTCGTACATGCGCGTGACGAGCTGGGAGATCGTGGTCTTGCCCGCTCCCGAGGGGCCGACGATCGCGACCATCGCGCCAGCGGGGACCTCGAACGTGACGTCGGTGAGGGTGTCGCTCGTCGGGTCGGAGCTCACTGTCGCGACGGCCTCGAGCGAGGCGAGCGAGACGTCGGCGGCGCCGGGGTAGCGGAAGGTGACGTGCTCGAGGGCGAGGCTCGCGCCGTGGTGGGAGACGTCGTCGGACAGGTCGCGCGCGTCCGGGGCGTCGGTGACGGACGGCTCGAGGTCGAGGACCTCGAGCACGCGCTCGAAGCTCACGAGCGCGGTCATGACGTCCACCTGGACGTTGGACAGCGCGGTGAGCGGTCCGTAGAGGCGGGCGAGGTAGGCCGTGAGGGCCACGACGACCCCCACGGTGAGCGTGCCCCGGATGGCCATGACGCCTCCGAGCCCGTAGACGATCGCGACGGCGACCGAGGCAACGGTCGTGAGGGCGACGCGGAACACGGTCGCGTACATGGCCGAGGTCACGCCGATGTCGCGCACCCGCCCGGCCTGGTCGGCGTACGTCGCCGACTCCTGCTCGGGGCGCCCGAAGATCTTGACGAGGTGCGCGCCCGCGACGTTGAAGCGCTCGTTCATCATCTGCGCGGCGTCCGCGTTGAGGGCGTAGCTCTCGCGCGTGATGCCGGCGAGCTTGCGGCCGACCCAGCGGGCGGGCAGCACGAACACGGGGAGCAGAGCGAGTGCGATGAGGGTCAGCTCCCACGACATCGAGAGCATCGCGGCGAGCACGAACACGACCGTGAGCAGGTTCGAGAAGACGTTGGACAGCGTCGACGTGAACGCCTGCTGGGCTCCGAGGACGTCGCCGTTGAGACGCTGGACGAGGGCTCCCGTGCGGGTCCGGCTGAAGAAGGCGAGCGGCATGCGTTGCACGTGGTCGAACACTGCGGTGCGCAGGTCGAAGATGAGGCCTTCGCCGACCCGGGCGGAGAACCAGCGCTCCCCGATGCTCAGCAGGCCGGACGCGAGTGCGATCCCGGCGACGACGAGCGAGATCTCGACGACGACGTCGACGCGACCGGCCGTGATGCCGTTGTCGATGAGCGACTTGAACAGCAGCGGGGTCACGGCGCCGGCCGCGGCGTTGAGGGCGATGAGCACGAGGAACACCCCGAGCTGCGCCTTGTAGGGGCGCGCGAAGCCGAGGATGCGCCGGACCGTGCCGCGGTGCAGCCGCTGCTTGGCCACGGACGAGTCCTGACGGAAGGTGCGCATGCCGGAGCCGCCACCGAAGGACGAGGGGAAGGACACGAGGCCTCCAGGGGGTCGGAGGGGGAGGGGCGGCGGAGGAGGGGCCTCGACGCCGTTAGTGAGCCTACCTCACCATGAGTTGGTTCACAAGAGGCCGTCGGGCGACTAGTCTCGTGCCTGTGACGACAGACTTCGACGCCGAGAACGCCGAGTTCCTCACCCTCCTGCACGCCGCGATGCGCGCCGTCCGCAGAGAGGCGGGGGAGCGCCTCGAGCGTGCCCGGACCACGCCCGGGCAGTACCGCATGCTCCGGGTGCTCGACCGCTGCGGGGGGCCACAGCGCCCCGGCGCGCTCGCCGGCATCCTGGACGTCGCCCCCCGGTCCGTGACGACCAAGGTCGACGACGCCGAGGCCGCCGGGCTCGTGCGCCGGCTGCCCGACCCCACCGACCGCCGCGCGACGCTCGTCGAGCTGACCGACGAGGGACGGGAGACCCTCGCGGCGGTCGCCGCCGAGCGCGAGACGAGTGCGGGCACCCTGCTCTCGCGCCTCGACGCCGACGACCGGCACGAGCTCCTGCGGCTGCTGCGCGTCGTGGCGGGGGAGGCCGGAGCCTCCCCAGGGCGTGCGCACGGGGCATGACTGGCAGGATGGACCCATGTTTCGCGTAGGCCTGACCGGCGGGATCGCAGCAGGAAAGTCCGTGGCCCTCGACCGGTTCGCCGAGCTCGGGGCCTGCGTCATCGACTCCGACGTGCTCGCGCGCGAGGCCGTCGCGCCCGGCACCGTGGGTCTGGAGGAGGTCGTCGAAGCCTTCGGCGACGGCGTCCTCGCGCCCGACGGGTCGCTCGACCGGGCACGACTGGGGACCATCGTGTTCGGCGACGACGAGGCACGGCGCCGGCTCAACGCGATCGTCCACCCGGAGGTCCGTCGTCTGTCGGCCGAGCGAGAGGCCCTCGTCGCGGCGCGCGACCCGCGAGCCGTGGTCGTGCACGACATCCCGCTGCTCGTGGAGACCGGCCAGGCTGAGTCGTTCCACCTCGTCGCCGTGGTCGTCGCCCCGCAGGACGTACGCCTCCGACGCCTCGTGACCTCACGGGGCATGAGCGAGGACGAGGCCAGGGCGCGCATCGCCGCGCAGGCCGGCGACGCCGAGCGCCTCGCGGTCGCCGACGTCACGCTCGACGGCAGCGGCACGCCCGAGGCCCTGCGTGCCGAGGTCGACGCCCTGTGGGAGCGCGTCGTGCGCGAGACCGCGGAAGAGCTCGCATGACCGTCCTGCTCTCGGGTTTCGAGCCGTTCGACGGCGCCGCGACCAACGCCTCCTGGCAGGCCGTGAGCGCACTGCGCGACGCGTGGGACGCGGACGAGCCGCTCGTCGCTGTCGAGCTGCCGTGCACCTTCGCCGGAGCCTGGCCCGCCCTGCTCGCGGCGATCCAGGAGCACCGGCCGCGGGTCGTCGTGGCCGTGGGGCTCGCGGGAGGGACGGACGCGGTCCGCCTCGAGAGGGTCGCGATCAACCTGGTCGACGCGCGCATCCCCGACAACGAGGGCTCGGCCCCCGTCGACGTGCCCGTGGTCGAGGGCGGCCCGGCCGCCTACTTCACGACCTTGCCGCTCAAGCCGTCGCTCGTCGCGGTGCGCGAGGCCGGGGTACCTGTCGCGGTGTCGGGCACCGCGGGGACGTACGTGTGCAACGCGACCTTCTACGACCTCGTGCGCTGGGCGGACGGCCGGGACGAGGTCCG
Organism: Oerskovia gallyi; assembly: GCF_014836745.1. Classification (NCBI taxonomy): domain Bacteria; kingdom Bacillati; phylum Actinomycetota; class Actinomycetes; order Micrococcales; family Cellulomonadaceae; genus Oerskovia; species Oerskovia gallyi. The sequence goes on from NZ_JACSQE010000006.1 coordinate 21,335, forward strand.
GGCCGGGTTCGTGCACGTGCCTGCCGTGAGCGAGCCGGGACGCCCCGTGCCCGACGTCGGGTCCCTGCCGCTCGCAGCCGTCGTCCGCGCCCTGCGGGTCGTCGTCGAGACGGCGCTGGCCGACCTCGACGGTCGGCTCGCCCCCGACGCCGCGCGGGTGGTCTCGGCGGGCGCCGAGCACTGACGCGTCGGACGGCCGAGGCCCCCGGGGAGCATCTCCCCGGGGCCTCGGCCGTCGTTCAGCAGAGGGTCAGCTCGTGGCGCGCTTGCGGCGAGCCAGCAGGACGAGCCAGGTACCGCCCGCGAGGAGGGCCGCAGCGACCACGACGATCAGCGCCGTCTGCGCGCCCGTGGCCGCGAGGCCGCCTTCTTCCTGGCCGGTCGCGGTCCGAGCGGCCTTCGCGGGCGCCGTGGCGCCCGGCCACGGCTTGGGGTCGGCGACCGGGGCGGCCTTGTCCACCGTGACCGTGGGCGGCGTGGCGGTCGGAGGCACGACCGGGTTGGCCGGGACCGGCGTGCTCGGGGTCTTCTCGCCGGGCGTGAGGGGCTGGGGGGTCTCGGTGACCGGCGGGCTCACGGTGGCCGGCGGGACGTCGCAACCGAGCGTCGCCGAGCCGATCCACGGGAAGTTGTGGTGCTCGAGGCCGCCGCTGGCGCCCTGGCCCCCGAAGGTCAGGTCGCCTCCGATGTACAGGCGACCGTTGGTGTGGGTCTTCTGCTCGACGTCGGCCTGCGGGGCGAGGATCGAACCGACCGTCTGGCTGCTGCTCGTCATGGTGAGGTTCGTGGCGTCGGGGAAGTTCCAGAGGATACGAGGGGCCCACTTGCCGAGGGCGGTCCCTGCGTCGATCCGGTCGCTGCCCGACGCCATGTAGTTCAGCGAGAGGTCCGGCGTGGCGCCCGAGACGTTCACGACGATGGGTGCGGACGTGCCGACGTTCTGGAAGGTGACCTCGCCGCCGAGGCCCGCCACCTGCTCCGCGGAGACGTCGAAGACCTGCACCGCGGCCGAGCCGTCGCCCGTGAGGACCTTGCCGGCGAGGCTACCGGTCGCGGGCTTGCTCGCGAGGTCGGCCGAGACCTTGCCGAGCTCGGTCCGGAGGGCCTTGGCCTGCGGTGCGGGCACGGAGGAGTGCGGGGTCTTCTTGCCGCCGTTGAGCTCGAAGGTCCCCTCGATGGCGCCTCCGGCGACGACGTTGCCGCCCTTGTCGAGCCGGTGGGCGACCTCGACCCGTCCGGACTTGACGGTCACGGCACCTGCGGCCAGGACCATGTCGCTGCCGCTCGCCGGCGTGAACTGGGAACCGGCCCCGACGACCCCGAGGTTCATCAGGTCGCCCGTGTCGATGGTCACCGAGCCCTGGGAGACGAGGACGCCCTCGGACTCCTTGGCCCCGCCCAGCGCGGTGTAGTCGCCGCCGACGAACACGGCCACGCCCTTGTCGGTGAACAGCGGCGTGTTCGTGAGGCCGCCGGTGAAGTCGGGGCACTCGTTGCCGAGCGCGGTCGCGGGCAGCGGCGTGGCGGCGAGGGCGGGCGCCGCGCCGAGGCCCAGCAGGCCGGTGGTCAGGGCGCCGGTGGCGAGCGCGCCGAGGAGGGTGCGCTGGGGTGTCCTGCGCGTCGGGCTGAGGAACATCGATGTCTCCGGGGTCGAGGCCGAAAGTAAGGTCTACGTACTAATCCACGGTCCAGGATGGCCCGACGTCTGGTTTGTCAGGGGATATCAGGAGATGCGCGAGGATCACCGGCACAGTATTGGGCCCCGTCGCGACACGCCAAATCCCTTGCCGGGTGAAAGTCCGCGTTCGGGTCGCGCGTTCGTCGACCGTGGGCTAGCGGCGGTCGATAGTTCGCTTGTCGGTGGTTCGCCGTACCGTGGAACCATGCGTCCCGTCACCGATCTTCAGCGCACCGTCGCCCCGTTCGAGGTCATCTCCGACTACACGCCGTCCGGTGACCAGCCCACCGCCATCGCCGAGCTCTCGCAGAGGCTGCGAGCGGGCGAGAAGGACGTGGTGCTGCTCGGTGCGACGGGTACCGGGAAGTCCGCGACCACGGCGTGGCTCATCGAGGAGCTGCAGCGCCCCACCCTGGTCATGGCTCCCAACAAGACCCTCGCCGCCCAGCTGGCCACCGAGTTCCGGGAGCTGCTCCCCAACAACGCGGTCGAGTACTTCGTGTCCTACTACGACTACTACCAGCCCGAGGCGTACATCGCGCAGACGGACACCTACATCGAGAAGGACTCCTCGATCAACGACGAGGTCGAGCGGCTGCGCCACTCCGCGACGTCCTCGCTCCTGACCCGTCGAGACGTCGTGGTGGTGGCCTCGGTGTCGTGCATCTACGGCCTCGGCACGCCGCAGGAGTACGTGGACCGCATGGTCCGTCTCGACGTCGGCGACCAGGTCGAGCGTGATGCGATGCTGCGTCAGTTCGTCACCATGCAGTACACGCGCAACGACCTGGCCTTCACCCGGGGGACGTTCCGCGTGCGGGGCGACACGGTCGAGATCATCCCCGTCTACGAGGAGCTCGCGATCCGGATCGAGTTCTTCGGCGACGAGATCGAGGCGATCCACCTGCTCCACCCGCTCACGGGAGACGTGGTCCGCTCGGAGACGAGCGTCAACCTGTTCCCGGCGACGCACTACGTCGCCGGACCGGAGCGCATGGAGCGTGCGATCACCTCGATCGAGGCCGAGCTGGAGCAACGGCTCGCCGAGCTCGAGCGGCAGAACAAGTTGCTCGAGGCGCAGCGCCTGCGCATGCGGACCACCTACGACATCGAGATGATGCGCCAGATCGGCTCGTGCTCCGGGATCGAGAACTACTCGCGGCACATCGACGGTCGAGAGGCGGGCACCGCCCCGCACACGCTGCTCGACTACTTCCCCGAGGACTTCCTCCTCGTGATCGACGAGTCCCACGTCACGGTCCCGCAGATCGGGGCGATGTTCGAGGGTGACATGTCGCGCAAGCGCAACCTGGTCGACCACGGCTTCCGCCTGCCGAGCGCCATGGACAACCGGCCGTTGCGCTGGGAGGAGTTCGTCGAACGGATCGGGCAGACGGTCTACCTCTCGGCGACCCCGGGCAAGTACGAGCTCTCGATGTCCGACGGCGTGGTCGAGCAGATCATCCGGCCCACCGGCCTGGTCGACCCGGAGATCGTCGTCAAGCCGACCACGGGGCAGATCGACGACCTGCTGCACGAGATCCGGGAGCGGGTCGAGCGCAACGAGCGCGTGCTGGTCACGACCCTGACCAAGAAGATGTCCGAGGACCTCACGGACTACTTCCTCGAGCGCGACGTCCGGGTGCGGTACCTGCACTCCGAGGTGGACACGCTGCGCCGCGTCGAGCTGCTGCGCGAGCTGCGCATGGGGGAGTACGACGTCCTGGTGGGCATCAACCTGCTCCGTGAGGGGCTCGACCTGCCCGAGGTGTCGCTCGTCGCGATCCTCGACGCCGACAAGGAGGGCTTCCTGCGCTCCGGCACGTCCCTCATCCAGACGATCGGGCGTGCGGCTCGTAACGTGTCCGGCCAGGTCCACATGTATGCCGACAAGATCACGCCGGCCATGGCCCAGGCGATCGAGGAGACCACCCGGCGCCGGGAGAAGCAGGTCGCGTACAACCTCGAGCACGGCGTCGACCCCACGCCGCTGCGCAAGAAGATCGCCGACGTCACGGACATGCTCGCGCGCGAGGACATCGACACCCAGGAGCTCCTCGCGGGCGGCTACCGGCAGCCCGGCAAGGGGCGCGCTCCTGTACCGGGCGGCCCCAAGGAAGGCGCGACGACCGCCAACCGGCTGGCGGGGGTCGCGGCCGGCGAGCTCGCGGACCTCATCCAGGAGCTCAGCGACCAGATGCACGCGGCGGCGGCCGAGCTCCAGTTCGAGCTCGCGGCGCGACTGCGCGACGAGATCTCCGGGCTCAAGAAGGAGCTGCGGCAGATGCAGTCGGCCACCGCCTGAGCGGTGGGCCCGCCCGGGCAGGCGCCGCCGGCCCGGCGAGAGCGACAGAACGAGGGATGCCATGGCACGCACGGTCCAGATCACGTTCGACGCAGCGGACCCGCGGGGTCTGGGTGCGTTCTGGTGCGAGGCGTTGGGCTACGTCGAGCAGCCGCCGCCGGAGGGTTTCGCGGACTGGGAAGCCGCGATGGCGGCCTGGGGCATGAGCCCGGACCGCTACAACGCGTTCTACGCGGTGGTGGACCCGGACGGCGTGGGGCCGCGGATCTTCATCCAGCAGGTCCCCGAGCCGAAGACCGCCAAGAACCGCATGCACATCGACGTGGGGGTCGAGGGGGACGGGGCCGAGCGGGTGGGCAACGTCCGGTCGCACGCGGCCCACCTCGTCTCGCTCGGCGCGTCCGTGCTCCAGGAGATGGACGAGAACGGAGAGTTCTGGATCGTCCTGCAGGACCCGGAGGGCAACGAGTTCTGCGTGCAGTGACGATCGCCCGAGGAGCGGGTGGGTGCGAGGTGTGGGCGAGGCGCACTCGGGAAGGTTCGCCGCGCCCAGGTGGTTGTGGAAGCGTGGGTGCTCGCCTCGTGCCATGCCCTATGCTTGCCCAGTTGAAGGGGAGTATTCCTAGAAACGGTGATGTCGTCATCACGGTCGGCGTAGTCGTCGGCCCGGTGTCACCGGTCCTGCACGGTCACCTCTCGCGATCCGCCCTCGCGGGGATCGGTGACCGCGAGGGCGGAAGAGACCTTCGGTACTCGACGCTACGTACCGGAGGTATGTGTGATGGATGTTCCTGTCTGGATGTGGGTCGCGACGGTCGGCATGATCCTCGCGATGCTGGCCTTCGACTTCGTGGGCCACGTCCGCACCCCGCACGCCCCCACGCTCAAGGAAGCCTCGTGGTGGTCCGCCGGCTACGTCGGCATCGCGATCCTCTTCGGGGTCGGGATCTGGGCCTACTTCGGCTCGGTCTACGGCGGGGAGTACTTCGCCGGGTACATCACCGAGAAGAGCCTGTCGGTCGACAACCTCTTCGTGTTCGTCCTCATCATGACGAGCTTCCGGGTGCCCAGGCTGTACCAGCAGAAGGTCCTGCTGATCGGCATCACGATCGCCCTGGTCCTGCGCACGATCTTCATCTTCCTGGGCGCCGCGCTGATCGAGAACTTCAGCTGGGTCTTCTACATCTTCGGCGCCTTCCTCATCTACACCGCCTACACGCAGGTCAAGAGCGCGCGTGAGCACGAGGACGAGGAGTACAAGGAGAACGGCGTCCTGCGCCTGACGCGTCGTTTCTTCCCCACGACGGACGCGTACGTCGAGGACCGGATGTTCACGAAGATCGACGGCAAGCGCTACATCACGCCGATGCTCATCGTGATGATCGCCATCGGCAGCGCCGACCTGCTGTTCGCGGTCGACTCGATCCCCGCGATCTTCGGCCTCACGCAGGAGACGTTCCTCGTCTTCGCGGCCAACGCGTTCTCCCTGCTCGGCCTGCGCCAGCTCTACTTCCTGATCGACGGCCTGCTCGACCGGCTCGTGTACCTCGCCTGGGGCCTGGCCGCGATCCTCGGCTTCATCGGGATCAAGCTCCTCATCCACGCGCTGCACAAGAACGAGATCCCGTTCATCAACGGTGGCGAGCACGTCACCGTCATCCCTGAGATCTCGACGGCCGTCTCCCTCAGCTTCATCCTGGTCACGCTGGCCATCACGACGGTCGCGAGCCTCGCCAAGGACAAGAGCGACCGTCGTCGCCTGGAGAAGGAAACCTACTGATGCAGCACGAGCTGCCGTTCTGGTTCGAGGCGGCGTCCCTGACGGCCCTCGTCGTCCTCCTGCTCGTCGACCTGGTGGTCGTGGGGCGTCGCCCGCACGTGCCGTCGATGAAGGAGAGCGGCCTGTGGGTGGCGTTCTACGTCGCCCTGGCACTGGTTTTCGGCGGCCTCGTCGCCCTCGTGGGCGGCAGTGCTCCCGCGGTCGAGTTCTACGCGGGCTGGCTCACGGAGTACAGCCTGTCGGTCGACAACCTCTTCGTGTTCGTCATCATCATGACGAGGTTCGCCGTGCCGCGGGAGCACCAGCAGAAGGTGCTCATGGTGGGGATCATCGTGGCGCTCGTGCTGCGCGGGGCGTTCATCCTCGCCGGCGCCGCGATCATCGCCCAGTTCGTGTGGGTCTTCTACCTCTTCGGCGCGTTCCTGATCTACACCGCGATCAAGCTGGTCGCGGGTGGGGACGAGCCGGAGGAGTACCAGGAGAACCGGCTCATCCGGTCGTTGCGCCGGGTGCTGCCGCTGTCGCCGACGTACGACGGTGGCAAGCTGCGCACCGTGGTCGACGGCAAGCGGCTCTTCACGCCCATGCTGATCGTGTTCCTCGCGATCGGCAGCACGGACCTGCTCTTCGCGTTCGACTCGATCCCTGCGATCTTCGGGCTCACGCACGACCCGTTCATCGTGTTCACGACGAACGTCTTCGCCCTCATGGGGCTGCGGCAGCTCTACTTCCTGCTGGGGGGCCTGCTCGAGCGGCTGGTGTACCTGCCGATCGGGCTGGCGGTCATCCTGGGCTTCATCGGGATCAAGCTGATCCTCGAGGCCTTGCACGAGAACACGTTGCCGTTCGTCAACGGCGGGCAGCACATCGAGGCCGTCCCGACGATCCCGATCTGGCTCTCGCTCGTGGTCATCCTGGGTGCGCTCGGGGTCACGACGGTGGCCAGCCTGTTGCGCACGCGTGGTCAGCAGAAGGACGAGGCCCTGCCCGACGACGTCGACGCGGCCTCGTAGGCGCGTCTCGGCAGGCGCTGCTCGCCCCGTGAGAACGGCCCGTCTCCCTTCCGGGGAGACGGGCCGTCCGCGTTCGTGGACGGGGGAGTCGAGCGCTCCGTCCGGCGGCGGCGACGCTCAGACTCGGTCGGCCCAGGGGCCGATGACGGGAGACCACGGGCGCACGGTGCGCCGCGTGATGACGTTCTCGCGGGCGAACGGGTCGGCGTCGAACGTGCTCGCGACCGAGGCCTCGTCCGGGGCGTCGACGAGCAGCAGCGCGCCCGCGGGGTTGGCCGCGTCCTGGGCGAGGGGGCCGGAGGCGAGCAGCGTGCCCTCGTCGAGCAGCCCGCGCAGGAACGCACGGTGCTCGGGGCGGAACTCGTCCAGGACGGCGGGCTTGTCGGCGTACGTGTAGGTCACGGCGAAGATCGGCATGGCGACATTGAAGCACCATCCGGCGTGGTGGTGGTGACGGTCCGTCGTCGGCCCGCTCGGCCGCGCGACCGGTGTCCTACCAGCCGCGCTCGCGCCACTCGTCGAGGTGGGGGCGCTCTGCCCCCAGCGTCGTGTCCGCGCCGTGGCCCGGGTAGACCCAGGTGGCGTCGTCGAACCTGTCGAAGAGCCTGGTGGTGACGTCCGCGTAGAGCATCGCGAAGCGGTCCGGGTCGTTCGACGTGCTCCCGAGGCCGCCCGGGAAGAGCGAGTCCCCCGTGAACAGGTGTGCTCGGCCGGGCACGGCGTCCGGTGCGCTCGCGTGCTCGGGCTCGCGGTAGACGAGCGTGACCGAGCCGGGGGTGTGACCGCGCAGGGCGACCACCTCGAACGTGAGGTGGCCGACGACGATCGTGTCGCCGTCGTGCAGGTGGCGCGTGATGGTCGCGCCGGTCGCCTCGGCGACGGCTTCCGCGTCGGGAGCGCCGGCCGCGAGCCGCGCGCCGGTGGCCGCGCCGATCGAGGAGAGCGCCCCGAGGTGGTCGAGGTGCCTGTGCGTCGTGACGACGAGGTCGAGGCGGGCGGTCGACGAACCCTCCCGGACGAGCTCGAGGAGCCGGTCGGGCTCGGCGGCGGCGTCGACGAGGAGCTGGGCGCCGCTCCCGCGGCAGGTCAGGAGGTAGGCGTTGTTCTCGGCGGGCCCGACGGCGAGCTTGCGGACCTCGACCTCGTCCAGCACCCGCAGGTCGCTCGGTCCCGCGACCGTGACGTCTCCGGTGTATCCCACGCCGATCTCCTCGCTGTGCTGGTTGGCGTCCTGACGGACGACCGGCCGCCGGTGTGACGAGCCTCTCGTGCCGAGTCTGGCACGCCGGTGACGGGACCCGGAGCGCCGTCCAGGAGCAGGTCAGACCGCCGGGGCCGTCCCTCGACAGGAACCGCAGGACCCTCGGCCCCGGTGACGTCGGTCGAACAGGTGTGCGAATGTCAGGGGCGAGGCTTACGATGCTTCGGTGAGCAACCGCCTTGTCATCGCTGGTGCCCGTGAGCACAACCTCCGCAACGTCGACCTCGACCTGCCGAGGGATCAGCTCATCGTCTTCACGGGACTCTCGGGGTCCGGAAAGTCCTCCCTCGCGTTCGACACGATCTTCGCCGAGGGGCAGCGTCGCTACGTCGAGTCGCTGTCGGCGTACGCCCGTCAGTTCCTCGGGCAGATGGACAAGCCCGACGTCGACTTCATCGAGGGCCTGTCGCCCGCGGTCTCGATCGACCAGAAGTCGACCAACCGCAACCCGCGCTCGACCGTGGGCACCATCACCGAGGTCTACGACTACCTGCGCCTGCTCTTCGCGCGCGCCGGCACACAGCACTGCCCGGTCTGCGGCGAGAAGGTCCAGGCCCAGACGCCGCAGCAGATCGTCGACCGCCTCCTGGAGCTGCCCGAGGGCACGCGCTACCAGGTCCTCGCTCCCGTGGTGCGTGGTCGCAAGGGGGAGTACAGCGAGCTCTTCAAGGAGCTGCAGTCGAAGGGCTTCGCGCGCGCCCGCGTGGACGGCGAGGTCGTCCAGCTCACGGACCCGCCGGCGCTCGAGAAGAAGCTCAAGCACGACATCGAGGTCGTGATCGACCGTCTCGTCTCGCGCGAGGGCGTGCAGCGCAGGCTCACGGACTCGGTCGAGACCGCGCTCGGGCTCGCCGGGGGGCTCGTCGTCGTCGAGCTCGTCGACGCCGACGCGGACGACCCGCAACGCGAGCGCCGGTTCTCGGAGAAGCGCGCGTGCCCGAACGACCACGAGCTCACGCTCGACGAGATCGAGCCGCGCACCTTCTCGTTCAACGCCCCCTACGGTGCGTGCCCCGAGTGCACGGGTATCGGCTTCCGCCTCGAGGTCGACCCGGACCTCGTCGTCCCGGACGACGAGAAGTCGCTCGCGGAGGGCGCGGTCGCGCCCTGGGCACAGATCTCCTCGGAGTACTTCCACCGCGTCCTGACGGCGCTCGCCTCGGACCTGGGCTTCTCCATGGACGTGCCGTGGCGCGCCCTGCCTCAGCGTGCTCAGCAGGCGGTGCTCTACGGCCAGAACCACGAGGTCCACGTCCGGTACAAGAACCGCTGGGGGCGCGAGCGTCAGTACTCGACCGGCTTCGAGGGCGTCGTGACGTTCCTCGAGCGCCGCCACGGCGAGACCGAGTCGGAGTGGTCCAAGGAGAAGTACGAGGCGTACATGCGCGAGACGCCGTGCCCGGTGTGCCAGGGCACGCGTCTCAAGCCCGAGGTCCTCGCCGTCAAGGTGGGGGACAAGTCCATCGCCGAGGTCTGCCGGCTCCCGCTGCGCGAGGCCGCGGCGTTCCTCGGTTCGCTCGAGCTGGGCACGCGCCAGAAGGCCATCGCGACCGAGGTCCTCAAGGAGATCGACGCCCGACTGGGCTTCCTGCTCGACGTCGGGCTGGACTACCTCTCGCTCGAGCGTCCGGCCGGGACCCTCTCGGGAGGCGAGGCGCAGCGCATCCGTCTCGCGACGCAGATCGGCTCGGGGCTCGTCGGTGTCCTGTACGTCCTCGACGAGCCCAGCATCGGTCTGCACCAGCGGGACAACCGCCGGCTCATCGACACCCTGACCCGGCTGAGGGACCTCGGGAACACGCTCATCGTCGTCGAGCACGATGAGGACACCATCCGGGCGGCCGACTGGATCGTCGACATCGGCCCGGGCGCCGGCGAGCACGGTGGACGCGTGATCCACTCGGGCGACTACGCAGGCCTCCTGGAGGCGCCCGAGTCCGTCACGGGCGCCTACCTCTCCGGGCGTCGCAGCATCCCGCTGCCCGCCGCCCGCCGCCCTGTCGACAAGGACCGTCGGATCACGGTCGTCGGTGCGCGCGAGCACAACCTCGAGGGCATCGACGTGAGCTTCCCGCTCGGCACCCTGACCGCGGTCACCGGCGTCTCGGGGTCCGGCAAGTCCACGCTGGTCAACTCGATCCTCTACACCGTGCTCGCCAACGAGCTCAACGGAGCCCGTCAGGTCGCAGGGCGTCACCGTCGGATCACGGGACTCGAGAACCTCGACAAGGTGGTCCACGTCGACCAGGGGCCCATCGGCCGGACCCCGCGGTCCAACCCCGCGACCTACACGGGGGTGTGGGACCACGTGCGCAAGCTCTTCGCCGAGACGAGCGAGGCCAAGGTCCGTGGCTACACGCCCGGCCGGTTCTCCTTCAACGTCAAGGGCGGTCGCTGCGAGGCCTGCTCGGGTGATGGGACCATCAAGATCGAGATGAACTTCCTGCCGGACGTCTACGTCCCGTGCGAGGTCTGCCACGGCGCGCGGTACAACCGCGAGACGCTCGAGGTGCACTTCAAGGGCAAGACCGTCGCGGACGTGCTCGACATGCCGATCGAGGAGGCCTCGGAGTTCTTCGCCGCGGTCCCGACGATCTCGCGCCACCTCAAGACCCTCTCCGAGGTCGGCCTCGGGTACGTGCGCCTGGGGCAGCCCGCGCCCACGCTGTCAGGAGGCGAGGCCCAGCGCGTCAAGCTCGCAAGCGAGCTGCAGAAGCGCTCGACGGGCCGGACCATCTACGTGCTCGACGAGCCGACGACGGGTCTGCACTTCGAGGACATCCGCAAGCTCCTCGCGGTGCTCCAGTCGCTCGTCGACAAGGGCAACTCGGTTCTCGTGATCGAGCACAACCTCGACGTCATCAAGAACGCCGACTGGGTCATCGACATGGGACCGGAGGGTGGGTCCGGCGGTGGACGGGTCATCGCCGAGGGCACGCCCGAGCAGGTGGCCGCGGTCCCCGAGAGCCACACGGGTCGGTTCCTCGCCGAGGTCCTCACGGGTGACCCCATCCCGGTCGCACCCCTGCCCAAGAAGTCCCCGGCCAAGGCCGCGACGGGCAAGACGGCGGCGAAGGCGCCGAGGAAGACGGCCGCGCGCAAGTCGTCGACGACGGCTGCGGCCAAGGAGAGCTCGTCGACCGTGAAGGCGTCCGCCGCCACGAGGAAGGCCGAGCCCGCGACCGAGTGACATCGACCGGCGGACGTCGACCGTCGGACCTCGGCCGGCTGTCGTCCGACCGGGTGCAGGCTCAGGCCGCGTGCGTGCGCAGCGGCGCGGGCTCGAGCAGCACCGGGAAGTTCACGGAGCGCGCCAGGAAGCAGTGGTCGTGGGCACGTCGGTGGATCTCGGCGACGGCCTCGTCGCTGACGTCGGGGCCGTCGTCGACCACCACGTGCGGGTGCAGCGTGACGTCCGTGAACTGCCCGGCTCCGGCGGACTCGACCCGCATGGTGCCGGTCACCTCGTCGGTGTACTCGCGCACCACGATCCCCGCCGCTGACGCGAGGTGCAGGAACCACAGCATGTGGCACTGCGAGAGGCTCGCGACGAACAGCTCCTCGGGGCTGTACCGGCTCGGGTCGCCCCGGAACGCGGGGTCGGCCGAGCCGGGGAGCGTCGGTCGGCCGGTGAGGTCGACGTCGTGGTCCCGGCTGTACGCGGTGTAGGTGGTCGTTCCGGTCTGGCCCGCGCCGGTCCAGCGGACGGTCGCGGCATAGGAGTGAAGGGCGCCCATGCCGTCACCCTAGCGGCGGTCGGGCGTTCGTGTGTGACGGGCGTCACGTGCGAGCGTCGGCGCAGGGGCGTGACTGTGGGTGCACTGTCCTAGGCTGGCGGACATGGCTGATCCGTCCTCGTACCGCCCCGCACCGGGAGAGATCCCCACGTCACCGGGCGTGTACCGCTTCCGCGACGAGCACGGCCGCGTCATCTACGTCGGCAAGGCGAAGAATCTGCGCGCCCGTCTCGGCAGCTACTTCCAGGACCTGACGAACCTCCACTACCGCACCCAGACGATGGTCACGACGGCCGCCTCGGTCGAGTGGACGGTCGTGGGGACCGAGGTCGAGGCCCTCGCGCTCGAGTACTCGTGGATCAAGGAGTTCGACCCCCGGTTCAACGTGAAGTACCGGGACGACAAGTCCTACCCCTACCTCGCCGTGACCCTGGGCGAGCAGTTCCCGCGCGCCCAGGTCATGCGTGGTGCCAAGCGCCCCGGCACCCGCTACTTCGGCCCCTACGGGCACGCGTGGGCCATCCGCGAGACCCTCGACCTGCTGCTGCGTGTCTTCCCGGTCCGCACGTGCTCCGCGGGCGTCTTCAAGCGTGCCCAGCAGACCGGTCGGCCCTGCCTGCTCGGCTACATCGACAAGTGCTCCGCCCCCTGCGTGGGACGCATCACGCCCGAGGACCACCACGCGCTCGCGGAGGACTTCTGCGACTTCATGGCGGGCGACACCGCGAAGTTCATCCGCCGGGTCGAGGCCAAGATGAAGGAAGCCGCGGCGGCCATGGAGTACGAGCAGGCCGCCCGTCTGCGCGACGACATCCTCGCGCTCGAGCGCGCCATGGAGAAGAACGCCGTGGTGCTCGGCGACGCGACCGACGCGGACATCTTCGCGCTCGCTGGCGACGAGCTCGAGGCCGCGGTGCAGGTCTTCCACGTGCGCGGTGGCCGCATCCGCGGGCAGCGTGGCTGGATCGTCGAGAAGGTCGAGGACGTGACCGACGCCGAGCTCGTCGAGCACCTCCTGCAGCAGGTCTACGGTTCGGTCGACGAGGCCCTCGGGGACTCCTCGACCCCGTCGTCGAGCATCGTGCCCCGAGAGGTGCTCGTGCCCGTCCTGCCGCCCGACACCGAGCAGGTCGTGGCCTGGCTCACGGGCCTGCGGGGCGCCAAGGTCGACGTGCGGGTGCCGCAGCGCGGTGACAAGCGCGAGCTCGCGGCGACGGTGCACAAGAACGCCGAGCACGCCCTCGCGCTGCACCGGACCCGCCGTGCGGGGGACCTGACCACGCGCAGCCAGGCGCTGCGCGAGATCCAGGAGGCGTTGGGTCTGGAGACCGCGCCGCTGCGCATCGAGTGCTACGACGTGTCGACGACGCAGGGGACCCACCAGGTCGCGTCGATGGTCGTCTTCGAGGACGGGCTCGCGCGCAAGAGCGAGTACCGGCACTTCGCGATCCGCGGCCCGGAGGGGCTGGGCGCCCGCGACGACACCGCGGCCATGCACGAGGTCATCACGCGCCGCTTCAAGCGCTACCTCGCCGACCGTTCGCAGGCCACGGACGTCGAGATGGACCTGGGGGCCGACGACGACACCGCGCGGGACGCGGACGCCGTCGCGGCGGGGTACGTCCCACGCTCGGGCGAGGTGGGCGCGGACGCACCTGCGGGCCGTGCCGCCCGTTTCGCCTACCCGCCCAACCTCGTCGTGGTCGACGGCGGACCGCCCCAGGTCGCCGCCGCCGCCCGGGCCCTCGCGGAGCTCGGGATCGACGACGTCGCGCTGTGCGGCCTCGCGAAGCGGCTCGAGGAGGTGTGGCTGCCGGGGGAGGACTACCCCGTGATCCTGCAGCGCAGCTCCGAGGGGCTGTACCTGCTCCAGCGTGTCCGGGACGAGGCCCACCGGTTCGCGATCTCCTACCACCGCAAGAAGCGCGGCAAGGCCATGACGGCCTCGGCCCTCGACGACGTCCCGGGCCTCGGGCCCGCACGCAAGAAGGCGCTCCTGACGCACTTCGGCTCCCTCAAGCGGCTGCGTGCGGCGTCGGCCGAGGAGATCGCGACCGTGCCCGGCATGGGTGCCGCGACCGCCGCGGCCGTCGTCGCCGCGCTCGGTCCGGCGAGCCCGACCGCCGCCGGAACCGTAGGACCCGGGGGGGCGGCGGCTCCCGAGGCGGAGTCGCCGGCGTCGCCGACAGACGCGCTCGAGGCGGCCGCGCCGGCGTCCCCCTCGTCCGAGGAGGCGGCGCCCGCATGAGCCGTCCCCGCGCGCACCCGGCGGCCGCGTCGCCCGGGGGCCCGGCGCCGTCGGGCGAGAGGGCCTGCCCGTGACCCGCGGCGCGGGGGCGGCCGGTCTCGAGCTCTCGGCCGGAGAGCAGGACACGCCCGAGAAGTGCCCGACGCCGGTCCGGCCCGCCCGCGCGCGACCGGCTGGCATGCTGGTGGCATGAGCACCGAACCCTCCCCGACGACCGTCCCGCAGGGCATCCCAGCGATCGAGGCGACCACCCACGCGCCCGAGCGCTCCGACGCCGAGGTCCTCGTGATCACCGGGATGTCGGGCGCCGGACGATCGCGCGCTGCCGCGGTGCTCGAGGACCTCGACTGGTACGTGGTCGACAACATGCCGCCCCGCATGCTCGTCCCGCTCGTCGACATGATGACGCGCGCGGGGTCCAGCGTGCAGCGCATCGCGGCCGTCGTCGACGTCCGTGGCGGGGGGTTCTTCACCGACCTCCTCGACGTGCTCAAGCACCTGCGCGACGCCGGGGTCTTCTACCGGATCCTGTTCCTCGACGCGTCCGACGAAGTCCTGGTGCGTCGATACGAGCAGGTCCGGCGTCCGCACCCGCTGCAGGGCAACGGGCGGATCCTGGACGGGATCGCCGAGGAGCGGCGCCTGGTCGCGAGCGTCGAGGAGCGCGCCGACGTCGTGATCGACACCTCGGACCTCAACGTCCACGACCTCGCACGGGAGGTCCGCGCGGCCGTCGCCGAGGGCACCCCGGACACGCTGCGCATCAACGTCGTCTCGTTCGGCTTCAAGTACGGCATCCCGCTCGACGCGGACCACGTCGTCGACATGCGGTTCCTCGCCAACCCCTACTGGATCACCGAGCTGAGGCACCTCACCGGGCGCGACGCGCCCGTCCGGGACTACGTCCTGGCCCGGCCCGGGGCGCTCGAGTTCGTCGACCGGTACGTCAGCGCGCTCGAGCCCGTCCTGGCCGGGTACCTGGCCGAGGAGAAGCGGTACGTGACCATCGCCGTGGGCTGCACGGGAGGCAAGCACCGGTCGGTCGCGATCTCCGAGGTGCTCGCCCAACGGCTGCGCGCCGTCGGGCAGCGCGTCACCGTGACGGCCCGCGACCTCGGCAAGGAGTAGTCGTGACCCTCGACAACCCGGCAGTGGTAGCACTCGGCGGCGGGCACGGCCTGTCCGCGACGCTCTCCGCGCTGCGCCTCATGTCCGACCGCATCACGGCGGTCGTGACCGTCGCCGACGACGGCGGGTCCTCCGGTCGGCTGCGGGCCGAGCTCGGTGTGCTCCCGCCCGGCGACCTGCGCATGGCGCTCGCGGCGCTGTGCGACGACTCCGAGTGGGGCCGGACGTGGAGCTCGGTCCTGCAGCACCGGTTCTCCTCGAGCGGCGACCTGGACCAGCACGCGGTCGGCAACCTCTTGATCGTCGCGCTGTGGGAGCTCCTCGACGACCCGGTCGCGGGCCTCGACTGGGTGGGCAAGCTCCTCGGTGCGCGCGGCCGGGTCCTGCCCATGGCTGCGGTGCCCCTCGGGATCGAGGCCGACGTGCGGACCGACCACGGGCTCGGGACGATCGTGGGGCAGAGCCAGGTCGCCGTGACCCGCGACCGCATCGAGCAGCTGCGGCTCGTGCCGCCCGACCCGCCCGCGTGCCCCGAGGCGGTCGACGCCGTCATGGCGGCCGACTGGGTGATCCTGGGACCGGGCTCCTGGTACTCCTCGGTCATGCCGCACCTGCTGGTCCCCGAGCTCGCGCACGCGCTGCACGAGACCACTGCCCGGCGCTGCGTCGTCCTCAACCTCTCGAACACCTCGGGCGAGACCTACGGCCTGACCGCGACCGACCACCTCGAGGCGCTGCACAAGCACGCACCCAGCCTGCGCATCGACGCGGTGATCGCCGACCCGAGCGCGGCCGAGGACGTCGGCCTGCTCGCGGACGAGTCGGCGCGCACGGGCGCCCGGCTGCTGCTGCGCCAGGTGGGCAGGTCGGACGGCACGCCGCAGCACGACGCGCTGCGGCTCGCGGCCGCCCTGCGCGACGTCTTCGACGGGTTCCTCGGCGACGTGGGCACCACGACCCGCTGAGCCGCGACCGCCCCCGGGGACCGGTCCGTGGGAGGTGCCGAGCCGACCGTCGGCCGTCGATCGGCGACAGCGCCCCCGGCCCCTATGCGGGCACGAGCGGCGTCAGCCGTGCGATCGGCGCGGGGGCGCGTCGTACGGCGGCTCCTGGCAGAAGGCGGTCACGATCGTTGCTCGTTGATGGGAGGATGTCGCCATGGCGTTGACGGCACAGGTGAAGGACGAGCTCGCGCGACTCAAGGTGGACAAGACCTCCTGCCGCAAGGCGGAGGTCTCTGCCACGCTGCGGTTCTCGGGAGGGCTGCACATCATCTCGGGGCGCATCGTGATCGAGGCGGAGCTGGACACGGCGATCGCCGCCCGTCGGCTCCGGCAGACGATCAGCGACGTGTACGGGCACACCAGCGAGCTGATCGTGGTCTCGGCCGGGGGGCTGCGCCGGGGGAGCCGGTACGTCGTGCGGGTCGTCAAGGACGGCGAGTCGCTCGCCCGACAGACGGGCCTGCTCGACAACCGGGGCCGCCCCGTGCGCGGGCTGCCGCCGCAGGTGGTCTCGGCGGGGGTCGGGGAGGCCGAGGCGGCGTGGCGCGGCGCGTTCCTCGCGCACGGCTCGCTGACGGAGCCGGGGCGCTCGTCGGCCCTCGAGGTCACCTGCCCGGGGCCCGAGGCCGCGCTCGCGCTGGTCGGCGCCGCCCGGCGACTCGGGATCGCCGCGAAGGCGCGCGAGGTCCGCGGGGTGGATCGCGTCGTGATCCGGGACGGCGAGGCGATCAGCGCGATGCTGACCCGCCTGGGGGCCCACGAGACCGTGGTCGTCTGGGAGGAGCGGCGGCAGCGCCGCGAGGTGCGCGGGACGGCAAACCGGCTCGCGAACTTCGACGACGCGAACCTGCGCAGGTCGGCGCGTGCCGCCGTGGCGGCAGGGGCCCGGGTCGAGCGCGCGTTCGAGATCCTGGGTCCTGACCTGCCGGACCACCTCCGGGAGGCCGGGGAGCTGCGCCTCGCCCACAAGCAGGCCTCTCTCGAAGAGCTGGGGCAGCTCGCCGAGCCGCCGCTGACCAAGGACGCCGTGGCGGGTCGTATCCGCAGGCTCCTGTCCACGGCCGACAAGCGGGCGGCCGAGCTCGGGATCCCCGACACCGAGGCAGGTCTGAGCCCGGACCTGCTCGACGTCTGAGCGGTCCGCGCCACGCGCGCCCGCGGTGCCTGCGGGCCCCGACGACACGCCGACGAGGGGCCCGCACCGCACGGTGCGGGCCCCTCGTCGCGTCGTCGGCGCCCGGCGTGCGACACGCCCGGTGTGACGTCGGTCTCGGACCCCGGTCACATTCCCACGGTGCGTCCGTGGGCGTCTCAGATCCGCCTCCAGGTCACGGGATGGGGAGGATCGGGTATAGGATCGGGGATGTCAGGTGACAAAGACGTGCTCCTTCACTGAGGTCTTCGGGACCCTGTTGAGTCGCAGCTGTCGCTGTGGCCCTGCGAGATTCCCGGAGTCCACGCCGCGAGGCATCCAGTGGGGGAGTACTTCGCCGTTACCACCTACGTACGCCGTAGTACGTGATCGTTCGGCATCAACCGTGTGCGTCGGAAACACCGGCGCGCCCTGAGGAGGGCATTGTGACCATCCGCGTCGGTATCAACGGCTTCGGTCGTATCGGACGTAACTTCTTCCGCGCCATCATCGCGTCGGGGGCGGACATCGAGATCGTGGGTGTCAACGACCTCACGGACAACAAGACGCTCGCGCACCTGCTGAAGTACGACACCGTCCTGGGTCGTTTCCCGCTGAGCGTCGACTTCGACGAGAACAACATCATCGTCGACGGCAAGGCCATCCGTGCCCTCGAGGAGCGCGACCCGGCGAACCTGCCCTGGGGCGAGCTCGGTGCTGACATCGTCATCGAGTCGACCGGCTTCTTCACCGACGCGACCAAGGCCAAGGCTCACATCGAGGCCGGCGCCAAGAAGGTCATCATCTCCGCTCCGGCGAAGAACGAGGACGGCACCTTCGTCGTCGGCGTGAACCACGAGCAGTACGACCCCGCGACGCAGCACATCATCTCCAACGCGTCGTGCACCACGAACTGCCTCGCCCCGATGGCCAAGGCCCTCAACGACGCGATCGGCATCGAGCGCGGTCTCATGACCACGATCCACGCGTACACGGGTGACCAGAACCTCCAGGACGGCCCCCACAAGGACCTGCGTCGTGCCCGTGCGGCCGCGCAGAACATCGTCCCCACCTCGACCGGTGCGGCCAAGGCCGTCGCCCTCGTGCTCCCCGAGCTCAAGGGCAAGCTCGACGGCTTCGCGATGCGCGTCCCCGTCATCACGGGCTCGGCCACGGACCTCACCTTCACCGCCTCGAAGACCGTCACGGTCGAGGAGGTCAACGCTGCGGTCAAGGCTGCTGCTGAGGGCCCCCTCAAGGGCGTCCTGAAGTACGTCGACGACGACATCGTCTCCTCGGACATCGTCACGGACCCGCACACCTCGATCTTCGACTCGAAGCTCACCAAGGTGAGCGGCGACCTGGTCAAGGTCGTCGCCTGGTACGACAACGAGTGGGGCTACTCCAGCTCGCTCGTCTCGCTCACGCAGTACGTGGGTGCTCGTCTCTGATCTCCGTCCTTCGTGACGTGAGGTGAATTCTGCGTCCGCGTGCGTGGCCGGCCCGGTTGGCCGCCCATGCACGCGGACGCAGTCATGTGTGACGTGACCTGTTTCGACCCTGTTCAGACCAGGAGTGTGCTCATGAAGACCATCGACTCCCTCGGCGACCTGCGCGGCAAGCGCGTGCTCGTCCGCTCGGACTTCAACGTCCCCCTCGACGGGACGACCATCACGGACGACGGCCGCATCCGCGCCGCGCTCCCCACGCTCAAGCGGCTGACCGACGCCGGTGCGAAGGTCGTCGTGACCGCGCACCTCGGACGTCCCAAGGGTGAGCCCGACGCCAAGTACTCCCTCGCTCCCGTCGCGGCCCGCCTGGGCGAGCTGCTCGGTGCCCCCGTGACGCTCGCGGACGACACCGTCGGCGAGTCCGCCAAGGCCACGGTCGCCGCGCTCGGGGACGGCGAGGTCGCGCTGCTCGAGAACATCCGCTTCGACGCTCGGGAGACCTCGAAGGTCGACGCAGAGCGCGAGTCGCTCGCCGCGGACCTCGCCTCGCTCGCGGACGCGTACGTGTCCGACGGCTTCGGCGTCGTGCACCGCAAGCAGGCGTCGGTCTACGACATCGCCAAGGTGCTGCCGACCGCGGTCGGCGAGCTGGTCCTCAAGGAGGTCGACTCCCTCAAGAAGGCGACCGAGGACCCCGCGCGCCCCTACGTCGTCGTGCTCGGCGGGTCGAAGGTCTCCGACAAGCTCGGTGTCATCGCCAACCTGCTGACCAAGGCGGACCGCCTGCTGATCGGTGGCGGCATGGTCTTCACGTTCCTCGCGGCCAAGGGCTACTCGGTGGGCAACTCGCTCCTCGAGACGGACCAGATCGACACCGTGAAGGGCTACCTCGCGGACGCCGAGAAGGCCGGCGTCGAGATCGTCCTGCCCACGGACATCCTCGCCGCGGACTCGTTCGCCGCCGACGCTCCCTACGAGGTCGTGCCCGCGGACGCGATCCCGGACGGCAAGATCGGCCTGGACATCGGTCCCGACTCGCAGAAGCTCTTCGCGAGCAAGATCGTGGACGCCAAGACGGTCGTCTGGAACGGCCCCGCGGGCGTCTTCGAGTTCGAGGCGTTCTCCGGCGGCACCCGTGCCGTCGCGCAGGCCCTGGTCGACGCGACGGCGAACGGCGCGTTCACGATCGTCGGCGGTGGCGACTCCGCCGCGGCAGTGCGCATCCTCGGCTTCGACGAGGCCGGCTTCAGCCACATCTCGACCGGTGGCGGCGCGAGCCTGGAGTTCCTCGAGGGCAAGTCCCTGCCGGGGCTCGCAGTCCTCGAGGCCTGACCCCACCACCGCAGCCTCACGGCTCACAGAAGGTAGACACACCATGACTGATGCACGTACCCCGCTCATCGCGGGCAACTGGAAGATGAACCTGGACCACCAGGAGGCCATCCACACGGTCCAGAAGCTCGCCTGGGCCCTCAAGGACGCCAAGCACGACTTCTCGGCCGTCGAGGTCACCGTCCTGGTCCCGTTCACGGACCTGCGCAGCGTGCAGACGCTGGTCGACGCCGACAAGCTCGAGCTGACGTACGGCGCGCAGGACGTCTCGCAGCACGTCTCGGGCGCCTACACGGGGGAGATCTCGCCCGTGTTCCTGAGCAAGCTGGGCGTGACCTATGTCGCGATCGGCCACTCGGAGCGTCGCCAGTACCACGGCGAGGACGACGCGCTCGTCAACGCCAAGTCGAAGGCCGCGCTCGCGCAGGGCCTGGTCCCGATCATCTGCGTCGGCGAGGCGCTCGACATCCGCAAGGCCGGCGAGCAGGTCTCGTACACGCTCGCGCAGGTCGACGGCGCGCTCGAGGGCCTGTCCGCGGAGGACGCCGCCAAGGTCGTCATCGCGTACGAGCCCGTCTGGGCCATCGGCACCGGTGAGGTCGCCACGCCGCAGGACGCTCAGGAGGTCGCGGGCGCGATCCGTGCCCGTCTCGCCGAGCTGTACTCGGCCGAGGTGGCAGACGCCGTCCGCGTGCTCTACGGCGGCTCGGTCAAGTCCTCGTCGATCGCCGAGCTCATGAAGGAGCAGGACGTCGACGGCGCCCTGGTCGGCGGCGCGAGCCTCGACCCGGAGGAGTTCGCGAAGATCGCGCGCTTCCAGTCGCACCACGGGGCCTGAGCCCCTTCGCTGCCGGGTCGCGCCGCACGGCGCGGCCCGGCAGCGTGGCCACCGCGCGAGCGGTGGCCTTTTCTCGCGGTAGCCCCTGGGGCGTGGCGTCCCGACCGGCAGCAACGACCGCCGGGCGGAACGGTTCGTCGGATCGGGCCCGCGTCGCCTACCCTTGTCCTCGGTGCCGTACCTGTGCCTCAGGTCGGTCCAGGACACCCGTTGCGGTCCGCTCTCGACTTCTCGACGTGGACCCAGAGCCAAGGACGTACTCGTGGACGCGCTGCGCATCATTCTCCAGATCCTGCTGGTCATCACCAGCGGCTTCTTGACCCTCCTCGTGCTCATGCACAAGGGCAAGGGCGGCGGCCTGTCCGACATGTTCGGCGGCGGTATCTCGAGCAGCGCCGGCAGCTCCGGCGTGGCCGAGCGCAACCTGAACCGCATCACCGTCACGTTCGCGATCACCTGGACCGTCGTGATCATCCTTCTGGGGCTCATCCAGAAGGTCAGCTGACCCGGCGCCGACGCCGTCGGCACAGGGTGTGGAACCGTCCCGGTACGCGGGCGGTCGTGAGTCAGGGGAGTGAAGTCGTGGCTGGTGGTAGTGCTATCAAGGGGTCGCGCGTCGGTGCCGGTCCGCTGGGAGAGACGGAGCGGGGCGACGTCGCCCCACGTGTCTGGGTCTCCTACTGGTGTGCCAACGGACACGAGACGCGTCCGAGCTTCTCGTCCGAGGTGGAGATCGTCACTCCTGAGACCTGGGACTGCCCGCGCTGCGGACTGCCCGGGGGGCAGGACCCGGCGAACCCGCCGAGCGCGCTGCGCAACGAGCCGTACAAGACGCACCTCGCGTACGTGAAGGAGCGCCGCAGCGACGAGGACGGCGTTGCCCTCCTCGACGAGGCGCTCGCCGCGCTCCGGGCACGCCGCGGCCGCTAGGCAGTGCCCGTGCGGCCGTGAACGGTCCGCACCCACAGCAAGGGCCCTCCAGGGCCTGTACACAGCACAGCGGGCCCCGTCCGAGAAGGACGGGGCCCGCTGTGCTGTCGTCGGCTGCGTCCTGCCGGTGCGCCGTGCCGTCGTCTGGTCCGGTCCGCCGGCTGTCAGTGCCTCAGCGCGTGGTGCTGGCTCGCCGCGAGGTCGACGAGCCACAGCGTGCGCTGGGTGCCCAGCGCCCCGGCCGCCGGGGTCGTCGTCACGGGGTCGCCCGCCAGTGCGGAGGCGACCGCGGGGGCCTTCTCCGCCCCCGCGGCCACGACCCAGACCTCCTGCGCGGCCTGGATCGCGGAGAACGTCAGCGACACGCGCTCGGGCGGCGGCTTGGGGGAGTCGTGCACCCCGGTCGTGGCACCGTCCGCGTCGAGCGCCGCGTTCTCGGGGAAGAGCGAGGCGACGTGCCCGTCCGGGCCCATGCCCAGCAGGAGGACGTCGAACGGGAGGTGCGCACCGCCGTCGGGCGTGAAGCGGGAGAGCTCGTCCGCGTAGAGCGCGGCCGATACCTCCGGCGTCCCGACGGCGTCGCCCGGCGCGGGCATGGCGTGCACGTTCTGCGGGGGCAGGGTCGGCAGGTGGTCGAGGAGGGCCTCGCGGGCCTGCGTCTCGTTGCGCTCGGGGTCGCCCGTGGGCAGGAAGCGCTCGTCGCCCCACCAGAAGTGCACTCCGGTCCAGTCGACCGCGTCGCGCACGGGGTGCGCGGCGACGGCGGCGAGGGACCGGATCCCGACCGTGCCGCCCGTGAGGACGACGTGGACGGGCGTACGGACGGACTGGATGTCGAGGATGCGGGTCAGCAGCCGAGCGGCGACGGCCTCGGCGAGGACCCCCGCGTCGGGGTGCACGACGACGAGGCGCGCCCCGTGCGCGCGCGCGTCGGTCCCCGTGTCGGCCGTCATTCGCCGATCCTCGCGAGACCCTTGGTGAGGACCTCGCCGTAGACCTCGTCGGGGTCGAGCCGGCGCAGCTCCTCGGTCAGGCACTCCTCGAGCTGCCGCAGCGGCAGCGAGATGCGGCGGTCGGGCTGGCCCGGCTGGGTCAGCGTCACGATGCGGCCGTCCGGCCGGGACAGCACGATCGCGCCGCCCTTGCGCTCGAGGGTCACCTTCGTGATCCCCTCGACGCCGCGACGACGGACCAGCTTGACCGGGCACCTGAGCTGCTGGGCGAGCCACGCCGCGAGGATGTCGACCGAGGGGTGGTGCTCCTCGCCCTCCACCTCGACGGCCGTGACGGACTCGTAGGGCGGCTGGTCGAGCGCTGCCGCGATGAGACCGCGCCACAGGGTCACGCGGGTCCACGCGAGGTCGGTGTCGCCCGGGTGGTGGCTCCTGCTCAGGTGCTGGAGCGTCTGGAGCGACTTGCCCGCGTTGACCGCGTCGGTGATGCGGCGGTGGGCCATCTGGCCGACCGGGTCCGCCGAGGGGTTGTCGGGCGTCTCGCGGGGCCACCAGGCCACGATCGGGGCGTCGGGCAGCAGGAGGGGCATCACGAGGGTGTCGCTGTGCGCGACGAGCGGGCCCGACGGGCGCAGGATGATGACCTCGCTGGCCCCCGCGTCGCCGCCGATGCGGATCTGGGCGTCGAGCCGGGCGGACGTGCGCTTGTTCGCCGGGGCGACGACCACGACGCGGCAGGGGTGCTCGCGCGAGGCGCCGTTGGCCGCGGCGACCGCGTCCTCGACGTCGGCCTCCTCGGCCAGCACGACGAGGGTCAGGACGCGGCCGAGCGCCACGGCGCCGCCCTCGTCGCGCAGCTTGACGAGGCGCTTGTTGACCGCATTGGTCGTCGTCTCGGGGAGATCGATGATCATGAGGTGAGGCTCCAGTTCGAGGTCCGGCCGGGGATCCGGGGCAGGCGGGAGATCGGTACGGTCGCGGTCACGGACGCCGCCACGTTCGACCGTCGCGAGCCATCATGTCGTCGGCCGAGGCGGGGCCCCACGTGCCGGAGCGGTACGGCTCCGGAGCGCCCTTGGACTCCCAGAACGCCGTGATCGGGTCGAGGATCTTCCAGGACAGCTCGACCTCCTCGTGGCTCGGGAAGAGCGGCGGGTCGCCCAGGAGGACGTCGAGGATGAGGCGCTCGTAGGCCTCCGGGGAGGACTCGGTGAAGGCGTGCCCGTAGCCGAAGTCCATGGTGACGTCGCGGACCTCCATCGCGGTACCGGGGACCTTGGCGCCGAAGCGGATCGTCACGCCCTCGTCGGGCTGGACGCGGATCACGAGCGCGTTCTTGCCGAGCTCGGACGTCGCGGAGGACTCGAACGGCAGGTGCGGCGCCGACTTGAAGACGACCGCGATCTCCGTCACGCGTCGGCCCAGGCGCTTGCCCGTGCGCAGGTAGAACGGAACCCCTGCCCAGCGGCGGTTGTCGATGTCGACGCGGATCGCGGCGAACGTCTCGGTCGTGGACTCGGGCGAGATGCCGTCCTCCTCGAGGTACCCCACGACCTCCTCGCCGCCCTGCCACCCGGCCGAGTACTGGCCGCGCGAGGTGTGGCGTCCCAGGTCTCGCGGGAGACGCACGGCCGAGAGCACCTTGAGCTTCTCGGCGCGCAGCGACTCGGCGTCGAACGAGACGGGCTCCTCCATCGCGGTGAGCGCGAGCAGCTGGACGAGGTGGTTCTGGATGACGTCGCGCGCCGCACCGATCCCGTCGTAGTACCCCGCGCGGCCGCCGATGCCGATGTCCTCGGCCATGGTGATCTGGACGTGGTCGACGTAGTTCGCGTTCCAGATGGGTTCGTAGAGCTGGTTGGCGAACCGCAGCGCCAGCATGTTCTGGACGGTCTCCTTGCCCAGGTAGTGGTCGATGCGGAAGACCGAGTCCGGCGAGAAGACCTTGGAGACGACGTCGTTGAGCTCACGTGCGCTGGCCAGGTCGTGGCCGAACGGCTTCTCGATGACCACGCGGCGCCACGCGTCCTCGCCCGAGCGCGAGAGCCCCGAGCGCGAGAGCTGCTCGCAGACCAGGGGGAACGCGCTCGGGGGGACCGAGAGGTAGAACGCGTGGTTGCCGCCCGTGCCGCGCTCCTTGTCGAGCTCCTCGACCGTGGTGCGCAGGCGCTCGAAGGCCTGCTCGTCGTCGAACTCGCCCTGGACGAACCGGATGCCCTCGGCGAGCTGCTTCCAGGTCGCCTCGCGGAACGGGGTGCGCGCGTACTGCTCGACGGCGTCGCGCACGACCTTGGCGAAGTCCTGGTCCTCCCAGTCGCGGCGGGCGAAGCCCGTGAGCGCGAAGCCGGGCGGGAGGAGCCCGCGGTTGGCGAGGTCGTACACGGCGGGCATGAGCTTCTTGCGGGCGAGGTCGCCCGTGACGCCGAAGATCACGAGGCCGCTGGGCCCGGCGATGCGGGGGAGTCGAAGGTCACGCGGGTCGCGCAGCGGGTTGTGCTCTGCGCTGATCTTTGCCGGTCTCAACTGATGTCACCGTTCTCGTCGGCGTGGGCTGGAATGGTCGAAAGGTCCGTCCTGCGGACCGGGATAGAGCCTAGGCGGTGGTCGGCGCGTGCCCGGGAGTCGTCCACGACCGTGCCGACCTCCGTGGGCCCCCGGTGGAAGGCGTGGGTCACGACGCGTCGCCGCGCGCGCGGGCCAGGCCGTCAGAGACGGTCGCGAGGAGGTCGGACCAGCTCGCCTCGAACTTCTCGACGCCCTCGACCTCGAGGTGCTGGGTGACCTCGTCGAGCGAGACCCCGAAGGACTCGATGGTGGACAGGACCGAGCGCGAGGCCGTGTACGTGCCCGCGACCGTGTTCCCCAGCACGACGCCGTGGTCGGCGAACGCGTCGAGAGTGGCCTGCGGCATGGTGTTCACGACGCCCGGGGCGACGAGCTCGTCGACGTACATGGTGTCGCGGTACTCGGGGTTCTTGACGCCCGTCGACGCCCACAGGGGGCGCTGCGGGTGGGCGCCCGCGGCCTCGAGCGTGCGCCAGCGGTCGGTCTGGACGACCTGCTCGTAGGCCTCGTACGCGAGCCGCGCGTTGGCGATCGCGGCGCGGCCGCGCAGGTCGAGGGCCTCGGGGGTCCCGATCGCGGTCAGGGCGGAGTCGACGGCCGAGTCGACGCGCGAGACGAAGAACGACGCGACCGACGCGATACGCGTCACGTCGTGCCCGGCGTCGCGTGCCTGCTCGAGGCCGGACAGGAACGCGTCCATGACCTGGCGGTAGCGGTCCAGGGAGAAGATGAGGGTCACGTTGACGCTGATGCCCTGGGCGAGGGTGCGCTCGATCGCGTCGAGCCCCTCGACGGTCGCGGGGATCTTGATGAGGACGTTGGGGCGGTCGACCGTCTGCCACAGCCGGACGGCGGTCGCGACGGTCGCGTCGGCGTCGCGCGCCAGGCGCGGGTCGACCTCGATCGACACACGGCCGTCGACGCCGTCGGTCGCGTCGTACACGGGGCGCAGGACGTCGGCTGCCGCGCGCACGTCGTCGGTCGTGATCCGCTCGACCGCGGCCTCGAGGTCGGTCCCGGCGGTGGCGAGCTCGGTGAGCTGCGCGTCGTAGGCGTCGCCCTTCGCGAGCGCGCCCGCGAAGATCGTGGGGTTGGTCGTGACGCCGACGACGGCACGGGAGGTGGTGAGATCGGCGAGTCCGCCGCTGCGCAGCCGTTCTCGGGAGAGGTCGTCCAACCAGATGGAGACACCTGCCTCCGACAGCTCGCGGACGGGTGCTGGCGCTGCGCTGTGGTGCACGGTCACGGTTCTCCCTCTCGTCGTCTGGCGGCCGTCCTCACGGACGTCCCAGGAGGGGGCGGGCGAGACCCGCCCCCTCCTGGAATCTACGGATGGTCAGAGCTGGTCGCCAGTGCCACCGACCGAGGGGATCGCCACACCGCCGGGAGCGGCGCCGGTGCGAGCCGACTCGATGGACTCCTTCGCGGCGGCGGCGACGGCCTCGGACGTGATCCCGAACTCGCGGTAGAGGATCTTGTAGTCCGCGGACGCGCCGTAGTGCTCGAGGCTCACGGAGCGGCCGGCGTCGCCGACCAGGTCGCGCCAGCCCTGGGCGATGCCCGCCTCGACCGAGACGCGCGCCTTGACGGCGGCCGGGAGCACGCTCTCGCGGTACTCGGGGCCCTGCGCGTCGAACCACTCGCGGCTCGGCAGCGACACGACCCGTGCCGCGATGCCCTCGGCCGCGAGCTGCTCGCGCGCCTCGACCGCGAGCTGGACCTCGGAGCCCGTGCCGATGAGGATCACGTCGGGCGTGCCCTCGGTGTCGAGCAGCACGTAGCCGCCCTTCGCGGTGCCCGAGGCGTCGGCGAAGCCGTCCGTGCCGCGGGGGAACGTCGGGACGTTCTGGCGGGTCAGGATGAGGCCGGCCGGGCGGTCGGTGTGCTCGAGGATCGTGCGCCAGGCCCATGCGGTCTCGTTGGCGTCGGCCGGGCGGACGACGTCGAGGCCGGGGATGGCGCGCAGGGCGGCGAAGTGCTCGATCGGCTGGTGCGTGGGACCGTCCTCGCCCAGGCCGATCGAGTCGTGCGTCCAGACGAACGTGGACGGGATCTCCATGAGGGCCGCGAGGCGGACCGCGGGGCGCATGTAGTCGGAGAACGTGAGGAACGTCCCACCGTAGGCGCGGGTGCCGCCGTGCAGGACGATGCCGTTGAGGATCGAGCCCATGGCGTGCTCACGGATACCGAAGTGCAGCGTGCGGCCGTACTCGTGACCCGGGAACTTCTTGGTCGCGTGCTCGGCGGGGACGAACGAGGGCTCGCCGTCCATGGTCGTGTTGTTCGAGCCGGCGAGGTCGGCCGAGCCGCCCCAGAGCTCGGGCAACGTGTCGGCCAGGGCCGTGAGGACCTTGCCCGAGGCCGCGCGCGTCGCGACGTCCTTGCCGGCCTCGAACGTCGGCAGGGACTCGGTCCAGCCGGCCGGCAACTCGCGGGCCTCGAGGCGCTGCAGCAGCGCGTGGCCTGCGGGGTTGGCAACCTTCCAGGCCTCGAACGCGGTGTCCCAGCGCTCGCGCAGCTCGGCGCCGCGCTCGCCCACGGCACGCGTGTAGGCCAGGACCTCGGCGGGCACGTCGAACGTCTTCTCGGGGTCGAGGCCGAGCTCGACCTTGAGGCCGCGGATCTCGTCGGCGCCCATGGCCGAGCCGTGGATCCCGCCGGTGTTCTGCTTGGTGGGCGAGGGCCAGCCGATGATCGTGCGCAGCGCGATGATCGAGGGCTTGCCGGTCTCGGCCTGCGCGGCGGCCACGGCCGCGGCGAGCTCGTCGACGTTCTCGGCGTAGCCCGTGCCGCCCTGGGTCCAGTCGACCTTCTGGGTGTGCCAGCCGTAGGCCGCGTAGCGCGCGAGGACGTCCTCGGTGAACGCGATGTCGGTGTCGTCCTCGATCGAGATCTTGTTGTCGTCCCAGATCACGATGAGGTTGCCGAGCTGCTGGTGGCCGGCGATCGACGAGGCCTCGGAGGTCACACCCTCCTGGAGGTCGCCGTCCGAGGCGATGACGTACACGTGGTGGTCGAACGGGCTCTCACCGGGAGCCGTCGACGGGTCGAGCAGGCCGCGCTCGCGGCGGGCCGCCATGGCCATGCCGACCGAGGACGCGAGGCCCTGGCCGAGGGGGCCCGTGGTGATCTCGACGCCGTTGGTGTGCTTGTACTCGGGGTGGCCGGGGGTCTTGGAGCCCCACGTGCGCAGCGCCTCGATGTCCTCGATCTCCAGGCCGTAGCCGGCGAGGAAGAGCTGGAGGTAGATGGTGAGCGAGGAGTGGCCCGCGGAGAGCACGAAGCGGTCGCGGCCGACCCAGTGCGAGTCGGCGGGGTCGTGGCGCATGACCTTCTGGAAGAGCAGGTACGCGGCGGGGGCGAGGGAGATCGCGGTCCCCGGGTGGCCGTTGCCGACCTTCTCGACGGCGTCCGCCGCGAGGGCCTTGATGGTCTTGACAGCCTGGTCGTCCAGGGGGGACCACTCGAGGGGCTGGTTGGCAGGAACGAACGCGTTCACCGGACCTCTTTCCCGTCCGGAGCCTGGCCCCGGATCATCGTCGGAACAACAAAGATCAACCGATGAACTATTCCGTCGCACGCACCCGGTCGCTCACAGGGGGAGCGGGGGGCCGAGCAGGCGACCGGCCGGTCGCGACGGTGGGTGCCGCGGGTCGGAGCCCTCGGGGTGCCCACCGGGGCACCAGGCCGTCGGTTGCTCCACCCAGCCTATACGCGGACCCCCGGACGGCGCCCTGCCCCGCCCACCACGTGGATTTCGGTCGGATCTCACACTTTTGCACGAGCCGGAAGGCGGCGGCGACGGAGGGGCCGACGTAACATAGGACGGATGTCCAGCGGGTCGGAGCCGACACGCACCGACTGCCGGACGACGCCCCCCAGCTTTCCTCGCCAGAACGGAACCCCGAAGCGCGTGCACACCACGAGCCAGGCACCGATCGACGAGACGGGTCTTCCGTCTCGTCCTGCCGCGACCGCGCAGGTCGCCGGACAGTCACGGGTCGCCGCGGACGGCAGCGCCGTCGCGGGGATCCGCAGCACGATCGGTGCGTACATCGCCCTGACGAAGCCGCGCATCATCGAGCTCCTGCTCGTGACGACGCTGCCCACCATGATCCTCGCCCAGGGCGGTTTCCCGGACTTCTGGCTGGTCGTCAAGACGCTCGTCGGCGGCACGCTCGCCGCGGCGTCGGCCAACGTCTTCAACTGCTACATCGACCGCGACATCGACGAGCTCATGAACCGCACCAAGCGGCGCCCGCTCGTCACGGGCGAGATCTCGCCGCGTGCTGCGCTGGTGTTCGCGACGGCGCTCGGCGTGATCGCGCTGCTGTGGTTCGCGCTGCTGGTCAACGCCCCCTCGGCCTGGCTCACGTTCGCGGCCATCGCGATCTACGTCGTCGGCTACACCATGATCCTCAAGCGCCGCACGCCGCAGAACATCGTGTGGGGCGGCATCGCGGGCTGCATGCCGGTCTTCATCGGCTGGTCCGCGGTCACCGGCTCGCTCAGCTGGTCCGCGGTCGCGCTGTTCCTCGTGATCTTCTTCTGGACGCCGCCGCACTACTGGCCGCTGTCGATCAAGTTCAAGAAGGACTACGCCAACGCGGGCGTCCCGATGCTTCCCGTCGTCGCCGACAACCGCAAAGTCGCCCGCGAGATGATCGGCTACACGGTCGCCATGATCGCCTCGTCGCTCGCCCTGTGGTGGCTCGCGCCCATGACCTGGGTCTACGGCGTGGTCGCGATCGGTCTCGGCGCCTGGTTCCTGGCGCTGTGCGTCATGATGCTGCGCCGGGCGAACGACCCGACCAAGGGCAAGCTCGGGGCCATGAAGGTGTTCCACGCCTCGATCACGTACCTGACCCTGCTGTTCGTCGCGGTCGCGGTCGACGTGTTCCTCCCCTTCTGACGGCCGACCCGGGACGCACGGGATGACCGACCACCCAGCAGCCGGTGCGCGATGACGCGCGCCGCTGCGGGGGAGCCTGCGCTCGTCGTCGGGCAGGACGTGCCTGAGGGGCCCGCGACCCCGGAGACCCCTGCAGCCCCACCGCTGCCCGCGGCCCTCGACCGGGCCGTCCGCGAGTACCTCGCGCACCTGACGGTCGAGCGCGGGCTGTCCCAGAACACCGTCGCGGCCTACCGGCGCGACCTCGCCCGGTACGCCGCCTACCTCGCGGCCCGGGGCAGGACGGAACCCGTCGACGTGACGCCGGCCGACGTCGCGGAGTACGTCACCACGGTCCGCACGGGAGCCGACGGCGCCGCTCTCCTCTCGCCGTCGTCGACGGCCCGCTCGGTGGCCGCGGTGCGCGGCTGGCACCGGTTCTGCGCGCTCGAGGGGCACACCGACTCCGACCCGTCGGCCGAGGTGCGCCCGCCCGCGCAGGGCAAGCGGCTGCCCAAGGCCATCTCGACCGAGGAGGTCGAGGCCATCCTCGAGGCCGCCGGCGCGGGGGAGGGGCCGGGACCGCTGCGGGACCGCGCGCTGCTCGAGCTCGTGTACTCCACGGGTGCCCGCATCTCGGAGGCCGTGAGCCTCGACGTCGACGACCTCGACCTGGGCTCGGGGGCCGTGCGGCTGTTCGGCAAGGGGGCCAAGGAGCGCGTCGTGCCCGTGGGGTCGTACGCGGTGCGAGCCCTCGACGCGTACCTCGTGCGGGGGCGCCCGGCACTGTCCGCGACGGGACGCGGGACGCCCGCGGTGTTCCTCAACACGCGCGGCGCGCGCCTGAGCCGGCAGAGCGCGTGGGCCGTCCTGCGCACCGCGGCCGAGCGCGCGGGGCTCGAGCACCCCGAGCGGATCTCGCCGCACACGCTGCGCCACTCGTTCGCGACGCACCTGCTCGCGGGCGGCGCCGACGTGCGCGTGGTCCAGGAGCTCCTGGGGCACGCGTCGGTCACGACGACGCAGATCTACACGCTCGTGACGCGCGAGACGCTGCGCGAGGTCTACGCGTCGGCCCACCCGCGGGCGCTGGGCTGACCCTCGGCGTGCCGCGCGGGTTCGCGCCACTCCGGCGCGTGCACGCGTCGTGCGCGAGCCCCTGGGGTACCGTGGCGGACGTGAGCAGCCAGGCCCCGAGCGAGATCCAGGACGCCGCCGGACCGTACGACGCACGCGTCGCCACGGCCGCAGGCGCCGCCGACGGTGGTGCGTCCGTCGCACCCGACAACGCCCCCCGCGTCGATCCGGTCGGCCGCGAGATCCCCGAGTTCCCCGTGCCGGCGCGGCTCGCGACGCACGGGCCGGGACGCATCATCGCGATGTGCAACCAGAAGGGCGGGGTCGGCAAGACGACCACGACCATCAACCTGGGCGCGACGCTGGCCGAGTACGGGCGCAAGGTCCTGCTCGTGGACTTCGACCCGCAGGGCGCCGCGTCGGTGGGCCTCGGCGTCAACCCGCACGAGCTCGACCGCACGGTCTACAACCTGCTCATGGAGCGTGGCGCGGACATCCGTGAGGTCATCGTGCCGACGGCCGTCGAGGGGCTCGACGTGCTCCCCGCGAACATCGACCTGTCTGCGGCCGAGGTCCAGCTCGTGGGCGAGGTCGCGCGCGAGTCCGTCCTGGCCAGGGTCCTGCGCCCCGTGCAGGACGAGTACGACGTGATCCTCGTCGACTGCCAGCCCTCCCTGGGGCTGCTGACGGTCAACGCGCTCACCGCGGCGCACGGGGTGCTCATCCCGCTCGAGTGCGAGTTCTTCGCGCTGCGCGGCGTCGCGCTGCTCGTCGAGACCATCGAGAAGGTCCGCGACCGCCTCAACCCGCGCCTCGAGGTCGACGGGATCCTCGCGACCATGTTCGACTCGCGCACCCTGCACTCGCGCGAGGTCGTGGCGCGCGTGCACGAGGCCTTCGGTGACAAGCTCCTGCACACCGTGATCGGGCGGACCGTGAAGTTCCCCGACGCGTCGGTCGCGGCCGAGCCCATCACGGTCTACGCGCCGTCCCACCCGGGTGCGGTGGCCTACCGTCAGCTCGCCCGCGAGCTGGTCGCCCGTGGCGACGCTGCCTGACACCGCACCGGCGGCCACCCAGGCCGCCGACCCGCAGGACGAGCAGCCCGCCTCACCGTCGACCGACGCGCAGGACGCTTCGGAGGCGCCACTCCCGGCCCCGGCGACCGACCGGAACGGCAACCCGGCCTTCGAGGTGCACCTCGAGAACTTCTCGGGCCCGTTCGACCTCCTGCTCTCGCTCATCGCGAAGCACAAGCTCGACATCACCGAGATCGCTCTCGCGCAGGTCACCGACGAGTTCATCGCGTACATCCGCACGGCCGAACGCCTCGCGCGCGAGGCCGAGGAGGCCGCGCGCGCGGAGACGGGTCCGGTCCCGCCCGGGGGAGCGGTGCCCGACGCCGGCGCTCCCGTCGCCAGGTCACGTCGCCCCCGTCCGGGGCGCGGCGGGCACCCTGGCTGGGACCTCGGCACCGCGAGCGAGTTCCTGCTCGTGGCCGCGACCCTGCTCGACCTCAAGGCCGCCCGCCTGCTGCCCACCGGGGACGTCGAGAGCGCCGAGGACCTCGAGCTGCTCGAGGCCCGCGACCTCCTGTTCGCGCGGCTCCTGCAGTACCGCGCCTACAAGCAGGTCTCCGCGGTCATCGCGGACCGGCTCGCGACCGAGGGGCGCCGCTTCCCGCGCATCGTGCAGCTCGAGCCGCACCTCGCGGCCATGCTGCCCGAGCTCGTGTGGAAGCTCGGCCCCGAGCAGCTCGCGGCGCTCGCGGCGAAGGCCATGGAGCCCAAGCCGCCGCCGCCCGGGGTGTCCCTGACCCACCTGCACGCGCCCGCGGTGAGCGTGCGCGAGCAGGCGAGCCTCGTCGTCGGGCTGCTGCGGCGGGAGGGGGCCGCATCGTTCCGCGTGCTCGTCGCGGACGCCGGCGAGACGCTCGTCGTCGTCGCGCGCTTCCTGGCGCTGCTCGAGCTCTTCCGCGAGGGGCTCGTCGCGTTCGAGCAGGTCGAGGCGCTGGGCGAGCTCACGGTCCGGTGGACGGGCAGCGACGGTGCGGACGACGAGGACGGCGCTTCGCTCGATGCCGTGGGCGGGGAGTTCGACGCCGACGACACCGACGTCCCCCCTGCCACGGACGTGCACCCCACGACACGGACGGACCCATGAACGAGGAGAGCATGACCCAGGACACCGCGGACGCCGCACTCGCTGCGCGCGGCGCAGAGACCGACGACGCGCCCGCGTTCAGCGCCGACCACCTGCCGGGCGGGGCGCTCGCGGCCCTCGAAGCCGTGCTCATGGTCGCCGACGAGCCCATCCCCGCGGTCCAGCTCGCGACCGCCCTCGGTCTGCCCCAGCGCGAGGTCGAGGACCTGCTGGGCGAGCTGTCGGCCGAGTACCGCGGCGAGCTGGGCGGACGGCCCCGCGGTTTCGAGCTGCGCCAGGCGGGCGGCGGGTGGCGCGTGTACTCGGCGCCGGTGTTCGCGGACGTCGTCGGGCGCTTCCTCCTGGAGGGCCAGAGCGCGCGCCTGACGCAGGCCGCTTTGGAGACCCTCGCGGTCGTCGCGTACCGTCAACCGGTCACGCGCGGCCAGATCTCGGCCGTGCGCGGCGTGAACGTGGACGGCGTCGTACGGACGCTGACGACCCGCGGGCTCGTCGCGGAGGTCGGCCAGGATCCCTCGACGGGTGCGGTCCTGTACGGAACCACGGGATACTTCATGGAGCGCATGGGCTTCTCGTCGCTCGACGAGCTCCCCGCCCTCGCGCCGCACCTGCCGGACGTCGACTCCATCGTCGACGCCGCCGACAGCACACTCGGAGCGTCCGGGGGTGGGAGCGACCGCGCACAGCCGCGGACGCCGGCCCTGCCCGACGGCGCTCGACCCAGCACGAACGACGAAGGAACATCATGAGCAGCGCACGCGAGGGTGGCCGACCGGCCGCCCGAGGACAGCGGTCCGAGAACTCCTCGGGCACCGGTCGACCGGGCAGTGGTCACGCAGGCGGTGGCCGGCCGGCAGGTCAGCGCTCCTCGGCCCCCCGCTCCGGAGCGGGCCGTGGATGGGCCGGCGACCCGCAGGCGGGCAAGAGCAAGCCGCCGCGCCGTCCGGCCGCGCCCAAGGGACCGCAGCGCGACGTCCACGTCGCCGACGGCGTGCGTCTCCAGAAGGTCCTCGCGACCGCAGGCCTGGGCTCGCGCCGCGCGTGCGAGGACCTCATCGCCGCGGGCCGCGTCGAGGTCGACGGCGTCGTGGTGCGCGAGCTCGGCGTCCGCGTCGACCCCGAGAAGGCCGTGATCCACGTCGACGGCATGCGCGTCCAGCTCGACCAGTCGCTCGTGACGATCGCGCTCAACAAGCCGCTCGGCGTCGTCTCCACGATGCACGACCCCGAGGGCCGCCCCGCGCTCACGCAGTTCGTCGCGACGCGCCCCGAGCGCCTCTTCCACGTCGGGCGCCTCGACGCCGACAGCGAGGGCCTGCTGCTCCTGACGAACGACGGCGAGCTCGCCAACCGTCTCTCGCACCCCAAGTACGAGGTCTCCAAGACCTACCTCGTGTCGGTCGAGGGCCGCGTTGCGGGCAACGTCGCGAACAAGCTGCTCCACGGCATCGAGCTCGAGGACGGCCCGGCCAAGGTCGACCGCTACCGCGTGGTCGACACGACCCCGCAGGCCAGCATGGTCGAGGTCGTGCTCCACGAGGGCCGCCACCGCATCGTGCGCCGCATGTTCGAGGAGCTCGGCCACCCCGTGACCCGGCTCGTGCGCACCCGCATCGGCTCGATCCACCTGGGCAACCTGCGCCCCGGCGCTACCCGCGTCCTGGGCCGCACCGAGCTCGGCACCCTCATGAGCGAGGTCGGGCTCTAGCACCCCTCCCGCCCCGGGAGCCGCGTCTTCACGCGCTCCCGGGGCGGCGCTACGCTCGACCCGACCCTCCCGTACGAAGGAGTACCCATGCCCGTCCGGGCCATCCGGGGCGCCACGCAGCTCGACGTCGACGAGCGCGAGCACCTCTTCGACCGCACGCGCGAGCTCGTCCAGGCCGTCCTCGACGCCAACGAGATCGACACCGCGTCGCTCATCTCGATCTTCTTCACCTGCACGCCCGACCTCGTGGCGGACTTCCCGGCCGCCGCCGCCCGCGAGATGGGGCTCGGCGACGTGCCCCTCATGTGCGCGGTCGAGATCGGCGTGCCCGGGGCGCTGCCCCGCGTGGTGCGGCTCATGGCGCACGCCGAGGTCGACGTGCCGCGGGCCGACGTCCAGCACGTGTACCTGCACGGGGCGACGTCGCTGCGCAAGGACCTGGCTCAGTGAGCGCGGACGGTACCCGTGCCGAGGGGCGCGGGCTGGTCGTCGCGATCGACGGGCCCTCCGGGTCCGGCAAGTCGAGCGTGTCGCGGGCCGTCGCGCAGCGCCTCGGCACCGCCTACCTGGACACGGGCGCGATGTACCGCGCCGCGACCTGGTGGTGCCTCGAGGAGGGCGTCGACCTCGCCGACCAGGCCGCGGTCGCCGCGGCCGTCGACGTCATGCCGCTCGTCATGGGCATCGACCCGGCCGCGCCGACCGTGCACGGCGACGGCACCGACGGCGGCGAGGCGAGCCGGACCACCGAGATCTCCACGGCCGTGAGCGCGGTGGCCACGAACCTCGCGGTCCGCGCCGAGCTGCGGCGCCTGCAGCGCGTCATCATCGCGGCAGAGTCGTCGGCGTCGGCTTCCGCGGCGTCCTCGACGTCTGCGGCGTCCGCGGCGTCCTCGGAGAGCGCCGGCACGAGCTTCTCCGGCGGGCGCGGCATCGTCGCCGAGGGGCGCGACATCACGACCGTCGTCGCCCCCGACGCCGACGTGCGCATCCTGCTCACCGCGAGCGAGGAGGCGCGTCTGGCCCGTCGCTCGCTCGAGGTCCACGGCGCGGCCGACGCGGCTGCCGTCGAGGCCACCAAGGACCAGGTGCTGCGCCGCGACCGCGACGACTCGACCGTCTCGCAGTTCCACGTCGCGGCCGACGGCGTCGTGACGGTCGACTCGTCCGACCTCGACTTCGAGCAGACCGTCCAGGCCGTGCCCGACGTCGTCGAGCACGCCACGGCCACCACCGCCGCAGGGGGCGAGGGGACCGCTCGGTGAGCACCCCGCACGTCCCCTCTCCCACCGGGCCCGCCTGGTCCCGGTGGGTGGGGCGCTTCCTCGCACGTGTGATCTGGGACACCCGTGTGGTCGGGGCCGACCGCGTCCCCGCCACCGGCCCCGTCCTGCTGGCCGCCAACCACACGGGCCTCGTCGACGGACCCCTCGTGCTGGGCGTCGCACCCCGGCCCCTGCACGTCCTCGTCAAGGAGGAGATGTTCGTCGGCCCGATCGGGTGGATCCTGCGCGCGGCCGGGCAGATCCCCGTCGACCGCCGCGGCGGACGATCGGCCCTCGTGACGGCGCTCGCGGTCCTGCGGCGCGACGGGGGAGTGGGCGTGTTCCCCGAGGGCAACCGCGGGCGCGGCGACGCCACGTCCGCGCGCGCCGGCGTGGCCTGGCTCGCGCTCAACGGCCACGCGCCCGTGGTCCCCGTCGCCGTGCTCGGCACGCGTCGCACCGGTGACGGCGTCAACCGCATCCCCGGTCTCCGTCGCCACCTGTACGTCGAGTTCGGCGCGCCCGTGGTCGTCGACAAGGCCGACGGCGTGCGCGGCAAGGCCGCCCTCGACGCCGCGAACGAGCAGATCCGGGCCGCGCTCGCGACGCTCGTGACCGGCGCCGTGGACCGCTCGGGCATCGCGCTGCCGGTCGACGGACCCGACCGCCTCCACCCCGGAGGACGCCCCGCGCAGTGACGTCGTGCACTCCGGGCGTGTCGCGCGCGGTCCTCGTTCGGAGAACTGCCCGGTTGCTGGGAGAATGGTCGCCATGACCACACCCGACCACGCACAGCCCGATGCCCAGGCATCCCTCGACGAGGTGTCGCAGACCCCCGGTGAGACGATCGACCAGGCGAGCGACGTCGTCGGGCAGCCCGAGGACACCACCGAACCACTGCTCGCCGCCGAGGGGGACGAGCAGGACGACGAGACCCGCGAGCGCGCCCTGCGCGCCGGCCTCGAGGACTACGAGCTCGCCGACGAGGACATGGCGCTCCTGTCCGGCGACGACTACGACTCTGCCGACGACGTCCCTGCCGCGCCGCTGCCGGTCCTCGCGATCGTCGGCCGCCCCAACGTGGGCAAGTCGACGCTCGTCAACCGCATCCTCGGCCGCCGCGAGGCCGTGACCGAGGACAAGCCCGGCGTCACGCGCGACCGCGTCTCCTACCCGGCCGAGTGGGCCGGACGCCAGTTCACGCTCGTCGACACGGGCGGCTGGGAGGTCGACGTCGCCGGCATCGAGGCGCGCGTCGCCGAGCAGGCCGAGGTCGCGATCGCGCTCTCCGACGCCGTCGTGTTCGTCGTCGACGCGACCGTGGGCCCCACGGCCACGGACGAGCGCGTCGTGAAGCTGCTCCGCAAGTCCGGCAAGCCCGTCGTGCTGTGCGCCAACAAGGTCGACGGCGCACGCGGCGAGGCCGACGCGACCGAGCTCTGGAGCCTGGGCCTCGGCGAGCCGCACCCCGTCTCCGCCCTGCACGGGCGCGGCACCGGTGACCTGCTCGACGCCGCCATGGAGGCGCTGCCCCTCGTCTCCGAGCACGCCGTCGTCCTGCCGTCCGGCCCCCGCCGCGTCGCGCTCGTCGGCCGCCCCAACGTCGGCAAGTCCTCGCTCCTGAACAAGGTCGCGGGCGCCGACCGCGTCGTCGTCGACTCCGTCGCCGGCACCACGCGCGACCCCGTCGACGAGCTCGTGCTCCTCAAGGGCATCCCGTGGTGGTTCGTCGACACCGCCGGCATCCGCCGCCGCGTGCACCAGACCAAGGGCGCCGACTTCTACGCCTCGCTGCGCACCCAGGCCGCGATCGAGAAGGCCGAGGTCGCCGTCGTGCTCGTCGACGCGTCCGTGCCGCTCACCGAGCAGGACACGCGCGTCATCTCCCAGGTCGTCGACGCCGGGCGCGCCCTCGTCATCGCCTACAACAAGTGGGACCTCATGGACGAGGACCGTCGCCCCTTCCTGGAGCGCGAGATCGAGAAGGACCTCGTGCAGATCCAGTGGGCGCCGCGCGTCAACGTCTCAGCCCGCACCGGTTGGCACACCGACCGCCTCGTGCCCGCGCTCGAGCGCTCGCTCGAGTCGTGGGACAAGCGCATCCCCACCGGGCGCCTCAACGCGTTCCTGGGCGAGCTCGTCGCGGCCCACCCCCACCCGCTGCGCGGCGGCAAGCAGCCCCGCATCCTGTTCGCGACCCAGGCGTCCACGCGCCCGCCGCGCTTCGTGATCTTCGCGACCGGCTTCCTCGAGGCCGGCTACCGCCGCTTCATCGAGCGTCGCCTGCGCGAGACCTTCGGGTTCGAGGGCACGCCCATCGAGATCTCGGTGCGCGTGCGCGAGAAGCGCAAGCGCTGACGCACCTCCAGCCGGGGCCCGTGGGGCTCCAGCGGGCCGTGTGAGGCGTCGAGAGACCCACGGGAGGGCCGTGCGTGCCGGAAGGCTCGCGCGGCCCTCCTGGGCGTTTCTGGGAAGCGCTGGGGGCGTGCTGGGACTGGGTGGGATCTGACGGTGCCCTGGTCGAGCGCTGGTGGCGCGCTGGGCGCGGCCTCGACGGGGCCTGTGACGCGGCCGGGAGCTCCCCGGACGTGCGTGACCCGTGCCACTCACCAGCGAGGATGCACGGAGCACGCCCAAAGTGGGGTATTGTTTCTCTCGGCCCTGAAGGGCTGGTGAAGCCCTCCGGGGCTCACGGGCTGTGGCGCAGCTTGGTAGCGCACTTGACTGGGGGTCAAGGGGTCGCAGGTTCAAATCCTGTCAGCCCGACCAAAAGCCCAGGTCAGGAGGTGTTTTTCATCTTCCCGACCTGGGCTTCGTCGTTGGAAGCCTCCACAAGTGGCACGTGGCGTCACGTCACGGCAGTGCAAGGGCGTCGGCGACGTCTCCACAAACCTGGACTCTGCGGCTCTCGGCAGCGGTGCGGCATCCAGTGCGAGGCCGACGGTCCCCGCGCTCGCCTGTGGCAACACGCCGTGAGGGGAGCCATTGGGCCGCCGCATAGAGACGGCATGACCCGCAACCACCGTTTGTTCACCGTGAGCGATCTCGCCACCCACCATGGCTCGTCCCGCCATGTCAGCCACCCCTTCCACGCATCCAGCGCCAGTCCGTGTGATCTACGTGGCGGTAGCAGGTTGCGGTACCGGCAGGACGATGGCCAGACGGGGCCTACTTGGTCACGATGGAGCCCACATTCGTTTCGATGTCTGGCGGCGATCGACCGCTGGACCTGACCCGGCGGTCGTCATGATGCGTAATGGTGGAAGACCTCAGCGTTTGCCCGGCACGCACGGTGCCCTGGTCCCGAAGAAGACCGCGACCGGGCGCTGGAGGGTCGATGCCCGTGGAAGCGATAGCGACGGGAGAGAGCATCGCATCCAGGTCACCGAAGACTCGCCCGCCGCCGCGATCACTGCGTGGGCGAGGAAGTTCTACTCCAACAGCGGACGCGCGGACAGCGTCACAGACCTGACTGCGAACACATTGTTCGAGACGGTGGCCCGCCTGTGGGTCACCTTGCGCATGGAGGAGGCTCACGCCCCTGGTGGACGGGTGCGGGTTCAGACAGTGGAGCAGGACCTACGGCTGCTGCGTGTCGACGTGGTACCCGTCATCGGGCAACTCAGGTTGCGTGACCTGACCACTCCGCTGCTGGAACAGTGGTTGGCGTCCATCCGTGGTGCCGACGGTGCGGAACATTCCCTGAATGACAAGCGCCGCAAGTGCAGGTCCCTCGTCAAGCGGATCCTGGACTACGCGATCCGCATGGGTGCGATCGAGGGTGTGAACGTTGCCGAGCGAACCACTGTCCCACCCAAGAGAAGGAGCCAGCCCCGGGCGTTGTCCACGGACGAGATCCACGCTCTGCGGGACGCCGCGCGCCGATGGCGTGCTGACTCGGCGAGGCGTCTCGGGCCCGCCCCGTCCCTCAATCTGGCCGTGCTGGTCGATCTGCTCCTTGGATCCGGGATGCGAATCGGGGAGGCACTCGCATTGCGGTGGGGGAACGTGCACCTTGCGACAGGGCCGGGGGAGCGGTCGACAGTGACGGTGGTGGCGACCATGGTGCAGGTTGGCTACCAGTCGGTTCGCCAGGAGGTCACGAAGTCCGAGCGCGGAATGCGCAGCATCACCGTTCCGCCGTTCACCGTCGAATCGCTACGGCTTCTGCGGCCCGACAACGCCGACCCGGATGACCCAGTGTTCAGGACCAGAGTCGGTACCCACTGGCAGACTCAGAACGCACGACGCTCCCTGAAGCAAGCGCTCGAAGCAGCTGGGATCGACCCGAGGTCGCTGCACCCGCACACGTTGCGAGCCACCGTCGCCACCGCCCTCCGGGCGGGTGGGTACGAGGTCGCCACCGCCGCCGCTGTCCTGGGGAACACCGAAGCTGTTACAGCGAACTACTACATCGAAGGCGTGCACACCGCCCCGGACGTTCTCGGCGTACTGCAGGACATCGTCGAACAGGCTGATCCACCGAAAGATAATGCCTGACCGCCGCCTCGTGCCCGGCCGTGGTTCGCTACTGCCACTTCTGTACCGAGGCCGAGAAACGTGCCCATGCGCGTGGCCGACAAGGGACGCTTCCTGCGCGGGGGAGACCTCGCTGACCACTGCCTCATCGCCGCCCCCACCCGCAGCGTCTCGAGTTTCAGCGCCAGCACCCGTCGGGTACCGCACCGAGGTGCCGCGCGAGGCCCCAGACCGAACGCGGGTAGACGAGCGATCGTCAGCAGCGCCGTGTGCGCTTGGGTTGGGTCGAGCTGGCTCGCCCGAAGCCGCTGCGCGAGGCCCTGGCCGACGGCAGCTATGAGAACTTCCTCAAGCCCGACGGCGTGCGTGAGCGCGAGGAAGCCGGCGAGCCGTTCTTCCCCCTCGACCTCGCTGCCCTCGTGCACGAGGAGTCCTCGCACCTGGCGCGCGTGCTGCGCGACGAGGCCCTGCGAGAGGGGACCAACGTCGTGATCGACTCCGTGCTGTCCAAGCCGGCCGCCGCGGTCGAGGTCGGTGAGAAGTTGGCGGCCGCGGGGTACGAGGTCGAGGTCGTGGACGTCGAGGTGCCCTACGAGCTCTCCCAGGCCCGCATCGCCCAGCGCTGGCGCCAGTCCTACGAGGGCGCCGTCGTGACCGGCGAAGGGCTCGGCGGACGTTGGGTCCCCAGCCTCTACGCCCGTGACGTCTTCAACGGCCCTGACGGGCGCTCCCGCTCCCATGAGTCCGCGGCCGCCCTTGCCGCCTCGTGCCCGGCCGTGGTCCGCTACCGCCGCTTCTGGACCGAGGCCGAGAACACGCCCATGCGCATGGAGACCGACAAGGGACGCTTCCAACGCGGGGGAGACCTCGTCGACCACAGCCTCATCACCGCGCGCACCCGCAGCGCCACGAGCTTCGGCACCAGCACCCGACCGACCCCACGCCGAGGCGGCGCGCGGGGCCCGCAGACCGAACGCGAGTAGACGAGCGATCCCCGCGGCGCTGCGCGCCCGGGCCGGGGGACGACGACGCTCCAGCAGGCAGGGGGAGCCGCCGGGGCGTCGTCGTGGGCGAGCGTAGCGCGAACGATTTTGTAGGTGACCCAACACCCCGGACTTGGTTCAGGTCAGACTTCCAACACCTGACTTGGTTCGTTGCCTACCTTGAACACCTGACTTAGCAAATTGCGGACCTTGAACACCCGAGCGGTCTCAGGCGTCGTCGACCAGCGGCCGCGCTGGTGGCTGGGCTTCCTCGAGCGGGACGTCGGGGCGTGCACCTGGCGGGATCCCATATTCGAGACCTTCAGTATTCCTCGCGCTTCGGAACGGCCCACGGTGCTCGGATGCGCCGAGCGCTGCCCCGGCTGCTGAGACCGACAGCCTCCGTGTCGTGGTCCCAGCGCCAGTGCTGTGGTGGTGCTGCGGGCTGGTCAGCGGGGCGAGACGCGGACTGAAGCACCCTTGGGGCCTTCGCCCTGCATGATCGGCACGGCGAAGCTCTCTTCGGCGCTGCCGTACTTAGCCTCGTAGGCAGCGTCGATCGCGGCCTCGTCGTCGCTGCCGGCGTCTTCGAAGGTGACCTCGTAGTCGACGCCGTCCACGCGCACGCGCCCGGCCTTCTGAGTGATCGCGGCCTGGTACCAGCGTGAGTCTTTGCCGTTGGCTGCGCGGACGTAGACCTTGCCGTCCACGACCAGGGCCCAGGTCTGGGTGGGGGTGCCGTAGGCGACCCCGTCTTCGCGGAACGGGGAGACGAAGAGGTCTTCGTGTTCGACGATCGTGCGGAGTTGATCTGCGGTCCAGGCGGTCATTGTTTCCTTCTCTCGGGTGGTGCGGTGGTCAGAGGTCGATCGAGGCCATGTTGGCGTCGTCGTGTCGTGCGCCAGCGGCGGGCTGCAGGGTGTCGAGGCGGTGGATCTGGTCGGTGGTGAGTTCGATGCTGTCGGCAGCGGTGTTCTCCTCGACGCGGTTCACGCGGCGAGTTCCCGGGATGGGGGCGATGTCCTCGCCGCGGGTGAGCAGCCATGCCAGTGCGGTCTGCGCGGGCGTCGCGTCGATCTCAGCACCGATGGCCTTCACCTCATCGACGAGAGCGAGGTTGCGGCGGAAGTTCTCCCCGGTGAATCGCGGGTTGGTCTTGCGCCAGTCGTCATCGGCGAAGTCGTCGACAGCGCGGATCTGGCCGGTGAGCAGGCCGTGGCCGAGCGGGGAGTAGGGCACCAGGCCGATGCTGAGCTCGCGCAAGAGAGGGAGGATCTCGGCCTCCACGTCACGGGTCCACAGAGAGTACTCGGTCTGCAGTGCAGTGACGGGCTGAATGGCGTGGGCGCGGCGGATGGTTTCAGGTGAAGCCTCCGAGAGCCCGAAGTGCAGGACCTTACCTTCGGCGATCAGCTCGGCGACGGCGCCTGCGGTCTCTTCGATCGGGGTGCTGCGGTCGACGCGGTGCTGGTAGTACAGGTCGATGTGGTCGGTGCCAAGACGCTGGAGGGAGCCTTCGACGGCGATGCGGATGTTCTCCGGGCTGCTGTTTGCACTGCGCCCACCTGCTGCAGGACGCCCGGTCCGACACCCAGACCGTAGCCGGGCACCTGCCCAAGGACGGCCCTGGTGCGTGAACGACCAGTCCAGGACGTGATGAAGGTGTGCTCAGACGCCCAGCTCTCCCGGGTATCTGAGCGCTGTCCTCCCCGCGGAAACGTGCATCAGATGCACGAAACCTACGGTGAAATGCGGCAAAACGGCACGAGCCGGAAGATCCTAAAGACGGCAGCGACAGATCGACGGGAGCGGTGATCTACACAGACGCGGACTCTGCCCGCGAGGAGCGAGCTCTTGCGTCCGCAACTCGCACTAGTCGCACGCCAAGTAATGCACCTAATGTCGGCTAATCCATCGGTTCGCAGTCGCAGAAGGACTAGCGAGGGAAACGAGGGTTGTCCGCTTTATCCAAAACAAGCCCCCTGCCCCGCACAACACCGGCCACATGCGGACGTTTTGGGTCAGATGCTCGCGATTGAGCGTGCTTGAGTCCGCGTCGGCGCGTCGGAGACAGGTGGGTTCCAAGGGGGCATGGCTGGGCTGGTGAACCCTTGTGTTTCCGGTTCTCCACCGGCAACGCCAACACGGCTGGCCGCGCGCCACGAGAGACCTCGTCGACGACGCAGGAGTCCTCGCCGCGATCGGAGCGGTCTTTTGACCTCCACCTTGAAGCCTTTCCTCGCGTTCCAGAAGTGGCCAGTCCAGGAAGAGTCTGCAACCGTGTATAACACAGCCCACGGCAAAGGAGATGCTGATGGTTACGCAGGGGGACATCTCGATCGTTCTGGCAAAGGTGCGGATGCACCGCGAGAGGCCAGATTCGTGGCCGATCAGATCGGCGCACTCGGGTACGAGGTCACGACCGGTGCCACGCAGAGAGGCGTCGGCGGCCTGCTCCGGAACGGTGCCGGACACCACGACCAGCACGAACATCACGACGCGGCTCCGGTCAACCACATGCTCGG
The DNA here is from genome assembly GCF_014836745.1 of Oerskovia gallyi. Lineage (NCBI taxonomy): Bacteria > Bacillati > Actinomycetota > Actinomycetes > Micrococcales > Cellulomonadaceae > Oerskovia > Oerskovia gallyi. Next base: position 65,781 of record NZ_JACSQE010000006.1, read on the forward strand.
CCACGACCCGCACGCCCCGTGCCTGCTCGCGGCGGCCGAGGTGCTGGCGAGCGACAAGGTGAGTTGGTCCGGGACGCTCATCCTCGTCTTTCAGCTGCGTAGGACCGTGGGGCACGCGACGCGAACGACTCCTCGCGGCGCGCTCAGGTTCTACCCCCTCGTTCGGAAGTGGCGCGCCCTCGCTCGTCGCAGCAGCCCGGAGCTGTTGCTGTCGTGTGAGGCGTCCGCACCGCTCCCTACAGCCTGAGTTCCTGGCAGGCCTCGGTCCGCGTTCTTGGCGGGCCTCGACGCATCCGCAACCCCGGATCGGTGGTTGCCCGTCGCCCGGCGAGTTCTCACACGAGCTGGCCTATGAGCCCGATGGCGGCGTTTCAACGGCATGCGGCGGTCACCACGGTGCCGCCGACTACCGTCCGACGAAAGGTAATGAACATGTCTGGATCAGCCCGAGGTGCAGAGTCCGAGGAGCGCGACGTCGTCGCGCTCAACCCACTGTTCGCCCGCCCCGGCGAGGCGACCGAGCTCCCCCGCAACGTCCTGCCGTCCGGAGAGTCACTTCCCGAGACGGCCTACCAGATCGTCCATGACGAGGCGATGCTCGATGGCAACGCCCGCCTGAACCTCGCGACGTTTGTCGGCACCTGGATGGACCCGTACGCCCAGCGGCTGTACGAGGAGACGGCCGACAAGAACATGATCGACAAGGACGAGTACCCGGCCACGGCCGCGATCGAGACCCGGTGCTGGAAGATGCTGGCGGGGTTGTGGAACGCCCCGGACCCCGCCGGCACGATCGGCACGTCGACCATCGGGTCGTCGGAGGCCGCCATGCTGGGCGGTCTCGCGCTCAAGCGGCGCTGGCAGCACGCGCGCCGGGCCGCGGGGAAGTCGACCGAGAAGCCGAACCTGGTCCTGTCGAGCGCGGTCCAGGTCTGCTGGGAGAAGTTCTGCAACTACTGGGACGTCGAGGCCCGCTACGTCCCCATCTCGTACGAGCACAAGGTGCTCGACGGGTTCGAGCTCGAGAAGTACGTGGACGAGAACACGATCGGGGTCGTCGCGATCCTCGGGGTCACGTACACCGGGATGTACGAGCCGGTCACGGAGATCGCAGCGGCGCTCGACCGCATCCAGGCCGCCACGGGGCTCGACGTCCCCATCCACGTGGACGGGGCGTCCGGGGCCATGATCGCGCCGTTCATCCAGCCGGACCTCGAGTGGGACTTCCGCGTCCCGCGCGTCGCGTCGATCAACACCTCGGGGCACAAGTACGGGCTCGTGTACCCCGGGCTCGGGTGGGTCGTCTGGCGCGACGAGGCCGCGCTGCCCGAGGACCTGATCTTCCGAGTCAGCTACCTCGGCGGCGACATGCCGACGTTCGCGCTCAACTTCTCGCGCCCGGGCGCCCAGGTGCTGCTCCAGTACTACCTGTTCCTGCGGCTCGGGTTCGAGGGCTACCGCAAGGTGCAGCAGGCCTCGCAGGACGTCGCGCTCTACCTCTCGGGCGAGATCGCGAAGATGCCGCAGTTCGACCTGTGGAATGACGGGAGCGACATCCCCGTCTTCGCCTGGAGCATCGCGCAGGGGCACGGCAAGAACTGGAACCTCTATCACCTCTCGGACCGCCTGCGGCTCAAGGGATGGCTCGTCCCGGCCTACCCCATGCCCGCAGACCTCCAGGACCTCACGGTCCAGCGCATCGTGGTGCGCAACGGCCTGAGCATCGATCTCGCACATGCACTCATCGACGACCTGCACGCTGAGGTCGCCTACCTCGACGCCCTATCAGGTCCCATGCCCATCGAGGGTCACCACCCGGGCTTCCACCACTAAGGGGACAGCAATGGACTCCATCTCTCAGGGTGACCGCACCCGGTCGAACGGCCCAACATCGGGCCCGTTCGTCCGGGCGGACGGAACCCACGCTCCCGGGGCGGAACATGTCACCCCGCACCCGTACGGCAAGGATCCGCAGCACACCGGGCCCGCCATCGGCGCGCCAGCCGCGACTGCGACGGCCTTCCTGTCGGTCTTCCAGCTCGCGATGCTCACGGTCGTCACCGTGGCGTCACTGCGTTCGCTGCCTGCCATGGGGGCCTACGGCCTCGGGTCGATCACCCTGTTCGTCATTCCTGCGATCGTGTTCCTCGTGCCGACGGCCCTCGTGGCCGCGGAGTTGGCCACAGGGTGGAAGGGGGGCGTGTACACCTGGGTCCGGGAGGCCTTCGGCAACCGGCTGGGCTTCACGGCCATCTGGCTCCAGTGGATCCAGAACGTGGTCTGGTACCCGACGCAGATCGCCTTCATCGCAGCGAGCCTGTCGTTCGTGATCGGGAACCAGGGGCTGGCGAGCAACGGCCTGTACACCGCGGTCGTGATCCTCGTCCTGTACTGGGGGTCGACCCTCATCACGCTCAAGGGCGGCAACCTGTTCGCCAAGGTGGGGTCGTGGAGCGGCATCCTGGGGACTCTGTTCCCTGCCGTCCTGCTGATCGTGCTCGGTGCGATCTGGCTTGCGACCGGGGAGAAGGCGGAGACCTCGCTGGAGGCGTCCGCCGTCATCCCGCCGTGGACCGGGATCGCGTCGATCGTCCTCGTGGTCTCCAACGTTCTCGCGTACGCGGGGATGGAGGTCAACGCCGTCCACGCGAACGACCTGAAGAATCCCGGGAAGGGGTTCCCCAAGTCGATCGCAATCGCGACGTTCCTCATTCTGCTCGTCTTCATCCTCCCCACGATCGCCATGGCGGTCGCGGTGCCCAAGAAGGAGCTGGGGCTGACCAACGGCATCAATCTCGCGTTTGAGGTCTTCTTCGACAAGTGGAACATGCCGTGGGCGGTCACCGCGATCTCGGCGCTCATCGCGCTGGGAGCGTTCGCGTCCGTCGTCACCTGGATCGCCGGTCCGTCGCGTGGCTTGCTGGCCGCGGCCCGGACGGGCCTGCTGCCCCCCTCGCTCCAGAAGCGCAACAAGGCAGGTGTGCAGGTGGGCATTCTCGGGGTCCAGGGGATCGTGGTGTCGGTCCTGGCCCTGCTGTTCATCGTCATCCCGAACATCAACACGGCGTTCATCGCGCTCATCGACATGGCGGCTGCGCTCTACCTGATCATGTACATGCTGATGTTCGCCGCGGCGATCAGGCTGCGACGTTCCAAGCCGGACGTGGTGCGCACCTACCGGACACCCGCGATGAAGTTCGTCGCGGGTCTGGGGTTCGTCGCCTGCGCCACGGCCTTCGTGCTGGCCTTCGTGCCGCCCGAGGGTTTCACGGGGGTCCCGCCCGCCGCCTACCCCTTCGTGGTGGCCGCCGTAGTAGTGGTCCTCGGTGGTCCGCCGCTGCTCTTCTACGCCATGCGCAAACCGTCCTGGGACCAACGGACCGCGGCCGAACACGAAACAGCCGAGGGTGTCCTCGTGAACCCGCCACCTGCGCAAGGGGCAGCGAGCCCGCCACCTTCGCAGTCGACAGAACTGCACTAGCCGCTCCTCGAAGGTGCCGAGCTGACCGACATGCGCGGGCTTGAACAGGCCGATCTTGGGCTCGATGACTATGTAGCGCAGCGACTCTACGTCCAGGTGTCGTTGTTGGTCGTGGGAAACGCTGTGTACGCGTCGTGGGCCAGGTCATGCAGCAGCTGGGACCAGTTCAGCAGGAGCCCCAGCTCGATTGTCGTTTCGTAGAGCAACGTCTACGCCTCGTCGATGGAGCACCCACACAGGTACGCATCTCGCGCCAGCTCATCAGAGATTGACATCCCACACGGTCGCGGTGGGTGCCGGTCACGCCCTGGTCGACATAGACCCGGCGGGTCGGCACCCACCGCCTCGAGCGCTTTGGTGCTGGGCAGTGAGTTCTTGCTCTGCGGTCGAGCAGCGCGCGTACCCGATGAGCGTCGCAGTCATGGCCCGGATGTCGCAGATAGGCAGCCTTCACCGGGCACAATTGCGGGCGGGTCTACCGGGCACCTTCAATCGGTGGAACCGTGCGCGGCGGTGAGAAGGCGCGAGGCGCCCGGTGAGGGATCGGCTTGCGAGATACTTCAAGGCACTAGCCGATCGTCGTCTGGTCGCCCTGCGGACGCGACCACAGGCCACTGCACCTGGTCGATGCCCCGGGGCGGTCGCCCGACCAGCGATCGCCTACTTGGCTGTTGTGTCCAGAGAATGGGGCGTGCGCCGGCGGTGCTCCGGTCGTTGCTACCAGGTAGGCAATACGATCCTGATGTGCCCACGAACCTCATCCCGGAGTCGACCGAGGCGAACCCCCGACCTGGCCAGCAGTTGCGCTTGGCAAGCCTTTCTCCGCAGTTCGACGGGCCACAACACCAGTTATACTGCGACCTACTGGTGCGAGCGATCGACAGCCCCCGGACCTTCAACGTGGCGCTGACGGGGGCATATGGCACGGGTAAGAGCAGCGTCTTGCACCAGTTGCGAACCGATCGTGCGGCTCGAGTCCTCGAGTTGTCGTTGTCGACGATCGCACCAGAGAGCGACGATGCGGCCGGGGAGAAGGCTCAGCCGGCCGTGGCTGAATCGCGAACGAACCAGATTCAGAAGGAGATCGTCAAGCAGCTGCTGTACCGACTGCCAACGATCAAGGTCCCGCGGTCGGGGTTTCGCCGTACCAGCGCGCCCGACCAGAAGCGTGAGTGGAGGATCGCTGTAGTCGCGGGGTTCGTGGTCTTTGCAGTCCTCTTCGGTCTCGGCTTGATCCAGCCTTTGGTTGAAGGACTGCTTCCAGCGGTCTGGCGACAGGTCGTCGCCTACGTCATCCTCGCTGGTGTCGCGATGGCAGGGGCTTGGGTAGTCGGACGGTTGGTGCGCAGCCGGCCAACTATGAGCGCATCGATGAGTTCTGGTCCAGCGACAGTGACCCTTTCGAAGGGGTCGGCTACGTACTTCGACGAGTATCTCGATGAGATCGTCTACTTCTTTCAGGTGAGCCAGTGCGACGTGGTAGTCATCGAGGACATCGACCGGTTCGAGGACGTGAAGGTCTTCGACACCCTGCGCGCGCTCAACGGACTGCTCAACAGTTCAGATCAGATCGCCCGTCGCATCGTCTTCGTCTACGCCATCCGAGACAGCGTCTTCGAGCGCATTGGGGCCGCTCAGAAGGACAGGCCGCCGGGGGAACAAGAAGCGCCTCAGGTCAAGGTCGACCGTGCCAAGGACACGCTTGGGCGTGCAAGCCGCACCAAGTTCTTCGACGTGATCATCCCGGTCGTGCCGTTCGTCAGCGCTGACAACGCCCGGGACGTGATGTCCAAGGCGATGAAGAGCAGCAACTTCAAGATCAACCCTGCCCTCATCCGCCTCGCGGCCCGCCACGTGGCCGACATGCGACTGATCCACAACATTCGCAACGAGTTCGAGGTGTATCGCAACAGGCTCGTCGTCTCAAAGACGAAAATGCCGGGCATCACCGACGACCTGGTGTTCGCGATTGTCCTGTACAAGAACACCCACTTGGCCGACTTCGAGAAGATCCGCCACCAGGACAGCACGCTCGACCGGCTGTACCGCAGGTGGCGCGAACTCGTGCGCGAGAACCTCGCGACGCAGACGACACGACTGGTCGCGCTGCGATCAGACCTGAGCCTAGAGCTGAGCGCGGACACGCGAGCAGCTGACCTCGGTAAACGGCTCGTCGAACTCGGGCAGGTGCTCGGCGCGTCCGTCTACCCTGGCGCACAGGACGTCTTGATCGAGTTGGCCGGAGTCACGACAGAGGACAACGCTGCAGACCGCGACACATGGGCCGTTATCGCATCCGGACAGGCCCAAGAAATTACCGTAGCTAGTCCAAGGGCGCGGAGCCGGGGGAAAGGTGCCGTCACGTTCTCCTTTTCGGCCGGTCAGTTGTCCGCGCTGCTTGGGTCTCCGGTTGACCCTGACCAGTGGAAGGACGTTGACCCTGTCGATCAGCGAGACCGGATCGCCAAAGCAGAAGAGCAGATCATGTTCCTCAGGCATCACACCTGGGAGAGCTTGAGCAGGCGGGCCGAGTTCACCTTGCCATCGCCAACTTCGGAGGGTGATCTAGTTCCGAAGCCTCCGGTGGTCCCAGCGCCGGCGGACGGTACGGTCGAACCTCCGCTGACCTTCGACGAGCTGCTGGACCAGGTTCTGGAGTCCGATCTTGCGTGTGATCTCGTCCGCCACGGCTTCCTCACATCTCACTTTGCGCTGTACATCTCCAGCTACTACGGCGAGCACCTCGGCCCCGACGGCGTCGAGTACACGAGACGCTGCATCGAGCCCGGGGTACCTGATCCGGGTTTCAAACTCAAGAGGCGGGACGTGATCCAGGTTCTCCGGGAGCAGGGAGCTGGCAAGCACGACACCGCGGATCTGTTCAGTGATGTGGGTGTGTACAACGTCAGCATCCTGGACTACTTGCTGACGGATCGGCCTGGAGCCGCTCGTACCGTTGCGCACAGCTTGGTTCGAATGGGGGCGCTAGAGCGTGAGTTCCTTGACACCTACGTCGCGCACGGCACGGCCCCTCAATCGTTACTAGCGGCGATCGCACCGATGTGGCCGGGTGTAGTGAAGTACGCCGCTGTCTCGGCTCCGGTTGACCCCACGACCCGTCTTGGCCTGCTCGACGCGGTGCTCGGCGTGGTCCCCGGCTATGAGTATGACGTCGACGAGGGTGTGGGCCAGGTGGTCGAGGCGAACTACCGTGGTCTGAGGGCTATCTGTAGCCCGGGCTCGCTAGCACGGGCGGAGATTGTCCTTCGCCTCGTGCAGGCAAGTGGCGCGGCCATTGAGCTTCTAGGCTCCTTGGACCAGCACGCGCGCTCGGTCGCCATCCGGATGGGCCTCTACCCCGTCACCGAGGCGAATCTCCACACCATCGTCTCCGGCGGCTCAATCGCCCTGGATGTCCTGTATGAACGTTACGGTTCCTCCTACTGGCACTGCATCAACCGACTCACGGATTACATGACGGCCTACGAGGCCTCACCCACGACACCGCACACGATGACCGAGCCACACCTATTCGCCAAGATCCTCACTGATGCTTCCTCTCGCGCCGACGCTTTGACCCTCAGTCGGCTTATCGACTCAGCCAGCGACGACTGCCGTGTGCCGATGCTCGTCCCGTCGGTCCCGGCCACCACCTGGCCGCTCCTAGCGGCTGCCAACCGAACCGACACGACGTTCGAGAACGTCAAGGGCTACCTAGACGCGTTCGGTGCTATCGATGCATCTCTCGGTCCGCTGCTTGCCAAGCACGAGACGATCACCGGTGCCGAGGACGTGCCGCTGGCGGACCGACTCGAGGTCGCGGTTGCGATCCTCGCCGCTCGCGAGGAAATCCCTGATAGCCGGTCCCGCGTGGGCCTAGCCGCCAGTGTCAACCCCGGAGCAATCTCCGCAACCACCATCGAACCCGAGGGAGGCCTACTTGTCGCTCAGCTCATCGACGCGCAGCTATTGGTAGACGACGAGACAGCGTTCTCCGAAGAACTCATGGTGGACTGGCCAACCTACGAGGCCGCGATCATCGCATCCGAGAACTACGCGACGGTGGTCTCCGTCGACATACTCTCCGTCGTGCAGATCCCTAACCTGCTACGCGGTGCCGTCTCGATCGACGTCAAAGAGGCAGTTGTCGCTGAACTCGACGAGTACCTTGCCGGCGCGACTCAGCAACAGGTCCAGACAGTAACTCGCACGCTCCACGAGCAAGGATGGAAACTTGGGTACACCATCCTCGAGGCACTCCGGGCTGCTGGCGCCGACCAGAGAGAGATCATCAACCTCGCTGCACAGGCGGGCGAGGTGCTTGACCTCAGGGACCTCAAGGAACTTCTACTTTCGATGGGCGACGAGTATTCCAAAGCAGCGACGGGCGGACGGGGCGCCCCGAAGTTTCCCGACGACCAAGCGCACCGTGAGGTCTTGGAACGACTCGTGGGCGCCACGATCCGCCGCGTGGAGCGGAAGGAATTCAAGACTCTTGGCACGAAGCTCGTCGTCTATCTACGCTGAAGTAGATCTGGCCGAGGGTGAGTTGGCCCCTGCTTGGGCGGTGACACTGTTCTGGATGCAAATCAGGGGTGAGTTCGAGTGCGCACCCTTGTCGTGGCAGCATGGTCGTATCGCGACATAAGAGAGGTTCTCGGCCTGGCTCATGCGCCGGGGCTGTGTGAACCAGGGGAAGGCCCCCTCTCACGAGCCTCGAAGGCGAGTCGCACGTGAGGCCCAGGCTCCATGGACCCGGGCGTGCGGCTCCACCGGCTCGGGCTCGTGTGAACTGGCCCCACCTCGAGACGCGACCTGCCACAGGACCAGGCATCCCCATGGACGGGTCCGTGCGGCAGTGCTGGCCTGACCACGAGCCGAGATCAGACCTATTGTCGTCGCGCTGTTCAAGCGAGCCGGCCGCGCATTCTTGGGACTTCTGAATACAGCGAACTGCGCCGGAGTGACCCGCTGGTCATGTGCATTTGAGGTTTCACGTATCGGGCTGTCGGTGGCTACCGCTAATCTGTCCCAGAAGGTGTCCTAGAACCCGGCGTACTGCGGCTCAGCGTGCCACAGGGCGGCACGGGGGAAGGGCGCAAAGACACGAGTTGCAGGAGGAAAGCCAAGCGATCCGGCGGAACTTGACCGTTCGATGGGCAATCAAGGGGTCGCAGGTTCAAATCCTGTCAGCCCGACAGAAGCGAGAGGCTCGGAATCGTTGAGATTCCGGGCCTCTCGTCGTTTGGTCGGGGGTGCGGCGAAGTCGCTGCAGACACCGGACCACCCGGCGCCGGAGTTGAGTTTTCTCCGCGAGGGACACGCCTCCTCGCCCTCGGCGCCTGGGCCTCCTCATCCGCGGAAGTAGTCAAAGCCGGATGTGGCCACTCGATGCTCGCTGTCCACCATGACGGCGATGTTGTCCAGATCTGCCCAACGGGCAGCCCGGAACGCCCCCTGTACCTCGGATCGCAGGGCGAGCAGCCACGTGTAGTCGATGGTCGTCGGCCGCAGCGACTCGATCAACAACGGCGACACCCTCAGCCATGCCGGGATCTGGTCGTCCGGCTTACCGCCCAGCAGGATCCAGACCACAAGGTGACGTGGATCGATGTCGACGGCCCCGTAGTGGAGGAGGGCGACGACCTTCAGCCCGTCGTGCTCGCGACCTCGCAACGTCCTGTTCAGCCTACGCATGACCTTCTCGGCCAGCTTCTGGTTCCGTGGAAAGGGGGGTGACATGCCGGCAGTCTGACATGTGCCGGTCGCGGCTCGTTCGGCAGGTCCGTGTCTCGTCCGGCCTGCCCGGGACGATGTGCCGTGGCGTGCATCGCCCCACCGCGTGCGAGCGGCATCGGACGGAATGTGTACCCTCAGGGGCACACGGTCACGACGGGGGTACGTTCATGCGAGGACAGCGGGCGGTTGGAGCATCGGCTCTGGTGTTCGTGGCAACGATGATGGCGGGCTGCAGCGGTGCTCTCACCGCCCAGCCCGACCGCACGACAGAAGTGCGCCAGGCGGATGCACCCGAGGGCGACGTGGCGCAGGACGCCGCCGCGTGCGCGGCCGTCTCCGACGTCATGTCGATCGTGGAGAACGCGGACATCGCCCTGAGCGAGGGCCGCGTGGCCGTCCAGGAGCAGCAGGGCTGGTACGAGGTCGCGACACGTGTCCTGTACCGCATCCCCTCGAGCGGCGACAGCGCCGTCAGCCAAGGGGTCGCCGACCTGCAGGAGGCTGTCCCCGCGGTCGAGTCCTGGGCGAGGACCGAACCCACCGTCATCAGGTCGGATGCCTGGCGGGATGCCCTTGACGCTCTCTTCGAGCCATGCCAGGCGGTCGATTCCGAGCTGACCATCTCCATGTTCACCGGCGGCTGAGGACTGCGAAAGACTGCCCCGCATCCCGAGGGGCTGGCGAATACGGCCCGCATCGCGCTGGCCGACCCGACGACGAAGGGAACGTCCGACCCGTGGGTGACCGCGGCGAAGCTGGCCGTACTCAAGCGACCGCGACTGCTGCCGAGGCAGGTGGGCGCACGTGCGTCTTCGACACGAGCGAGCTGCGGCTGCCCGATGTCGCCTTGTGGATGCACTCGATGCGCTGAGTCGGGGTCGGCGGTCAGGGGATGATGAGCGGTTCGCTGGTCGCCACCACCGCGTCGCCCGTGCCGTCCTCGGTGCTCACCTGCGGCCCGGTCAAGTTCTCGCCGTGCTCGCCGATGATCGACGTGACCTGCTCGGGCTGGTTGCGCGCGATCGGCATGGTGACGCGCACCGCGTAGGCGCCGGCCGGAAGGGCCTCGCCCTTCGCCGAGAAGGGGCCGAACGTGGCGGTGCCGTCCTGCAGCACGGCCCGGTCCTGCGCTGTGAAGACATCATCGGCCGACACCGACCCATCCAGCTCCGTTCCGTCCGGCAGGTTCGACTGCGCGGTCACCGTCACCGAGCCGTCGTCGTCGACGACCACGTCCGTGGTGAGCTCGACCTTGATCGTGGCGGAGGCCGACGACGGGGAAGTCTCGGAGGGCTCGGGGTCAGGATCGCCTCCGGAGCAGGCGCTGACCATGAGGACGGTGAGCGCTCCGACGGCCGCGAGGGTTCTCTTCATTACCCGAGGCTACGGCTGTGCACGCGAACTGGTGCGACCGCGAGCGAGCCTGCCCGACGTCGGGCAGGCTCAGCGTGTCGTCTCGGTCAAGGTGTCGGCGAGCGCGGTGAGGGCGCCGGGGACGAGCGAGTAGTACGCCCAGCGTCCGCGCTGCTCCCGGGTGAGGAGGCCGGCGTCGACGAGGATCTTCAGGTGGTGGCTGACCGTCGGCTGGGACAGGCCGACGGGCTCGGTGAGGTCGCACACGCAGGCCTCGCCGCCGTCGTGGGAGGCGACGATCGAGAGCAGCTGGACCCGGGTGGGGTCAGCCAGGGCCTTGAAGGTGCGCGCGAGGTCGCGCGCGGTCTGGGGGTCGGCGGCCTGGCGAACCAGCGGCGCGCAGCAGGCGGCCCCAGCCGTGCCGGCTGGAACGAGGGGCAGGTCCGTCGTCGTGGTCACGGACCCCATCTTGCCACGTATCGAAGTTTATGGATACGTTGTCGACGTGGCGTTCATTGATGGTTGTCGATGCGAGGAGTGGTGATGAGCGAGGTCGTGCGTGCGGATCTTCCGGTCGTGGTGATCGGTGGGGGACCGGTGGGGCTGGCCGCGGCCGCCCACCTGCTGGAGCGGGGGCTGGAGCCGGTCGTGCTCGAGGCGGGCGACGGGCCGGGCGCGACGGTGGCGTCGTGGGGCCACGTGCGGTTGTTCTCGCCGTGGCGCTACGACATCGACGACGCCGCGCGACGCCTGCTCGAGCCCACCGGATGGACCCCGCCGGACCTGGACCGGCTCCCCACGGGCGGCGAGCTCGTGGACCAGTACCTGGTGCCGCTGGCCGCGACCGAGCAGATCGCGTCGCGGTTGCGGACCAGGACCCGGGTGCTGGCGGTGGCTCGCGACGGTGCGGACAGGACCAGGTCCCTGGGCCGGGAGCGGCGCGCGTACCGGGTGCGGACCGTGAGGGCGGACGGGCAGGTCGAGGACGTGCTGGCCCGTGCGGTGATCGACGCCTCCGGGACGTTCACGACGTCCAACCCGCTGGGCACCAGCGGCCTTCCAGCGGTCGGCGAGGCGCAGGCGCAGGCCTTCGTCACGGGCCCGTTGCCCGACGTCCTGGGAACGGCCCGCGAGCGGTTCGCCGGCAAGCACACGCTCGTCGTCGGGATGGGGCACTCGTCAGCGAACACGTTGCTGTCCCTGGTCGAGCTCGCGGAGTCCGCGCCGGGCACCACGGTGACCTGGGCGATCCGCGGCGGTTCGGCGCGGCGCCTGTTCGGCGGCGGGGCCGACGACGAGCTGCCCGCGCGTGGGCTGCTGGGCACGCGCCTGCAGGCCGCCGTCGAGGCGGGCCGGTTGACGTTGGTGAGGTGGACCTCGATCGAGGAGCTCGTCCCCGGCCAGGCCGCGGTGCGGGTCCTGGGCCGTTCGCGCGAGGAGGTGCTGGACCTGCAGGTCCACGCGATCGTGAACGCGACCGGGTTCCGCCCCGACCTGGACATGCTGCGTGAGGTGCGCCTGGACCTGGACCCGGTGGTCGAGTGCCCGCGCCGCCTGGCCGAGCTCATCGACCCGAACTTCCACTCGTGCGGCACGGTGCCCCCGCACGGGGAGAAGCTGCTCCAGCACCCCGACGACGGGTTCTACCTGGCCGGGATGAAGTCCTACGGACGGGCCCCGACGTTCCTGCTGGCCACCGGGTACGAGCAGGTCCGCTCGATCGCCGCCGCCCTCGCGGGCGACCGGGCCGCGGCGGACCTGGTCCAGCTGAACCTGCCCGCCACCGGTGTGTGCTCGACCGATCTGGCGCTGGAGGCCGAGGACGAGACCGGCGGCTCGTGCTGCGGGACGACGCCCGCCGAGCCCCAGCTGGTCACCCTCGGGGCGCCGACCGGTTCCGGGTTCGCGACCGGAGTGGTGCACGGTCGCTCCGGGGACGAGCCGGCGCCGTCGAGCACCTGCGGCTGACCCCAAGCACCCCTCGGGCGGCCCCTAGGTGCAGTAGTGCGGGGCCTCGCCGCACACGACCCCTTGGACGATGTCGGCGAAGCCTGCGAACACGGCGACGACGACCACGACCACGACCACCATCGCCACCAGGAGCACGATCGCGCCGACGACGATCAGCGCGATCGTGCCCCCGCCCATCGTCCGTGGACGCGCGGGGGGTGGGACCGCACCAGGCTGCCAGTGCTCGGTCCAACGGATTCCGTCGAACCAGCGCACCCGCCGCTGGTCCTGAGGGTCGGGATACCAACCCGGCTGGTACGTCATGCGTCTCCTCCTCGCCGCCACGTCATGGAGCTGCTCACGATCGTTCGTCGGTCGCGGGGTCGTCGCCTCGCCGTCGGGCTCGACGCCTGTCCATGATCGCCGAGACCGTGACGGCCACGAAGACCACGAGGGTCCACAGGGCGAGCATCTGGGCCTCGCCGACCGTGTCGGGCGCCTTGCCCGAGCCCGGCGAGACCAGGACCGCCGGGACGACGAGACCGAACACGACGACGCAGGCGAAGAACGCCACGACGCACGCGCGTCCGAGGAACTCCGCCACGCGGTACAGGCGCTCCCGGTGCGGCGAGGACAGCGTCAGGGCGACCGATCCGGTCGTCCCGACGAGGCAGAGTCCGAGGAGGAAGAGCACCGCGAAGTTCCCCGCCAGGATCTCGTCCCCGCCCCGCCAGACGACGAGAGCACCGAGGCCCACGCAGACCGTGGTCATCAGCAGGCCTGCCCGGCGCGTCTGCGCCACGGGGGCGAGCGGTCGGCGACCGTCCGCACGTCCGCGTCTCGTTCCCCGTCGGGGCGATCGTCCGTTCACCCGCACACGGTACCGCCCGCTCCGCGAGCATCTCGCGCCGTCGCGCCGCCGCCCAGCAGTCCAGCCCAACCCTCAGCCCGTCGTCAGTGCGCGAGCAGCCTCCCACTCCCGGAACCCGGCGGCGATCTGCGGAGCGTGCGTGTGGTGGAGGTAGTGGGCGCCGGGCACGGGCACCACGGTGCCGTCCTCGACGCTCGCGGCCTGCTCCTCGTGCAGCGCCAGCCACTCCGGGTTGGTCGCGTTGTCGGCCTCGACGAACAGCAGCAGCGGCAGGTCCGCCGGGAACGTCGTGCCGAGCGCGCGCTCGAAGTTCGCGGCGATGTGCGACATCTCGTCGAGGTAGGTGGGGCGCAGGGAGTTCCGGTGGGCGAGCATCGTCATCTGCTCGCGCGCGTGGTCGGAGTACACGGATCCGTCGAGCCCGTCGCCGCCGACCGCGGTGAGGACACGGGCCAGGCCGAGGTTCTTGGCCGCGGCCAGGAGGCCCGTGGGGAACTCCGTGTCCATGTGCGGCTGGCCGGGGACGCTCGTGTCGATCCCGACGAACGCCGTCACCTCGTCGGGGTAGCGCGCGGCGTACTCGATGCCGTAGATCCCGGCGATCGAGTGCCCCATGAGGACGTAGCGGTCGACGTCGAGTGCCTGGAGCGCCTCGTGGACCTCGGCCACGACGTTCTCCGTGGTCCGCTCGACGTCGGTGCCGTCGCTCAGGCCGTAGCCGAAGGGTTCGACGACGAGGACCCGGTGGTCCTGGGCGAGGTCCGTGACGAGCGGCTGGAAGTCGAGGACGGGCGACGCGGTCCCGAAGCCCGGCAGCAGGACCACGTCCACGGGGCCGCTCCCGGTGACCAGGACGTTCATCTGCCGCCCGTCGACCGTCACGGTCTGTCCGTAGGTCTCGATCCGGTCGCGCTCCTGGCTGGTCGCGACCGCGTTCACGACGCTCGTCGTGCCCAGGCTGAGCACCAGCACGACCCCGACGGCCGCCACGGCCACGAGGGCTCTCTTCGCAGGCTTCTTCACGCGTTCCTCTCCACGGAGCACCCGGTGCGCTCCGCCGTCGGTCCAGCATCGTGGCCCGGCCGACCGCGCGCGTCAGCCCGGCGCGGACACCTGCGTACCGCGATCGTGGTACGCGCACGTCACCTTCTGGGGCGATCCGCCGCCGCGGGCGGGCCGGGATACTGGGGGAGTGACGTCCCCCCGTGCTGCCGCAGCAGCGGTTCCCCTCAGCGACGTCGTCGCGATCGCCGTCGTCGCCCTCTTCGGCGTCCTGCCGTTCCCCGACGAGCTGTTCCGGACGCGGGGGCTGCTCGTCGTCGTCGCGCTCCTGCCCGTCGTGGTGATCCCGTGGCGGCGTCGTCGACCGCTCGTCGCCCTCGGGGTGAGCCTCGCGTGCACGGTCGTCGTGGCGCTCGCGGGCACGCTCTCCCCGAGCGCGCTCGTCGCGGTCGTGATCACCGCGTTCGCGGTCACGGACCGGACGCGCCGCACGGTCGGCATCGCGTGCGTGGGCTCAGCCGCCCTCGTCGTCTTCCTCGTGGCCGCCGTCCCGCTCGACGGCGAGCTCTTCGACTCGCGGGCGATGCAGTTCGTGACGTTCGTCGTCCTGGCCGGAGCCCTGGGCGACGCGACCAGGTCGCGTCGCGAGGCGCTCGCGGCCGTCACGGAGCGCGCCGAACGCGCCGAGCAGGACCGCGACGAGGAGGCCCGACGGCGCGTGGTCGAGGAACGCGTGCGCATCGCCCGCGACCTGCACGACGTCGTCGCGCACCAGATCTCGGTGATCAGCCTCAGTGCGGGCGTGGCGTCGTCGTCGCTCGAGACCCGGCCCGACCGTGCGCGCGAGGCGCTCACGACCATCCGCAGCGCCTCGCGCACGGTTCTCGCGGACATCGGCGGGCTCATGGCCCTCCTGCGCGCGGAGGCAGACCACGAAGGGCACGACCTCCACCCGCAGGCCGGGCTCGACCAGCTCGATGCGCTGGTCGCACGGTTCGTCGACGTGGGCCTGCGGGTCGAGCTGCGGCGAGACCCGGGCGGCAGCGTCCTGACCCCGGCGAGCGACCACGTCGCCTACCTCGCCCTGCAGGAGGGGCTCACGAACGCCCACAAGCACGGCGCGGGCGACCGGGCCGTCGTGGAGGTCCGTCACCGCGAGGGCGTGCTCGCCCTGACCGTCACGAGCCCCCTGCGCGCGGGCGACGCGGAGGCGCCCGCCAGCGGGCACGGGCTGCGCGGGCTGCGGGAGCGGGTCGCGTCGGTGCGGGGACGGGTCGAGACCTCGCGCGCGGACGGCGAGTTCCGGCTCGACATCGAGCTGCCCGCCGAACGGACCGCGGTCGCCGCAGCGAGCGGGCCCCAACGATGATCACCGTGCTCGTCGTCGACGACCAGCCGCTGGTGCGTCAGGCCGTGCGGGACATCCTCACCGACAGCGGCGGGATCCAGGTCGTCGGCGAGGCGTCGAACGGGCGCGAGGCGGTGCGCGAGGCCGCGGCGTCGGCCCCCGACGTCGTCCTGATGGACATCCGGATGCCCGAGCTCGACGGGATCGCGGCCACCGAGCAGATCTGCGCCGGCCCCACGGGGAGCACGACGCGGGTGCTCGTCCTGACGACCTTCGAGGAGGACGAGTACGTCGTCGCAGCCCTGCGGGCGGGCGCGAGCGGGTTCATCGGGAAGGGCGCCGAGCCCGAGGACATCGTGCGCGCGGTGCACACGATCCACCTGGGGGAGGCGCTGCTGTCGTCGGCCGCGACGCAGGCGCTCGTCCAGCGCTTCGTGCACCGGCAGACGCCGCGAGCGCACGCGTGGGAGGGCGAGGGGCTCGCCCGCCTCACCGAGCGCGAACGCGAGGTGTTCCTGCTCGTCGCCCGCGGCCTGACGAACCAGGAGATCGCGACCGAGCTCGTGATCTCGACCCACACCGCCAAGACGCACGTCAACCGCATCATGGCGAAGGTCCACGCGCGCGACCGCGCGCACCTGGTGATCCTCGCCTACGAGTCGGGCCTCGTCACCGCGAGGTCCTGAGCCTCGGTCGGTGGTCAGCCCTGAGAGTCCTCACGGCCGCAGCCCGCCCGGGAACCCCGTCCAGCGCAGCTCGTCCGGCAGGTGGCTCAGGTCGTTGAACATCACGAGTCCCGGCGGCAGCCCCGGACGGAGGTCGATCACCGTCAGCGCCGTGTTCGCGCTGCTCAGGCCGAGCCAACGCTCGGGCGGCGCTCCGAGCGCGTGGCGCACGAGCCAGGCGATCGGGTAGTCGTGCGTGATCAGGACCTCGTGGACGTCGACGGTGCCCGCGCCCGGGTCCGGCGGTGCCGCGAAGCGTGCGACCAGCGCGTCGGCGGTCCGGCTGCCCGCGGCCGCCTCGACCTCGTCCCAGCCGTCGAAGAACCCCGCCCAGGACACCGGCGTCTCGGAGCGCGCGGGCACGTACGGCACGTGGTCGACGAGCTCGGCCGCCTCCGCGACCCGCGCGCCCGGCAGGTGTCGCGCGACGACGGCGGCGCTCGCGGACGCCCGGGGGAGCGGCGAGTGCCAGACGGCGGTCACCGGCACGTGCGCGAGGCGCTCGCCCAGCAGGTCCGACTGGCGGCGCCCCACGTCGGTCAGCTCACCGAAGGCATCTGCCGCCCCGTGGCGGGCGAGGTAGAGGTGCCGGGCGCTCATCGGAGCCCTCCCGGTGCGGGGGGGGGGGGG